>JBARZR010000354.1:0-6961 GCA_049650205.1 Pacificimonas sp. | reverse complement strand
CGGCGGTGCTGCGCGCGCGGGCGGCGATGGATGTGCATGACCGGCCGGCGGGGGCGTTTCTCGACACGCTGGACGAGGAGTTCATGCGGCGGCTGGAGTGAGGAAGCGGAACGGATGAGGGGTGCGGGCGGTTGGTGGGACAGGAAAAAGGGAGAAACATCATGAGTGTCGCACGCGTAACCGAAATCATCGCCGGATCTTCGAAAAGCATCGAGGACGCCGTGCAGCAGGGCGTCGCAAAGGCCGGGGAGACGATCCAGGGGATCCAGGGCGTCTGGGTGAAGGACACGAAGGCCGTCGTCGAAAACAACAAGGTAACGGAATGGCGCGTGACGCTGATGGTGACGTTCATCGTGAAATAGCGCTGGATTCGCGCGCGGAAGAACTGGGGTCCGGTCATGATCTGGCCGGACCCCTTTTCGTGGGCGGTGAAACGAAAAACGCCGCCCGGACCTGGAGGGTGCGGGCGGCGTTGGTTCCGATTGCAGCTTTGGGAGCTTACGCCTTGTCGGCGTCGTCCGTAGCAGCCTCCTCTACGGCGTCCTCGGCCTTTTCGGCCATGTCGGCCTCGCCGGGGACTTCCGAAGGCTTGGCGGCGGTGCCTTCGCCGAGGGAGATGTCATCGGTGGAGAGGGTTTCGCCCTCTTCGCCTTCGGACACCGTGGCTTCGCCGTCATCACCTTCAGCGTCGGGGCCGGCGCCCTCCTCGAAGACTTCGCCGCGCAATTCGGCTTCGGCCTGGGCCTCGGCGCGGGCGAGCGCGTCGGCGGCGGCGCGTTCGGAGGCGGTCATGGTGTCCTCCTCCTCGTCACCGGCGAAGATGTCGATGCCCTGCGCCTGCATTTCGGCCTCTTCCTTCGACCGGGCGACGTTCGCCTCGACCTGAACCGTGACCTCGGCGTGAAGGGCGACATCGACGCTGTGGATTCCCAGCATCTTGATCGGCTCCGCGAGCGTAATCTGGTTCTTGGTGATCTTCACGTCTTCGGTGCTCAGCGCCTCGGCGATGTCGCGGGCGCTGACGGAGCCATAGAGCTGGCCGGAGTCCGAAGCCTGGCGGATCATGGTGACCTGCTGGCCCTTGACCTTCTCGGCGTCGGCCTCTGCGCCCGTGCGCTTGTCGGCGTTTTCCTGCTCGATGCGGGCGCGGTCAGCCTCGAACGACGCCTTGTTGACCTCGTTCGCGCGAAGGGCCTTGCCCTGCGGGATCAGGAAGTTGCGGGCGAAACCGGGCTTTACGGAGACGACGTCACCGATGTTGCCGAGCTTCTCGACGCGTTCCAGGAGAATGATGCTGGTGTTTGCCATGGTCTTTCTCCCGGATCTAGCGGACGATGAACGGCAGAAGGCCGATCTGGCGGGCGCGTTTGATCGCCTTGGCCAGCTCGCGCTGCTTCTTTGCGGAGACAGCCGTGATGCGGCTGGGGACGATCTTGCCACGCTCGGACAGGAAACCGCCGAGCAGTTTCACATCCTTATAGTCGATCTTCGGCGCGTCGGGACGGCTGAAGGGGCAGGATTTCTTGCGGCGGAAAAAGGGACGACCCATGATCTATACTCCTTAGTCGCGCTCGCGGCGCTCACGGCGCTCGCGACGTTCATCGGCCTTGCGCATCTGCACGCTGGGGCCTTCTTCAAGTTCCTCGACGGCGATCGTCATCTGACGGACGACATCCTCGGAAAGGGCGATCTGGCGCTCCATCTCCTTGACGGCCGCGGGCGGCGCATCGATGTTCATCATGACGAAATGCGCCTTGCGGTTCTTCTTGATCTTGTAGGCGAGGGTCTTGAGACCCCAATATTCGGTCTTCTTGACCTTGCCGTCACCCTTTTCGAGGATTTTGGTGAATTCGTCCGACAGCGCATCGACCTGCGCCGTCGACAGGTCCTGGCGCGCCAGGAAGGTGTGCTCGTAGAGCCCCATCGTATCTCTCTCTTTTCCAATGCCGATCGCTGACATGCGGCAATCGCATGCCCCTCCGGCCTTCCAAAAATAATCGCGGCGGAGACTGTGGAGTCCCCACCGCGAGTGAAGCGTGCATAGCGGGACGGGGGCGGGATGGCAAGTGGGGTGGCGCTGTGGCCGGGAAGCCACATGCCATATCCTACATGCGCGATTTGCCATTTCCCGCTGTTGATCGTTCATCATGTCGGGGTAACTACTGACCCATGCCGCTGGGGGTGGTATCTTATGATTCGATATTTTTCGTATATTTGTCTTGCTACGTTTCTTGTTGGTTGCGGTGAACACATTGCAACCGAGAAGTTGCAAGTTTCGCCCGCCACGTCGGCGTCGGACGAGAATGATGGTTATGAAGTTGCCGAGTACAGCAACCCGGCGCGTTCAACGCGAATGAATGAAATTTCCTGCCAGCCTGGGTGTCGTCTGGACGACGCCGATCCCCTTAAGCCTTCGACCATACCGCGCTGGTGTACTGCATGGATTCCATCACCATCATATTTCTGTTCGCGCGATGGAAATAATCCGAGTTCTAATTGCATAGAAGGACGTGCAGGTCAAAGTCTGCAACCTGAAGATGTTTCCGGTCCGCCAATATCAGGTATTTCGTGCGTCCGCATAGATGTGTCGCGCTTCGTATCGTCGGATATGGGCGACTGGAGCGGTAAAGAAGGGCATCAATGCCGCCCAGGATGCATGCTCCCATGGTCTGACTTCGGTCTGGCGTTGCCGTTCGGCTCGAACATTGACCGCGTTGGCAAACGTCCAAAATGGTGCGCCGAGGTTGATCATGGAGGGACCGTGCGCGGCGGCATTGAAGAAGTAGGAATTTACGGTCTTAGCGACCGCCGCGCAGGCGGTGCGACGCAAAAGATAGCGAAATGTGTTGGCTTTTTGGAGATTACCGATGACCGCGTTGAACATTTGGAATAGCTCGCCCAAAAATTCCGCACGAGAGTATGTTAGGAAATTCACACCGGACTTCGGCACTAGCTCGTCTCCCGATCAGATAGAGGGATCAATATTTCGGTTTGGGCCTGGGCTCTACCTTACTGCTGCACATAATCTGATTTCTGGCGGCTCTTCTTCCGGTGCAGGCACGCACATTCTCGTGAAAGATACAGGGGTTAAGGGCGCATCGCCTGCCGACATAGATGGCACGTGGCGAAATGCTTTTGCGGCCGCTGACAAACTCGTGAATGGTTGGAGCGGTGGTGTGAGATCCGATTATGCCGCCGATGCTGTTTTTGTTTCGGGTTCAGGTCAACCGAGGGAATTTGTAGGACTTGCTGCCTTCACTAATCCTGGTGATCTGGGGTCGTTTGGTTTTACCATGGCGGGATATGGCACAGGCTTCGATGAAGTTCGAAGTCTCTCGCAAGGCGTTGCGGGCAGAAGAATAGTATATACTGGCGATGCAAATATACATGTCGGCGTAAGCGGTGGACCTTTGTTCGCTGAACTGTATGCAAAGTCAGGGACACTATACTAATTGAAAAATCAGGGACACTATACGGAAAAATCAGGGACACTATACGAATTGACGCCAGCAATTAATGCATGTAGCCAGTCAACATGGCCCGTCTCGCCCGTATCGTCGTTCCCGGTGTCGCGCATCATGTGACGCAGCGGGGGAATCGTCGCCAGCAGGTGTTCTTTTCCGCCGAGGACAGCCTCGCCTATCTGCGGTTCCTGAAAGAGGGGCTGGCGCGCGCGGGTACGGTGTGCGCCGGATGGTGCCTGATGCCGAACCATGTGCACCTGATCCTGATCCCGACGCGCGAGGATGGGTTGCGTGCCGCGCTGGGGGAGGCGCACCGGCGCTATTCCAGCCGCGTGAACCTGCGCGAGGGGTGGCGCGGCTATCTGTGGCAAGGGCGGTTCGCCTCCTATCCCATGGATGACGCGCACCTGCGCAATGCGCTGATCTATGTCGAACGCAACCCGGTCGCCGCCGGGCTCGCGGCGCGGGCGGAGGACTGGCGCTGGTCGTCGGCGAAGGCGCGGATATCGGGTTTGGACGACGGGCTGACGGATCTGGCTGCGGTCGATACGGCTGGTCTCGACTGGCGGCGTGAACTCGGGGGGTGGGAAGACGAGGATCTGGAGGCGGCTATGAGTGGGCGGTTGCGGACGGGGCGGCCTTTGGGGGACGATGGGTTCGTAGATCGGCTGGAGGCGGAGACGGGCCGGGAGTTACGGCCGCAGAAGCGGGGCCGGAAGGCGCTTCGGCCCGACGGGATGCGGGAGGAATTAGTATAGTGTCCCCAAATTAGCAAGTTAGCGTCCCCGGGAGGAATTAGTCTAGTGTCCCCAAGTTAGCGCGAATTAGCCTTAGTGTCCCCGAATTAGCCCAAATTAGCCCGAATTAGCCTTAGTGTCCCCGAATTAGCCTCCCCGAATTGAGGGTTAATACCCGAATTAACGTTGTCTGACCGGTCCGCGCCAGGCTCGGCTGTGCCATCGCCACCCTCCCCCAGCCCCTCCCTGCGAGCAGGGAGGGGAGGGTTCAAACCAACTCAGGTCAGCTCGTGCGGGTGTCGGCGTAGAGCGTCCACAGGGCCGCGACTTCGTTGAAGGCGCTGTCCTCCTCGACCAGGCTGAACGCCTTTTTGGCGATGTCGGTGTTGCCTGCCCGCAGCGCGCTGATGCCGAGGCCGATGAGGGCCTGGTTGGCGTAGGGGGCGGAGCGGATGTCCTTCTGCAACTGGTAGGAGCGCCAGTAGGCGACGGCCGCCGCCTTGTAGTTGCCATTGCCATAGAAGAGGTTGCCGGCGCGGAAATATCCCTCCGGCCCCTGTTTCAGCGTCGGGAAGGCGGCGATGGCCTGTTCCTCCCGCTGCGTGGCGGTCTGCAGCAGGCGGCTGACCTGCGGATCCTCGTCGGCCAGCGCCTCGTCGGCGATTCCCTTTTCGGTTATGCTCTTGGCGACGCCCGCCTCCTGCGCGACGGTGGCGAGTTTGGCGAACTCGATATAATCCTCGGGCCGGGCGACGTTGTCCGTCTCGCTGATGAGCTTGTAGAGTGCCAGCTTCGCATCGCGGGAGGTGACGTCGGCCTTCAGGTTGTTGAGGAGCGCGCGCCAGCGGCTGGGCTGCGGATCCTGCCGGATCAACCGCTCGATGGTGGCGAGATAGGCGGGCGTGTCGTCCATCTTGTACTGCGCGTTGGCGAGGTTTTCGAGCAGCTTCACCTGCGGACCGTTGCGGGCGATCAAATCTTCGTAGATCTTCGCGGCCTCTGCCGTTTTGCCCTGCTTCAGATAGGACTGGGCGACGACGGTGATGCCGCGCTCCCCGCCGACACGCTGGCCGAGCTGGATCGCCTTATCGAAATTGCCGGCATTGTAATAGAGGCCCATCAACTGGGACGCGGGCGCGCCGATGGATTCGAGATCGGCGGCGGCACCGGAATAGTCGCGGCGCGCGGTCTTTATGGCGGCGGACATCTGCGCGACCTTGCGGCGCTCGTTCGCTGTGTTGGCGGCGGCGCGGGCGCGGTTCACCTGACTGAGCGCGGCGCCGGTGTTGCCCTGGCGCAGCAGTGAATTCGCCTGCTGCAGCGGGACGCCGACATCGCGGCTGAGCGCCTGCGCCATGGCGCCGGTCGCCGGAATGGCGAGGGAAAGGGCCGCGCCGAGCGCGATGGTGCGGATGATCTTCTTGGAAATTGTCTTCACTCCCTGAATGTTTCCATGACTATATACGCGGCCCGCGCCGCGGGTTCCCCCGCAGGCGACCGGCCCCGCCTGAAACTGGCGAGGCCAAGACAGCGATGTGATGGCCCCGAACGCCCGACACTAGCGCGCTGGTCTTCACTTGCAAGGGGGACACTTGCAAGGAGGTGGGGCGCGGCCCTAAGCGCTGGCGGGAGATAGGACGAAGGAGCCGCCAGCATGACGAAACGCGCATTTCTGTTTCCCGGACAGGGCAGCCAGGCCCCCGGTATGGGGAAAGCGCTGGCCGAAGCGAGCGCGGCGGCGCGGGCGGTGTTCGAGGAGGTGGACGAAGCGTTGGGGCAGAAGCTGTCGACGCTGATGTTCGAAGGGCCGGCGGAGGAGCTGACCCTGACGGCGAACGCGCAACCGGCGATCATGGCGAACTCGATCGCGACGTTGCGGGTGCTGGAGGCGGAGGGCGGCTTGGTGCTGTCCGAAGCGGCGGCGTTCGTGGCGGGGCACTCGCTGGGGGAATATAGCGCGCTGTGTGCGGCGGGGAGTTTGAAGCTGGCGGAGACGGCGCGGCTGCTGCGGGTCAGGGGCGATGCGATGCAGGCGGCGGTGCCGGTTGGCGAGGGTGCGATGGCGGCCCTGCTGGGGCTGGGTTTCGAAGATGCGGTCGCCTCGGCGGAGGAGGCGGCGACGGCGGACGAGATCTGCGTGGCGGCGAACGACAATGCCGACGGGCAGGTGGTGATTTCCGGGCACAGGGCGGCGGTGGAGCGGGCGATCGAGATCGCCAAGGCGAAAGGCGCGAAGCGGGGGATGCTGTTGCCGGTCAGCGCGCCATTTCACTCTCCCCTGATGCGGCCTGCGGCGGAGACGATGCGGGACGCGCTGGCGGCGGCGGGACTGGATGCGCCAACCGTGCCGGTGGTGACGAATGTGACGGCGGCGCCGGAGAGCGATCCGGCGCGGCTGAAGGCGCTGCTGGTGGATCAGGTGACGGGCACGGTACGCTGGCGGGAGTCTATCCTTGCCATGGTGGATGCGGGCGTGGAGGAATTCGTCGAGGTCGGCGCGAAGGTCGTGGGGCCGATGGTGAAGCGGATCACCAAGGACGCGGATGCGGTGAGCGTGGTGACGATGGACGATATCGAGGCGCTGGTGAAGCGGGTCTAGGTGCAGAATTTGAGGAGAGGTTCATGTTCGATCTGACGGGAAAACGGGCGCTGGTTACCGGGGCTTCGGGCGGTATTGGCTCCGCGATCGCGAAGGCGCTGGCGGCGCGGGGGGCGGTCGTCGCGCTGTCGGGGACGAACGAGGGGCGGCTGGAGGCCGCG
>JBARZR010000353.1:0-9847 GCA_049650205.1 Pacificimonas sp. | reverse complement strand
GCCCAGCTCCACGTCACCGTAGAGCTGGGCGCTGGGATCGACATAGGCCGCAGCCTTCGTCCGTAGCAGTGATGTCACGCGGTGCGTTTCTTCATCAGCGCGACCAGCTTGTCGAAGCCGTTATTGGCGATGTAGCTGCGGAAATCCTTTTCCTGGGTCAGCGCCATGTTGACGCCGGACACTTCCAGATTGCGGATCAGGAATTTGCCGCCGACCTTGCGTACCGACCAGATCGCGTTGATCGGCGACCCGGACTTGGGCTTGACCCGCGTGTAGACCTTCAGGTCACCGCGCGATCCGGCGGGAACGGCGCGGATGACGTCCAACGTGCTATCGTCGAACGCGAACAGGTTGTTGGTGTAGGTCGCGACCACCCAGGTTGGGAAGACGCTCATATAATCGCGGTATTGCTCGCGCGAGATCGAACCCTTCTGGCTGCGGATCAGATACTGGCCGATATAGTCCACGTCGAAATTCGCGGCCAGCATCTCGCGCAATTTGGCCTGCGTCGCGCTGCTGCTCGCATCGCCGTCGCGGATCACATCGAAGGCGTCGCCGGCCAGCTTGTCGATGAAGCTGGCTGCCGCCTTCGCATCGGCGTCGGTCGCGGCCTGCGCTGCGGCGGGTGTCGCGGCCAGCATGGCGGGTGCGGCCATGGCGGACAGGGCGAGGGCGATTGCGGAAACTCGGAATGTCATTGATAAGGCTCCTGAAAGAAATAGCGGGACCGGCATTGGGCCAGGGCCGCGCTTACGACTTGTCTGATCAATTCCGTAACGGGCTTTCGGTTCCGTTCTGATGTCGATCCAGATTCGCGGTTTGCAAGTCCGGTTATGCGGGTTACCGCATGAATTCGCGCTGAATTGAATGTTGGCCAGAACATTCGGGTTAGGGGGGAAATCGACGATGACCAGTCCACTTCCCGATGCCGGTGATGTCGAACGGCTGCTCGCCGATCCCTCGACCGGAACGCGCCGGGTGCTCGCGGAGAAGCTGGGCCGCAGCTATTCGGGCAAGCTGTTCTCCGACGAGGAGCGCGGGATCGCCGATGAGATCGTCCGCGCTGTCGCCCGCGACGTGGAGATAGAGGTGCGCCGGGCGCTGGCGGAATCGATCAGCCTGTCACGCGACCTGCCCGCCGATGTCGCCCGTCAGCTTGCCAATGATGTTGCGGACGTCGCCGAACCCGTTCTTCTCAACAGCGACCTTCTGGCGGACAAGGATTTGATCGCCGTGGTCCGTGAACGGTCGGAGGCGCACCGCCTCGCCATCGCCGCACGCGTTGCCGTCTCAGCGCCGGTGGCGGATGCTCTTTCCGATGTGGGCGAAGGGCGTGTTCTCGAACGGCTTGTCGATAATGAAGGCGCCGATATCGCGGCGGAGGCGTTCGACAATGTCCTGCGCCGCGCCGCCGATCCCGAAGCGATCGCCATCCGCGCGGCGACGCGCAAGCGCCTGCCCATGAAAACTGCCGAACGGCTGATTTCGCTCGTGTCTGCGCGGCTGCGCACGGGCGGCATCGGCGAGGGGGCGATGGCGGGTGCCGCACGCCTGTTGCGCGGTGACGATACCGAGGCGCTGGACGTCATGGCACTCATCGAGCGGCTGTCATCGAATGGCGGCCTGAAACCCAGTCTCGTTTTGCGCGCGGCGGAGGCGGGGGACTGGGAACTGGCACTCACCGCCATCGTCCGCCTGACGGGCCGATCCCGTGCGGAGGTCAACACGGCGATGCGCAAACGCGGGGACCAGATCGCCCTGCTTCTGTCCGCCGGTCAGACCGAAGCGCAGGCAAACCGGATTGCGGACCGCCTCAAAGACCGCCGCGCCGCGCGCAGATCGGTGGCTACGCAAAAGGAAACGCCGTCCCGCTGACTTGCAGGACGGCGCCGGATTTCGAAACTGGCGGTGATTCAGCTCTTCAGGCCGCTCTCGTCCGCAGCGGCATCGCGAGCGGATTTCGCCGCGTCCACTGCTTGGTCCTTCAATTCCTTCATGTGCATCTTGGCCGTATCGGCAAGCCCGATTTCCTTGACACGCTCCTGACCGGCATCGCGGGCTGCTCTCGCCGCCGCGCCCGCCTGGTCGAACAGGCCGTCGCGCGCCGATCCCATGACGCGGTTTTCCTGCTTCGTACGCGGCAGCAGGAACCCAAGCGCCGCACCGGCAACCAAGCCGATACCCGCGGCGACCAGGGGGCTGGCGTCGACTTCCTTCGCGGTCCGCTCACGCGCCTTCGCCGCGCCATCGCGCGTCTGTTCCCATTTTTCCGACCCGTAGGTTTTGGCGGCGGAGTAGCGTTCTTTCGAATAGTCGCGCGTTTTGGCATAACGCTCGGCGGAATAATCCTTCGCCGCACCATATTTATCTTTCGCGCCATCGCGCGCAGCGACATAGCCATCGGTCGTAGCGGTCTTGGCGGCGGCGTAGCGTTCCGACGTGTAATCACGTGCCTGTGCGGCCTTCGACTTCACGGTCTCGGCGGCCGTCGCGGCGCTCTCCTTGGCACTGTCGATACCGCTTTTGATTGCGCCGTCATTCTTGTCTGCATTTGTCATGGTCATACTCCTTGAAACGTTATTTGGTCAGGCTGCGGATCGCCAGCAGTCCCAACACTCCGCCTGTCACGCCCACGGCGACAGGGTGGCGCTGGAGGGATCGGCGCGCGCTTCTGACGCCGCCAGATACTTCCTTCTTCATCGCCTCGCTCGCCTCGGCGATCAGTGCCGATGGGGCGACCTTGGCCTGGATGCGGTCGATCGTCTCACCGATGCGCGCACGGGCGACTTCCGCTTCCGCGTTATAGACGTCTAGACCGATATCCCGTTCGTCGATCATATCAGCTTCGCCTTATCGCTCAGACGCTTGCGTGCGCCGCCAAAGACGGCGACGAACCGCGTTCGCCCCATGACGAACAAAAAACCGGCCACCACGATACCGATAACGGCAACAATCAATGCTGCCACGGCGGCCCCCATGGATTGCGCCAGCCACGCGCCAAGCGCGAACATGATCGTCGCCAGCGCGATGAACGCAAACGCGCCGCCAACGGCCAGCAGCACGATTGCCTTGCTGGCCATGCGGATACGCTGCGCCATCTTCGCTTCGGCCAGCCTGACTTCGGCATGAACAAGATTACTGGCCTCCGCCGCCAGCACATGAACAAGCTCGCCCAGCGTTGCGTTGTCTTCGCCCCTGTCGATCACTTAGGCGTCGTATTTCGGCGTGTTGTCACCATCGACGATGCGATCCGTCGCCTTGACGAAACGCGAAATCAGAAATCCGACGGCTGCGGCAGCACCGATGGCAATTGCCGGAGAGCGGCGAACCATTTCCCTCGCATCGTCGATAAGTTCGTCGATGGATTTGTCATCCAGCGATTTTCCGAATTTCTCAATGCCGTCAGCGGCGCTTGCGACATAGCCGGTGAGCATGGCGGCCTGCGTACCCTCGAACTGCTTGGCGGCATCGCGGGTCGACTTTGCCAGTCCGCCGATCGTTTCGGCAGCCTTGGCCTTGCCCTCTTCAGCCGCACCGCGGGCCTTGCCACCAGCCTGCTGCGCATATTCGGACGCCTTGGTCCTGGCCTGCGCGGCCAGCTCGCTGCGCTTTGACGCGGGAGTATCGTCCTGATGCTCCGCAATTACGGGATGCGTCGTTTCCTTCGCACCCATTGGTGCGGAAGGTGTGCTGACTACGGTTTCGCCGGGTATGTTGTCGGCCATGTTGCTGGTCCTCTTCTTTATGTGTCTTACCATGGCAACGCGGCATTTCCGCGCCGGTTCCGCTCTCCCGGTCACCATTTTCGCGCTCGCATTGAGGTTCGATGCTGCACCCGCTAACGGAGGCAGCGATTCCAGTCGTCCGTCCCGCCATTTGGAGACCCACATATGACCGCCATCCTCGATATCCATGCCCGTGAAATTCTCGACAGTCGGGGCAATCCAACCGTCGAAGTGGAGATTCTGCTCGAGGATGGCAGCCAGGGGCGCGCCGCTGTTCCCTCTGGAGCGTCGACCGGGGCATACGAGGCGGTGGAACTGCGTGACGGCGACAAGACCCGGTATCTCGGGAAGGGCGTGCTGAAAGCCGTCGAGGCGGTCAATGGCGAGATCGCCGACGCGCTGTCCGGCATTCACGCCGAGGACCAGCTGGAAATCGACGCCGCCATGCGTGAACTCGACGGCACGGAAAACAAATCCCGCCTCGGTGCGAACGCGATCCTGGGTGTCAGCCTCGCCGCCGCGAAGGCCGCCGCCGAGGCGCGGGGCCTGCCGCTCTACCGCTATGTCGGCGGCACGGCGGCGAACCTGCTTCCCGTACCCATGATGAACATCATCAACGGCGGCGAGCATGCCGACAATCCCATCGACTTCCAGGAATTCATGATCATGCCCGTTGGCGCGGAGACGTTCGCCGAAGGGCTGCGCTGGGGCGCGGAAATCTTCCATACGCTCAAGGCTGCCCTGCACAGCAAGGGGCTGGCAACGGCGGTGGGTGACGAGGGCGGCTTCGCGCCCGACCTCAACAGCGCGGAGGCGGCGCTGGACTTCATCATGGGCGCGGTCGAAACGGCGGGTTTCAAGACGGGTAGCGACATCATGCTGGCGCTCGACTGCGCCGCAACCGAATTCTGCCGTGACGGCATTTACGATTTCAAGGGCGAGGGCGTGAAGCGCCCCCGGGACGAGATGGTCGCCTATCTTGCCAGACTCAGCGCCGATTATCCCATCCTGTCGATCGAGGATGGCATGGACGAGGATGATTGGGACGGCTGGACCGCGCTGACGGAGCGGATCGGCGACCGCGTGCAGCTGGTGGGCGACGATTTGTTCGTCACCAATCCAAAGCGTCTCGCTACTGGAATCGAAAGACGCGCCGCCAACTCGATCCTCATCAAGGTCAACCAGATCGGCACGTTGTCGGAAACGCTGGACGCCGTGAACATGGCGCACCGGGCGGGTATGACTTCCGTGATGTCTCACCGCTCGGGCGAAACCGAGGACGCCACCATCGCCGATCTCGCCGTCGCCACGAACTGCGGTCAGATCAAGACTGGCAGTCTCGCCCGCTCCGACCGGCTGGCGAAATATAATCAGCTTCTCCGTATTGAAGAGGAGTTGGGCGCGGAAGCCGTCTATGCAGGCGCCTCCATATTACGCGGCTGATCCGGAAATCATGACGCTTCCGCGCAATCGCGCTTGACGCAGGACTCTCCGTGTGATTCAGGTCAGTTGCAATGGGACTTTCAACCGCCTTCTCCGATACGTTCGACGTCTATGTCCGTCCTGTCGCGGGTCCGGCGCTGTGCGTGATAGCGGTCGGGTTTTTCGGCTGGCATGCCCTTGCGGGCGATACGGGCCTGCTGAAGCTGGGCGAATATAAGGCGAAGCAGGAACAGCTTCAGGTTCGCGCGGAGCAAACCGCTGCCGTCCGCGACGATCTGGAGAACAAGGTCGACCTAATGGGCAGCCGCGCCGAGCCCGACTATGCCGAGGAGTTGGTCCGCCGCCGTCTCGGCCTGATCCGGGACGATGAAATCGTCGTCCGTCTGGAAGACTGACAGAAATCGTCGTCCGTCTGGAAGACTGACAGCGGTTTCCTGACAACGCTGGCCAGCGCCGCCCGGCTCTGGTGCCGCATCCCGTAAAAATTTTGACCTTCCCCCCTCGCAATCTGCGAAACGCCCCGCTACACCCAGCCAGTATTTTCCAGTCCGAAGGGCCATCCATGGCGGCGAAAAAGGCGGCAGCAAAGAAAAGGGACGACGGCAAGACCCGCGTCCGCGTCAGCGAGGCGAGGCCAGGTCTCGATCCCATCTCCGCCCCCGGTCGCTATGAAGCCACCCGCGAGGAACTGACCGAATTCTATCGCCAGATGCTGCTCATCCGCCGCTTCGAGGAGAAGGCCGGCCAGCTGTACGGCATGGGCCTGATCGGTGGGTTTTGTCACCTTTACATCGGCCAGGAGGCCGTCGTCGTCGGCCTGCAGTCCGCGATGAACGAGGGCGACAGTGTCATCACCGGCTATCGTGATCATGGCCACATGCTCGCCTGCGGCATCCCGCCAAAGGTCGTCATGGCCGAGCTGACGGGCCGCGCCGAGGGCATTTCCAAGGGCAAGGGCGGCTCAATGCACATGTTCAGCGTGGAGCATGGCTTCTACGGCGGCCATGGCATCGTCGCCGCTCAGGTGCCGCTCGGCACGGGCCTCGCCTTCGCGCATAAATACAAGGACGATGATGGCGTCGCGACAACCTATTTCGGCGACGGCGCAGCCAACCAGGGACAGGTTTACGAGGCGTTCAATATGGCGGAGCTGTGGAAGCTGCCCGTGCTCTACGTCATCGAGAACAACCAGTACGCCATGGGCACCAGCGTCAACCGCGCCAGCGCCGAGCATGAGCTTTACCGCCGCGGCGAGAGCTTCCGTATCGAGGGGATGCAGGTCAACGGCATGGACGTCCTCGACGTGCGCGGGGCAGGCGACGCCGCCTATGACTGGATCCGCAGCGGCAAGGGGCCGCTCCTCATCGAGATGATGACCTACCGCTATCGCGGTCATTCCATGTCCGACCCGGCGAAATACCGCACGCGCGATGAGGTGACGGACGTCCGCACCACCCGTGATCCCATCGAGGCGGCGAAAGCCTTGTTGCTGGAGATGGGCGAAACCGAGGACGGTTTGAAGGACTTGGAAAAGGGCATCCGCGCCGAGGTCAATGAGGCCGCCGACTTCGCCGAACAGACTCCGGAACCGGAGCTGAAGGAACTCTACACGGATGTTCTGGTGGGGAGTTACGGCTGATGAGCGCGACCATCCGATCTCTCCGCAATCCCGTCATCCTGAACTCGTTTCAGGATCTTATGGGTATTACGCACCGCGCTCAGCGCCACAACTGGACGGAGATCCTGAAACAAGTTCAGGATGACGCTTTGCTTGCAGGGGGCGCCAACTAATGCCCATCGAAATCAAACTGCCCGCCATGTCCCCGACAATGGAGGAAGGCACGCTCTCGAAATGGCTGGTCGCCGAGGGCGACACCGTCGAGCCCGGCGCGCTGCTTGCCGAGATCGAGACCGACAAGGCCACCATGGAACTGGAGGCCGACGAGGGCGGCACGGTCGCAAAAATTCTCGTCAAGGGCGGGACCGAAGAGGTCAAGGTCGGTACCCTCATCGCCATTATCGCCCGCGAGGATGAAGACGCGGGCGCGGTCGAAGCGCCCTCTTCAAGTTCGCCCGCCGAAACGACGGCGGCGTCCACCGAAACCCAGCAATCCTCCGCCACCATGGACGAGGAATCCGTGGAGCCAAAGAAAGGCGATGAACCGCTCAGCCTTTCCGTCGACCCCGAAGTTCCCGAGGGCACGGCAATGAAGCGCCAGACCGTCCGCGAGGCCCTTCGCGACGCCATGGCCGAGGAAATGCGCGCCGACGACACCGTCTTCGTCATGGGCGAGGAGGTCGCGGAATATCAGGGTGCCTACAAGGTCACGCAGGGCCTGCTCGATGAATTTGGCGACAAGCGCGTAATCGACACGCCGATCACCGAATATGGCTTTGCCGGTGTCGGCACCGGCGCGGCGATGGGCGGCCTGAAGCCCATCGTCGAGTTCATGACGTTCAATTTCGCCATGCAGGCGATCGACCACATCATCAATTCCGCCGCGAAGACCAACTACATGTCCGGCGGCCAGATGCGCTGTCCCATGGTGTTCCGCGGCCCCAATGGCGCGGCGGCCCGCGTCGGCGCGCAGCACAGCCAGAATTACGGCCCCTGGTATGCCAGCGTGCCCGGCCTGGTCGTGATCTGCCCGTATGACGCGGCGGACGCGAAGGGTCTCCTCCGCGCGGCGATCCAGTCGCCCGACCCGGTGGTGTTCCTGGAAAACGAACTGCTTTACGGCCAGAGTTTCGATGTCCCCGACATGGATGACTGGGTACTGCCCATCGGCAAGGCCCGCACGAGGAAGTCCGGCAGCGACGTGTCGCTGGTCAGCTATTCCATCGGCGTCGGCGTCGCGCTCGATGCCGCCGCGAAACTGGAAGAGGAAGGCATCGACGCCGAAGTCATCGACCTCCGCACGCTGCGCCCTCTGGATCGCGGTGCAGTGCTGGCGAGCCTCAAGAAAACAAACCGCATGGTGGTTGTCGAGGAGGGCTGGCCCACCTGCTCCATCGCGTCGGAAATCCAGGCGATCTGCATGGAGGACGGCTTCGATCATCTCGACGCGCCGGTGCTGCGGGTGACGAACGAGGATGTGCCGCTGCCTTACGCGGAGAATCTTGAAAAGGCCGCGCTCGTCAAGATTGAGGATGTCGTGAAGGCGGCGAAGCGCGTCTGTTACAAGGACTGATGAGTGTTTCGCACCCCTCCCTTTCCGTCATACCGGCGAAGGCCGGTATCCAGTCCGGAACTATCAGGGGTAGAGTCAGTCTGGCCGCAGGGTCCGGACTGGACACCGGCCTTCGCCGGTATGACGACTAGTGTGAGGATCTGAGACGAATGCCCATCACCATCACCATGCCCGCCCTGTCGCCCACCATGGAGCACGGCACGCTCGCCAAGTGGATCGTTAAGCCAGGCGACACGGTCGCGCCCGGCGACCTGCTGGCGGAAATCGAGACCGACAAGGCCACCATGGAAGTCGAAGCCGTCGACGAAGGCACGGTCGCGCAGATCCTGATTGACGAAGGCACGGAGGAAGTCGCCGTCGGCACCGCCATCATGCTGCTGGCCGAAGAGGGCGAGGACGCGGACAGCATTTCCGCCGATCAGGCGGAGGCGCACGAACCCGACCTCGACGCGCGCGAAGAAGACAAGGCTCCTGCGACGGCCAAGAACGCTCCTGAACCCGAGGCCGCCGCCGCGCCGAAGGGCGAGGCCCGGGGGCATGGCCATCCCCAGAATGACGCGGACTCCGAAAAAGAGAAGGATTCGAGCAATCTGCCGCCCGCCGGACCCGCGCCGACAGTGGATGGCGACCGCCTCAACATCACCCCCCTCGCGCGCCGCATCGCCGAAGCCAAAGGTCTCGACCTGAGCGCCGTGAAGGGGAGCGGACCCAAGGGCCGCATCACCAAGGCTGATGTGACCGATGCCAAGGCGACCATCGCGCCCGCTGCGGAGAAGGCTGCGCCTACGCCTTCCGCCGCACCAACACCCGCCCCGGTCTCCACCGAAGCCGCGTCCGACGCGCCGCACGAGGTCATCAAGCTGTCCAACATCCGCAAGGTTACCGCGCGCCGCCTGACGGAATCGAAGCAGACGGTCCCGCATTTCTACCTGACGCTCGACTGCAATCTCGACAAGCTGCTGAAACTGCGCTCGGAACTCAACGCGGGGCTGGAGGACAGGGGCGTCAAGCTCAGCGTCAACGACCTCCTCATCAAGGCGCTCGGCATCGCGCTGACCGAGGTTCCCGACGCAAATGTCCAGTTCGCGGGGGACACGCTGATCAAATATGACCGTGTCGACGTCAGCATGGCCGTCGCCATCGAGGGCGGCCTGATCACGCCCATCATTCGCAATGCCGCCGAAAAGCGCCTGTCCTCCATCGCCACGGAATCAAAAGACCTCGCTAGGCGCGCCCGCGACGGCAAGCTGACGCCCGAAGAGTTTATGGGCGGCACCTGCTCCATCTCCAATCTCGGCATGTTCGGCATCAAGCAGTTCGACGCCGTCATCAACCCGCCCCAGGGCATGATCCTGGCCGTCGGCGCAGGCGAAAAGCGCCCGCACGTCGTCGATGGCGCGGTGTCAATTGCGACCGTCATGTCCGCCACCGGCAGCTTCGACCATCGCGCCATCGACGGCGCGACGGGGGCGCAGCTGATGGCTGCGT
>JBARZR010000352.1:0-1699 GCA_049650205.1 Pacificimonas sp. | reverse complement strand
GTGCGGATCCTTTGGCAGGCCGACCGTGCGCATCCTGAGCGACAGCGCATCGTGGAACAGCACCCGGCCGGTCAGCGGCTCGCCAAAGGGCACGAGCGCGCGGATGACCTCCAGCGCCTGCATCGCGCCGACGATGCCCGCGACCGCGCCCAGAATGCCCACATCGGCGCAGCTGCGTCCGGGCCGGTCCGCCGCATCCCCTGCGAAACAGTGCCAGCAGGGCTGGTCCGGCAGCCAGCCGGTAAAGGTCGAAAGCTGCCCCTCGAACGGCCCCAGCGCCGCGCTGACGAGTGGGATCTGCAAGGCGTGCGCGGTCCGCGCGACGACGCCCCGCGTCGCGAAACTGTCGGAACCGTCGGCGATGACATGATGCTGTTCCAGAAGGTCATGCGCGTTGTCCGCCGTCAGCCGCCTGCCCACCGCCGTCACGCGCACTTCGGGGTTGAGCGCCTTCAGCGCGGCCTTCGCCGACCCCGCCTTTGCCACCCCGACATCCGCAGTCCCGTGCAGCACCTGCCGCTGAAGGTTCGACAGGTCGACCACATCGTCATCGATGACGGTAATCCGCCCCACACCCGCCGCGGCCAGATATTGCAGGCAGGCACTCCCCAGCCCGCCCGCGCCGACCACAGCCACCCGCGCCGCCAGCAGCTTCCGCTGCCCGCCGCCGCCGATTTCCTTCAGCACGATATGCCGGGCGTAACGCGCGAGCTGCTGGTCGGTAAGGTCGGTCAAACTCCCCTCCCTGCAAGGGAGGGGGCGGGGGAAGGTGCGAGACGCGAAGCGGCGAGCGAGGAGGATGCTAACCGATACATATTTTCCTGACCTGTTCCTGCATCACGATCCAAGTTCGGCCACGCCATCGCACCCTCCCCTAGCCCCTCCCTTGAAGGGACGGGAAGATGGAGTTTCACTGCCCTGTCGACCCAAAACCACCAGCACCCCGCACCGTACCGTCAAGCGTTTCGACCTCCGCAAATATCGCCCTCGCCACCGCAGCGGGCACCAGTTGCGCGATGCGGTCACCGCGCCGGACCGGGAACGGCTTGTCGCCCAGATTGGCGAGGATCACCTTCACTTCGCCGCGATAGTCGCTGTCGATGGTGCCGGGGCTGTTCAGGCAGGTGATGCCATGTTTGAGCGCGAGGCCCGACCGGGGCCGCACCTGCACTTCATATCCGTCCGGAATGGCAATGGCGAACCCCGTCGCCACCGCATGACGCGCGCCCGGAGCCAGCTCCAGCTCCTCCGCCGCCGTCACGTCCATCCCCGCCGCACCGTCCGAAGCATGAGCGGGCACGGGCAGGTCCCTGCCATGAGGGAGGCGTTTCAGCTGGATTTTTATGGTCACTTCATGGTCTCCGATATCTTCCGAACCAGCCGCTTTGCCACCTCGCTTTTCGGCAGGTCGGGCCAGTCCTCGACGCCGTCTCCCGTCACCAGATGCACCTTGTTCGCACTGCCGCCCATGACATCGCCCGACACGTCGTTGGCGATGATCCAGTCGCAGCCTTTCCGGTCGCGTTTCGCAACGGCATGGTCGACGACCGTTTCGGTTTCCGCCGCGAAGCCGATCAAGAGCCTGGGCCGCTTCGTGTGCTTCGCCAGCCCGGCGAGGATGTCGGGATTTTCGGTCAGGGCGAGGTCCGGCGCGGCCCCGTCCTTCTTGATCTTCTGGCTGGCCGCCTCCGCCCGGTAG
>JBARZR010000351.1:0-3577 GCA_049650205.1 Pacificimonas sp. | reverse complement strand
TCTCGCACTCGATGTCGGTGATCAGCCCCTTGGCGGGCAGGTTCGTGAAGACGCGCTGGTGATAGACTTCCAGGATATTGGCCTGATGCTCGTCGAAGATGCGGGCCACGTTGAACAGCTGTCCGGGCCGGTCCTTCAGCCGGATCCTCAGCCTTGCCAGCCGGCCACTCCGCGCCAGATCGCGCAGCAGCACATTGGCCAGCAGCCGCGTATCGATATTGCCTCCACAAAGGGGCAGACCCACTTTCCGTCCGCGGAACTTCTGTGGGTGCGCGAGGAGTGCCGCCAGCCCCGCCGCGCCCGCGCCCTCCACCACCGTCTTCTCGATACCCAGCAGCATGGACACCGCCTGTTCCAGCTCCCGCTCCGCGACCAGCACGATATCGTCGACCAGCGCATTGATGATCGCGAAGGTCATGTCGCCCGGCGACTTGACGCTGATCCCCTCGGCCAGGCTGTCGCCGTCGCTTGCCATCGTCTCGCCGCGCACCCGGGCGTACATGCCGGGATAAAGCGCCGCCTGCACGCCGACCAGCTCGATACCGGGCTTCATGTGTTTCGCTGCCACGGCCCCGCCCGACATCAGGCCGCCGCCGCCGATTGGGATGCACAACATGTCGAGATCGGGCACATCCTCAAGCATTTCCAGCGTCATCGTCCCCGCACCCGCGATCACATGCGGGTCGTCGAACGGATGTACGAAGGTCAGGCCGCGTGCCGACTCCAGTGTGCGGGCCTGGGCATAGGCCTCGTCGAAATTGTCGCCGTGCAACACGACGGTCGCACCATGCCCCTCCGTCTGCATCACCTTCACCGTGGGCGTGAACTTCGGCATGACGATGGTGACCGGCACGCCCAGCCGCGCACCGTGATAGCTGAGGCCCTGGCTGTGGTTGCCCGCCGACGCCGCAATCACACCTTTCGCCTTCTCCGCATCCGTCAGCGACATCAGTTTATTGAGCGCCCCGCGCTCCTTGAACGCCGCCGTGAACTGCAGATTCTCGAACTTCAGCCAGATATCCGCGCCCGTTATGTCCGATAATGTCTTGGCGTGCAGGCACGGCGTCCGCACCACCTGACCCTGAATGGCGGCGGCGGCGGCCTTCACATCGGCGAAGGAGACGGGCAGGCCAGCGGCCTCGGGCGTTTGTTTGGCGCTCTGGGTCATCGTCCGCCCCCTAAATGCGAAGCATTGCGAATGCCAGTCCGCCCCGCCTAAACATGCCCACATGACCAAACTCGCCTTTCTCGGCCTTGGCGTCATGGGCTATCCCATGGCGGGCCACCTCGCCGCCGCCGGACACGACGTGACCGTCTATAATCGCACATCACAGAAGGCGCGGGCATGGGCGAGGCAGCATGGCGGCAACATCGCCGACACACCTGCCGAAGCTGCTGGGGACGCGGAGATCGTCTTCGCCTGCGTGGGCCGCGACGACGATCTGCGCGAAATCACCATCGGCGAGTCCGGCTGTTTCGCCGCCATGGCGCAGCGGTCGATCTTCGTCGACCACACCACCGTCTCCACCGCGATTGCAAAGGAACTCGCCCACATCGCAGAGGCCAGCGGCTTCACCGCGCTCGACGCGCCCATCAGCGGCGGCCAGGCGGGCGCGGAGAATGGCCAGCTGACCGTCATGGTTGGCGGCGACGGCGGCGCCTTCGCCCGCGCCGAGCCCGTTATGCAGGCCTACGCCAAACGCATCGGCCATATGGGCGGACCGGGCGCGGGCCAGACCACGAAAATGGTCAACCAGATCGCCATCGCCGGCATCCTCCAGGGCCTGGCGGAGGCCGTCAATTTCACCCTGGAAAGCGGCCTCGAACCCGCGAAAGTCTTCGACGTCATCGGCAAGGGCGCCGCGCAAAGCTGGCAAATGGACAACCGCGCCGAAACCATGGCGAACGGCGAATATGATTTCGGTTTCGCCGTCGACTGGATGCGCAAGGATTTGGGCATAGCCTTGGCCGAAGCCGAAACGCGAGGCGTGTCCCTCCCCCTGACCGCGCTGGTCGACCAGTTCTACAAGGACGTTCAGCGCATGGACGGCGGACGGCAGGACACGTCGAGTTTACTGCGGCGGTTTCGGGGGTGAGTGCTCATCGTTACGGCGAGAGATGTCTGCTCGCGACCCCCATTGCTGCCATTCCGAGAGCATGAGATAAGGCCGATATGCGGACGCTCGGGCATGTGAGAATTCTCTCCATCGTTGCCAAAAGCGCGATCGGTGCTTGCTGTGGTGCAGCGCTTTACGCCGTTTACGGTTTCTCGACAATGCGCCACAGTATGTCCTTCAACGTCAAATTATTGGCAGAGCTGTCGTTATGGTTGCTCGTCATGGCGGCGACGACATGGCCGGTTGCTGTTGGATCGGCTGTAGTGGGGCGAGCTGGGCGAACTGCGACCAAGCCATGGTCCCTGGCTGCTTTGCCGATCATGGCTGCCGTGAGCGTGACCGCGAGCATATTGGTGTTCGATTGGTATATGCAAAAAGTGGCACCAGCTACTCACTGGCCGAGTGCTTGGCTTCTGCCGTTGGCCTCTTCTTTTTTCGCTTTCGTTTTCGCTTGCATCCCTATCAGGCGCGCGGTTCAACGAACCGTATCAATTTGATGTCTGCTCTTGGTTAGGCGCAACCAAAAGCCGCCCTTCAGATAAACCCCCAAATCCTGCCATTTCTCCTGTCCTATATCCAATGACTTATGATATGTTCTGGCCGGGACGTGTAGACAGGAAAATCGCTGTGCGCGTGGGGAGTTCGAACATGCAAGACTTAGAATATAGATCACGACATCAAGCGCGTCGGGGACGGTAACAACAAAATCGCGTGTGACCCATGTGACCCACAATCTGGACATGCTACCTGCGTACATAGTGTGAAGTATTGTGAAGTTGGCCCCCGCTTTGCCAGTCGGCCCATGTCAGGCTAGGCCCGGACCATAAGCCCACAGGCCACAATCGAATCAGGGGAAATTCCATGCGTGTTTTGATGTTCGCGGCGGCCACGCTGGCCTTGGTGCAGGCGGCCACCATGGCGGAGGCGCGCACGGTCGTCACCAATGCCAACGGCTACACGCTGGACGATGTGGGCCGCCTGCAGATGTTCTCCACGCTCGTCATTGGCGACGATGGCCGGGTCGAGCGGACTCTGCCTTCGGGTGCGGCGGTGCCGGAGGGTGAGGTGCTCGATGTGGAGGGGCGGACGGTCCTTCCCGGGCTGATCGACGCGCATGGGCATGTCATGGGGCTGGGGCAGGGGCTGCTGTCGCTGGACCTTTCGGGCACCAAGACGCTGGACGAGGCGCTGGCCGCCACCCGTGATTATGCCGCCGCCAATCCCGACCTGCCCTGGATATTGGGGCGCGGCTGGAACCAGGTGACTTATGGCATGGACGGCTTCCCGACCGCCGCCATGCTGGACGAAATCATCCCGGACCGGCCCGTTTTTCTGGAGCGGGTCGATGGCCATGCGGGCTGGGTGAACGGCGCGGCGCTGCGGGCGGCGAAGCTGACGGCGGCGAGCGTCGATCCGGATGGCGGGCGCATCGAGCGGCTGGACGATGGATCGCCTGCGGG
>JBARZR010000350.1:0-4887 GCA_049650205.1 Pacificimonas sp. | reverse complement strand
GCAATCGCGCCGCAAATGACCACGCGGGCGTTCTTCGCCAGAAGCGTCATGGCGGCTTCCAAAATAGACCCGCCGACATTGTCGAAATAGACGTCGACACCCTTTGGACAGGCGGCGGCCATGGCCTTCAGGACGTCGTCATTCTTGTAGTCAATGGCCGCGTCGACACCGAGTTCGTCGGTCAGATAGGCGCATTTCTCGGGCCCACCAGCGATGCCGACGACGCGGCAGTTCCTGATCTTCGCGATCTGGCAGACCAGCGCGCCGACCGCGCCCGACGCGGCCGACACGACGACGGTTTCGCCGTCCTTCAGCGCGCCCACGTCGAGGATGCCGAAATAGGCTGTCATCCCCGGCATGCCGAGCGCGGAGAGATAGCGTTCCGGCGGCGCGAGGGACGTGTCGATCTTCGTCAGTTCCGCCGGCGGCATGACGGCATGGGTTTGAACGCCCATCGAGCCGGACACCCAGTCGCCCTTTTGGAACCCGTCCGCGTTTGATTCCAGCACTTCGCCCACCCCGCCCGCGCGCATGACCTCGCCGATCCCGACGGGCGGGATGTAGCTTTTCCCGTCGTTCATCCAACCGCGCATGGCGGGATCGAGCGAGATGTGGCTGACCTTCACCAGAACCTCACCAGCGCCGGGTGCGGGCACGTCGCCTTCGCGCGCTTCGAAATCCGAAGGATTGACCATACCGTCGGGACGGCTGACGAGGTGCATCGACTTATAGGTCATTGGCTTGTCGTTCCTTCGCTTTGGAGAGGCTGGAGAAGATCAGGCGGTCCGAGCCCTTGTATCCGAAATGCCAGACGATGCCGCCATAAACCATGATCAAAACCGGGAGGCCCAGCAGGATCTGCCACAGGTCCGGCAGGAAGCGCATGGACGCGAAGCCAACCGCCGCCGTCGCGATCGTCGCGGGCACGAACACCCAGCGCATGCCGCTGACCCGGTCCGGGACAAGATGGTGCAGCAGCATGACCTTCAATATGCTGGAAAGCAGTGCCGCGAGCGCAAGGGCCATCGCCGCGCCGATGCCCTGCACCGGGCGGTTTTCGGCGACATCGGGAAACACCACGTCGAACAGCTGGATGAAGCCAAAGGTCATGACGATCTGCGCCGCCAGCGTGATCAGGCTGGCCGTTAGATTGCGATGGCGGGCCATATAGACCAGCGCGCTTTCCGAAACCGCGCCGGTCACATAGAAAACCTCCGCCGCCAGCAGCAGGAACAAGATGCCCGCGCCCGCGCCAAACCCGTCGCCGACGACCTCCAGGCTCGCCTCCCCCACAAAACCGATGCAAAGCGCGATGCCCAGCTGGGCCGACAGGATCCAGAAGCCGACCTGGCGCAGCTGCTGCGCGATATTGCCATAATCCTTCGTCTTGACACCATGCGCGATGACCGGTGCGAGAATGGGATCGAAGGTGATTTTCAGCTTCTGCGCCAGCGAGGCGAATTGCTGCGCGACATAATAGATGCCGAGGACGGTCGGTGTCGCCAGCTGGCCCAGGATCAGGATGTCGACGCGCCGCATGGCCCAGTCCACCGTGTCCGCGCCGGCAATGGGCCAGTTTTCCTTCATCATCACGAACAGCCGGGCGGGCCGCGGTCGCCAGCGGCGCGGGAGGCCGTACATGCGGATGCAGGGTATGACGGAGGCGGCGAAGGCGGTGACCATGGAGGCGGCGTAGGCGATGATGAGCGCATCGGGCTTCCAGGCCGGAATGAAGGCGAGCAGGACGGCGACGATCGTGATCGTCCATGGCTCGATGATCGCCCGCGCGTTCACGGTCGCCTTGATATTGTGCCGATAGGCGAGCGCGGCGAGCGTTACTTCCGAACCGACGAAGAACAGTGCCGATAGCGGAAACAGCCGGTCGAGGCCGCTGATCTTCGAGGCCGGAAAGACGATTTCCGGCACGGCGATCATCACTGCCGCGCCGCAGGAGGCAAGGATGATTGCCACCAGCAGGGCGTCGCCGATCACATGCGCGGGCGGGCGGTCCTCCTTGGCAAGCTCCGCCGCGATCCCGCGCCTCAGGCCCAAGGTGGCGACGACCGCCATGACCTCCACCACCATGGTCGCGTAAGCGAAGCGCCCCAGCGCCTCCGCACCGTAGAACTGTCCGGCGAAGACCAGAAACGGTATGCGCGCCATCAGCCGCAGCACGAACCCGAAGAAGTTGGTGCGCCCGCCTTTGGCCAGTGCCTTCGTATCGACAGCGCGGTCGGCGTCACCGCTGGACGCGGCAACGGGAATATCCGGGGGAAGGTCGCGGCCGCTCACCGTCGACGTTATGACGCCAGACCGGGTGGGCGGCAATGGTGGGGATGAGGGGGATAAGGTGGCGGCCCACCGTAACGGACGCACGGCCTTCACGCTTCGTACATGGCTTCTGCATCAGAATGTGCGCAGCTTCTGCATCAGAAGCGAACTTGCCGACCCCGCCGCAATCGCTAGACAATCACTCCCATGGCCAAACGCAAATCCCGCTCACAGTCGCCTTCTTTCGGCCGCAAGGTCTGGAGCTATACCTGGAAGGGCGGGCTTGGTCTGACCCTGCTGGCGGTGATCCTGGTCGTCGTCGCGGTCGGCATCACCATGGCCTCCATACCCAGTTTCGAGGAACTGCGCCGCTCCCCCGTCGGCCAGTCCGTACGCGTGAAAAGCGCGGACGGTGCCGTCCTGGTCAATCAGGGGCCGTCCTATGGCGGCTGGCTCAGCTATGACGAGACGCCGCCGGTCATGGTCGGGACCATGCTGGCGGTCGAGGACCGGCGCTACATGAGCCATCCCGGCGTCGACATGCTGGGGCTCGGTCGTTCGATTTACGAGGCGGTTACGACCGGCAACCCCGCCCGCGCCACCTCAACCATCACGCAGCAGCTGGCGCGCAACATTTTTCTCTCGAACGAGCGCACCTATAGCCGCAAGGCGCGCGAGGCCGTGCTGGCGCTGGCCATGGAGCGCAAGTTCAGCAAGCAGCAGATCGTGGAGCTTTACCTCAACCGTGTCTATTTCGGCGGCGGGGCCTATGGCGTCGACGCCGCCAGCCGCCGTTTCTTCGGTCACAGCGCCTCGACACTCGCACCCGCCGAGGCCGCGATCATCGCCGGTCTTGTGAAGGCTCCGTCCCGCTTCGCACCGTCCGCCGACGCCGAACGCGCGCGCGACCGGGCCTATGTCGTCGCCAGCCTGATGCAGAGGAGCGGCGTCAC
This sequence comes from Pacificimonas sp., assembly GCA_049650205.1. Taxonomy (GTDB): domain Bacteria; phylum Pseudomonadota; class Alphaproteobacteria; order Sphingomonadales; family Sphingomonadaceae; genus Pacificimonas. Next base: position 1,663 of record JBARZR010000350.1, on the reverse strand, counting down.
CGACGACGCGGCGCGCGTGAAAAGCGAGATCGCGGCCCTCGCCTTCGCGCCTCAGCCGAAGCAGAACGACGTGCGTTATTTCACCGACTGGGTGCTGGGACAGGTCGACCGGTTGACCGACGAGACGCAGGAACCGCTCGTGGTGACGACGACACTGCTGTCGGGCATGCAGGTGGCCGCCGAAACCGCCGTGAAGGAGCAGACCCCCGAAGGTGTGCAGGCCGCGCTTCTCGCCATGAGTCATGACGGCGCTGTCCGCGCCATGATGGGCGGCAAAGACTATGTCGACAGCAATTACAACCGCGCCACCGTCGCCGAACGGCAGCCGGGATCGGCGTGGAAACTGTTCGTCTATCTGGCGGCCATCGAAGGCGGGGTGTTGCCGGACGACATCGTCAGCGACAAGCCCGTCAGCATAGAGGGCTGGAGCCCGCGTAATTACGGCCGTTCCTATCGCGGCGACATCACGGTGCGCGACGCCTTCGCCCGCAGTTCCAATACCGTCGCGGCCCAGCTGGGCGCGCGGCAGGGATTCAGCACCGTCGCCGACATGGCGCAGCGGTTCGGTATCGATACCGACATCAGCCGCCGCCCCGCCATGACGCTCGGCACCTCGACGGTGCGCCTGATCGAGATGACCTCGGCCTATGCCGCCGTCGCGCGCGGCGGTATCGCGGTCGAACCCTATGGCATCACCCGCATCGAGACCGCCAATGGCCGCCTGCTGTACGAACGCAATGTCCGCACCCCGCGCGTGCTCGTCGCGCCCTGGGTAGCCACCAACATGACCAATTTGCTGGAATCCGTGACAACACAGGGTACGGGCCGCGCCGCGCAGATCGACCGGCCCGTGGCGGGCAAGACCGGCACGACCAGCGATTATCGTGACGGTTATTTCGTCGGCTTCACCGGCGACCTGACGGCGGGCGTGTGGATGGGCCGCGACGACAACGCGCCCGTTCCCGGCCTGACCGGCGGTGCAGCGCCTGCACGGGCCTTTGCGGCGTTCATGGGCGCGGCAACGAAGGGCATGCCCGTCCAGCCGCTAAACAGCGAAATCGCCTTCGACGATGTATTCGCGGAACCGGACTCGGAGGTTTACGGCCTCGACGGCGACTGGCCGCCGCCCGAAGATCCCTATTATGACGATGCGCGCGGCTATGAGGATGATGGCTTCGAGGACCGCTACAACGACCGGTTCAGCGACGGTGGCCGCGATGCCCGGGCGAATGACGGTATTTACGAAGATGATGACATCTATGCCCCCGCGACTGCGCCCTCCGCGCCGGATATGGAGGTCGGCTACGGCACGCCGCCGCAAAGGCCGCCGCCGTCGAACATGACCGCTGCGGATGTCCCAACGCGCCCCCGCGCGCAGGATGACAGCTGGCTCGACCGGCCCGCACCCGCAACGGCGGCCCCACAACGGCAAAAACCGCTGCCGCCCGCTGCGAAACCCGCCACGAAACCAGCCGCAGGCGGCCCGACCAGCCTATTGCCGTCCAATCCCGTGTAGCGCGTTGCCGTGCGCGCGCAGCCAGGCATCGCCCTCGGCCTGCGTTCCGCCCGCCAGTTCGTCCGCCAGGGCATGAAAATCCGGCCCGTGGCCGCGATGCACCAGATGCGCGACTTCATGCGCGGCGACGGCGCGGCGGACCAGTGG
>JBARZR010000349.1:0-3251 GCA_049650205.1 Pacificimonas sp. | reverse complement strand
GCGTAGCCATGCCTTGCGGCTTTTCGTGATATTGCGCATTTCAATGTCCTCCCGGTTGGCCTTTGCTCGCTTAAGTTACGAGAAACGTGAAGCTCAGGCCTCGATATCATATTGTTTCATCAGATCGTACAATGTCGGACGCGACACACCAAGCAACTTCGCCGTCGACGATATATTCGAGCCCGTGCGCGAAAGCGCAACCCGGATCGCCACCCTGTCGGCCTCGTCCCGTGCCTGTTTGAGGTTGAGCGGGCCCTGGTCTTCCTTTTCCTCGAAATCCATATCGACCGCGCTGACCCAGTCGCCATCCGCCATGATAGTCGCGCGTTTGACACGATTTTCCAGCTCACGGACATTGCCGGGCCAGCTCCACTGTTCGATGGCGGAAAGCGCCGCGGGCTCATAACCCTTCAGCTTGCGCTTCATGTCGGCGGCGAACTTCTTGAGAAAGAAATTGGCGAGGAGAACAGGGTCACCCGCCCTTTCGGAAAGCGCGGGAATACGGACCACGACCTCGGCCACCCGGTACCAGAGATCCTCGCGGAACGAACCCTGGGCAATCATGTCCTCAAGATTCTGATGGGTCGCGCAAACGATACGCACGTCGACGGGGATAGTTTTGCGCCCGCCGATCCGCTCGATCACCCGTTCCTGGAGGAAGCGTAGCAGTTTCACCTGCAACGGCAGGGGAATGTCGCCGACTTCATCGAGGAACAGCGTCCCGCCCTCGGCCATCTCGATCTTGCCAGTCGTCGTCTTTGCCGCGCCGGTGAATGCGCCCTTCTCGTACCCGAACAGTTCGGACTCGAGCAGGTTTTCCGGGATGGCAGCACAGTTGATCGCCACGAATGGCTTGTCCGCTCGCGCGGACTCGTCGTGCAGACCGCGCGCCAGCAGCTCCTTGCCGGTCCCGGACGCCCCCAGAAGCATGACGGAGACATCGGTAGATGCGACGCGCTCGATCATGCGGCAGACCTTCTGCATCGATTCAGCCGACGTGATCAGGCCGCCCAGCTCCGAATTCGCGCCCTTCTCGGCCAGAGCGCGATTTTCCGCCTCAATACCGTGCAGGTGAAAGGCGCGACCTACGATCATGCCCAGCGCGTCGATGTCGACAGGCTTCTGATAGAAATCATAAGCGCCCATCTGGATCGCTTTCAGCGCCGATTCGCGCGCACCATGACCGGATGCCACGATGACTTTCGTATCGGGTTTCGCCGTCAACATTTCCTCAAGCGTTGAAAATCCCTCCGTCGTCCCGTCAGGGTCCGGCGGCAGACCGAGGTCCAGCGTCACGACGGCGGGTTCATGCAGCCGCAGATATTCCATCGCCTGGCGCCGGTCGCCGGCAATGACGGTCTCGTAATCCTCATATGCCCATTTCAGCTGACGCTGCAGCCCCTCGTCATCCTCGACGATCAGCAATGTGGGAAGGGAAGATGATGCCATATCCGCACTTAGTCCTCAGCCGCTTACCGGGAAGTGAATCACGAAACTGGTACCGACGCCAGGTGTCGAATCGACGTCCAGACGTCCGCCGGACGCACGGATAATCTCCCGCGATTCATAGGCACCGATACCAAAGCCCGCCGTCTTCGTGGAACGGAACGGCTTGAACAGGCCATCGCGTATGAAGTCCTCATCCATGCCGCAGCCCCGATCCTCCAATATCAGCTTCACCGCGCCCGCCTCGTTCCTAAGGCGCAGGTGCACCGGCGATCCCGGCTGACTGGCGTCTATCGCATTCTGCACGAGATGTCCCACGGCCTGTTCAACCTTGGAACGCTGACCAGGAATTTCAAGAGGATAATCTTCCGCATCCAGTATGACATTGCCGTTGGCGCGGTTCATGTCAGCGGCAATTTCGGTCAAGAGCGCGCGCAGGTCGAAGCGCTCGCCCGCACGATCCTTTCCGCTGCCCGCCACCGTCTCCTGATTCAGGCGTGCCAGCATGTCGTTCATCTTGCCGACCGAACTCTGCAGCGTGGCGACCATATCCTCACGGAACTCGGGCTTGTGCGCATGCTTTTCGGCATTGCGCGCCACCAGACTGAGCTGCGACACCAGATTCTTGATGTCGTGCATGATGAAGGCGAAGCGGCGGTTGAACTCCTCGAATTTGCGGCTTTCCTCCAGACTGGCGAGGGCGGATTGCTCGGCGATATAGCTGGCGGCCTGACGACCGACCGTGCGCAGGATATCGTAATCTTCCCAGTCGAGATCGCGCGGTGCGCGCGGGCGTTCCAGAACAATGAGTGCGCCGAGATCGTTCAGATGCCCCAGGGGCACGATCAGCCAGCTGCGCGGATTATCGCCAATTCCCCCCGGCAGGTCGCCGGCAGAGAGACCGTCCACCTCCAATATCCTTGCATCACGCCCCATCGATTCCGCAAGCGCGGGTGGCAGGGCGAACGGCTCCATTCCGATGCTCTTGAAATTCCAGCGGGCGGCAAGCGAATAATCGCCATCCGCTGCCCGTGTGAAAAGCGCGCCGCCCGGACTGTCGACGATCGACGCCACGCCCTCCACGACCCGCTCCTGAAGCGCGCCGAAGCCGGGTCCGGAGCGTGACACAGTGGAAATGAACCGCAGCCATTCCTCGCGATAATCATATTTATAGGCGAAGAAATGCTTGTTGATCTTCACCCGCAACCAGGCGCGGGCGCGGCCCGAAAACAGGACGATCGCGCCAAACAGGATCGCCGCGAACACCAATATGATCTGGAAAAGCTGGCCCCAGTCCCCTTGTACAAGGCCGAGGGCGTAGGCTGCGAGTGACATACCGATCAGATAAAGGCCCACCACACCCAGCGCGAAGGTCTGGAACGCCGCCTGACGCGACAGCTGCAGCGACATCTTGCGATTGCGGAGGACGGCGAGCGCGAACAACGGCACGGTGATGGCATTCGCCACGCCGCGCGCATCGAAAAAGCCGATGGCCATTTCCGGGTCGAGCAGGCGGAGGGTGAACAGGTTCAGGTCATATCCAAACAGCCCTGCAAGCCCGATGCAAAGCAGGTTCAGGCTCCAGCGATTCGCAGGCGCGCTGGAAACGAACAGGTTGTGCGTCAGGACAAGGCCGCCAATGGCCACGGCGACCCGCACCATGCCGGAGATGAAGCCGGAGAGGTCGCCAATCCCCTCCCCCATGGCGATGGCGATATCGATGCCGAACTGGAGGAGCAGCAGCCCGAGAAGCGCACCCACCACGATGCGGGACGGATTGCGACCGCTATCGGCCCAGCCAAGCC
>JBARZR010000348.1:0-4496 GCA_049650205.1 Pacificimonas sp. | reverse complement strand
GTATAGGCCACGCTATTTCGGTTTTGATATTCCGGCCCCGCGACCACCAGCAGGCCGCCGCCCGTTTCCACCCGGTCGGCCAGGTTCTGGAAATAGAGCGGCGACATCAGTTCGGTCAGGTCGAAGCGGTCGAAGATGATGAGGTCGAAGTCCGCCAGCCGCTCCTGAAACAGCTCCTCGACCGGGAATGGGATCAGCGCCAGCTGGTCCGGCGGCGTGGGATCGAAACTGGAGGGCAGGCGCAGGATCGTGAAGTGAACGAGGTCGATATTGGGGTCGGCCTTGAACAGGTCGCGCCACAGCCGCCCGCCGGGATAGGGTATGCCGGACACGAGCAGTACCGATAGGCGGTCAGTCACACCGTTGAGGCGGGCGAGCGCGCGGTTGTTGACCAGCACCTCCTCGCCCTCCGCCGCCGCGACCGACAGCGCGACATCGAGCGGGCCGCGCCGGTCGATCGGAATGGACAATGTGACGGGTATGTTCGTCTCGACCGCCTGTCGCCAGACCTGCCCGTCGCTGCTGCGCCAGGTCAGGTCGACGGGCGCGCTGCCGCTGTCCTCGATACGGACCGTGATTTGCGCGTCTTCCCCCATCACCGTGTAGGGTGGGACGCTTTCGACGATCAGGCGGCGGTCGATCATGTCGCGATCGCCCGCGATCAGAAGGTGCAGCGGCACGTCGGCGGGCAGGGTATTCGCGTCCACGCCATCCGTGCTGATGCCGTCGCTGACGACAATGACGCCGCCGAGGCGCGCGCGGGGGATGGTGGACAGAGCGGCCTCGACGCCCGCGCCCATGGCGGTCGCCTTGCCCATCTCCTCCCGGACTGGAGCGACGCGCCAGTCGATGCCGCTTCCCTTGGTTCGAAGCGCCGCGATGGCCGCATCCGCCTGCTCTGCGCGCTCACCGATATCCATGCTGCCTGACTGGTCATGCAAGATCAGGCCGATATCGTTGGTGGGCTCGCGAATGTCATCGCGCAGCAGCGGATTGGCCACGATCAGCGCAATGATGGCGGCGACCAGCGCGCGCGGCCAGAGCAGGCGCGGGCTGCGGACGGCGAGCATGATGAGCGCGGCGGCGAGCGCGATTCCCCCCACCAGCAACGCCCATGTCGGCAAAAGCGGCGCGAAGGTCATTCGGCGATGCGGCCCAGCAGCGTCTCGGCATGGACCTGGTCCGCCTTGTAGGTGCCGGTCAGCGCGTACATCATCAGGTTGATGCCGAACCGGATCGCGGCCTCGCGTTCGGACGGCGGCGCGGCGGTGCTGGCGGCCCATAGTTCCGGCCAGTTGCCACCACCGATGGCGACGCCGGAGACCTGGCCACTATCGCCCCCCGTCCCGCCTTCCACCCATAACGCACCGCCGCTGACGTCGTTCAGCAGGTAATAGGATTTGAACAGCACATGGGCGCTGTCCGCTTCTGCCAGCGCGGGCAGACCGAGCGGCGACAGCAGCGCCCGCGCGCCGCTATCCGCGCCAAGCGGCCTGCCGAAATCGAACAGGATCAGGCCGCCGCGCGCCAGATAGCTCCGCAAATTCGCCGCCTCCGCCGCCGACATGCGCGTGCGGGCGTAGGCGGGCCAGTAGAGGAGCGGATAGCGGCCGATGCCCGGCGCGGCGGGATCGATGCGCTGCGGCTCGCCAGGGTCGACCGACGTGCGGCGGCGCAGCGCGAGCGCGAGGCTGGTGAGACCGGCAGCGACCTGAGCATCTGCGGACGTACCGCCGACATAGGCGATTTGAGAGGGAGGCGGGGTAGGCGCTTGTTGGGCCGACGCGGGGGAGGTGGGCAGGAGGAGAGAGGCGACCAGAATCGACGCCGCTGCCGTGGCTGCGCGATTCACCCTTGGTAGCGCACCGCGCAGGCCGAGGGTTACGAAGATATCGAAGGCCAGCAGGATGAGTGCGGCGAGCATGAGCCAGCGGCCCAGCTCGACCGGCGCGGCGACGTCTTGCGCCGGACGAAGGCCGTCCGTGTCGAGCGCGCGGAAACGATAGCCCGACCCGATCAGGCTGGTCATGTTGAGCGCCCGCCGCGCTTCGCCGCTGCGGTAGATGCCGGGCGGGGTGTCGGGGCCAGCCTTCGCGCCCTCCCAATCGGCAGGGGCGATGCTGATGGGCAGCGCGGGTTCCCCAAGCGTGGCGTTCGCCATGAGTTCGCGTTCCAGCTGCCAAGGCGCTTCGGCGGCGATGTCGAGAGCGGCGCTGTCGCTCGCAAGCGGTAGCATGCGGACGATCATTGATTCGAACAGGCCGGAGAGCGGCAGGTCGGACCAGCCGGGATCCGCGCTGGAATGCACGAGGATCAGAAGGCCGTCGCCGCGCCGTTTCGCCGAGACGAGCGGGGTGCCGTCGGCGAGCGTGGCCCAGATGGCGGCTTCATCATCGGCGCCGCGCGACAGCAGCTGTTTGGAAACGGTGGCGTCGTCCGGGGTTGGCAACCCGGCCAGCGGCGTACCGCTCATGAATGCGCCGACCGTCTGCGGTTCCTGCCACGTCATGACACCGCCCATGGCGCGCGCGCCGCTGCGCAGCTGTACCGGGGAAAGCGCGGAGCCATTCTCGGCCATGCGCGGCCCGGCAAAACTGATGGAAACCGCGCCCGCCTCCACCCGGGCAAGGAGGGCGGCGGCGCTGCTGTCAGTCGCGGCGATATCGGACAGGAAGAACAGGCTGGCGTCATCCTCCGCCGCGCTGCTCAGGTCCGCTCGGGCGATGTCGGCATGCGGTTCCAGAGCGCGGCGAATGTAGAAGTCGCCGGATTCGAGCGGCGGTGTATCGCTGCTGCCGTCGATAACGACCACGCGCGGACGGACCCTCGCGCCGCTGGTTAGATAGGTCGCCGCCGCACCGCCGCCTGCGGAAAGGCGCGCGACATCATTGCGGCGCGAAGGGGCGATGGACAACCGCACCGAGGCGCGCCCACCTTCGAAAACGGGGCGGTCGCTGGCGATATTGCCGCCGCTGGATGTCAGTGCGGAAAAGCTGCTGTCGCTGGCGGCGCCGGCGGGGCGGGCCAGGCGCGCCGCCCAGCCCCCGTCCGTCTGACCGGCGGTCAATATGGCGGGTGCGGAGGTCGGGAACAGGTCGATCTCCGCCCCGGGTACGGCCTGGCGAAGCGCGGCGGCGTCTTCGGTCTCGACACCGTCGGCCAGCCAGAGCAGCGCTGCGCCCGCATCGATTTTCTCCGCCGCGCCCGCGCGGTCCAATTGCCACGGCACCGGGTTCAGCGCGCCGATCTGCGCGCGGGCGGTGTCCGCATCGACGAAGCGGGACCGGCCTTGCGGGTCATCGCTAGGGCGCGCCGCCGTGCCGATGACGGCGAAGCGTGTGCCCGCCGGTTCCAGCGCATCAATACGGGCGAGCGCGGCGGCGCGTATTTCCGGCCAGCGGGTGGCGGCCCAGCCATTGTCCATGACGATGGTCAGGCGCTGGGGCACGTCGCCAGACAATGGCGGCTGCCAGCGGGGACCAGCCAAAGCGGCGATGATCAGCGCGGCGATGAACAGCCTGAGGAGGAGGAGCCACCAGGGCGGACGCGCGGCCTGCGGCGGCGGGATATCCTCTGGCGACAGCAGCTTCATCGACGGCAGTTTCGCCGTGCGCGGCGGCGGTGGCGACTGGCGCAGGATCAGCCAGATGAGTGGCAGCACCGCCAGTGCGGCAAGCAGGAACGGCGAGACGAAGGCGAAACCGTTCATTGGCCGAATTCCCCACCCAGATGCGCGGCGAGTGTGCGCAAGGTTGCACGCTCGCCATCGCTGGTGATGTGACGGACCAGCGGCCAGCCGAGCTTTGCCGCGAACGCCTTGATCGCCGTCAGATGCGCGGTCCAGACCTCGTGATAACGATCCGCCAGCGACTCTGCGCGGCCGAGGTCGATATCGGTTTCGCCCGCCTCGCTCGGTTCGAAACGGGTGTGGCCACGGAAGGGAAATGCCGCCTCGGCGGGGTCGATGATGAGGAGGATGACCCCGCGCGCGCCGGTTGCCGCCGCTTCGGCCAGCCAGTCCGTGCTCCCTTCGTCCAGAAAGTCGCCTGACGCGACGATCCAGTCGCCATCGCCCGTCGTCATGCTGGCGGGTGTGTTGCCTTCGGTATCCCATAGCGCGGCGTGGATAGCGTCGATGCTGCGCAGGCCGGTGCGGGCACCCATGACGCCGACATGCTCCTCGGCCTCCCGCGCGGAAATGGCGAGGGTCGTCAACAGTGTGCGGGCGCTGGCCGCCTTTGTCGGCAGGTCTTCGCGTGACGCGAAGTCCATGGACCCGGACCCGTCGGCGAAAAGCAGCAGCCGCCCCGGCTCCTCGCGCTCACGCTCCCGCACGAACAGATCGTCGCTGCGGGCGGAGCGCCGCCAGTCGACGCGGGACACGGCCTCGTCCGGACCAAGCGGGCGATACTGCCAGAATTCCGAACCGCTGCCCGCGCGGCGGCGGGCATGCTGTCCGGCGGTCATGCTGGCGCGGCGGCGGCCATGGTCCAGGG
>JBARZR010000347.1:0-6933 GCA_049650205.1 Pacificimonas sp. | reverse complement strand
AAATAGGCGTGACCGGAGGCGGGGACTTTCCAGCCGGAAATCTCGCCGCGCAGCCTGACATTGCCGAACCGCTCCTCGACCGCGCGCTTCAGTTCGCGCGACAGGTCGCCGACGCTATATTCATGCGCGTTGGATGGGGGCGGATCATCGGTCATTTTTCTGAAAACTTGCTACGGATCGCCGCGCGCCGCTACAACCCCGTTCCATGAACATCCTCCTGATCGGCGGCGGCGGGCGCGAACATGCGCTGGCTTGGAAGCTCGCCCAGTCGCCCCTTCTCGACACGCTTTACGCCGCGCCCGGCAATCCCGGCATATTGGGCGAGGGCGGACAGTGCGTGTCGCTCGACGCCAGCGACCACGACGCCGTCCTCGCCTTCGTCGCCGAACATGACATAGGCTTGACCGTCATCGGCCCCGAACAGCCGCTGGTCGCGGGTCTGGCGGACGCATTGCGCGCGGGTGGGCACAAGGTCTTCGGTCCTTCCGCGCTGGCGGCGCGTCTGGAAGGCTCGAAGGGCTTCACCAAGGATCTCTGCGCGAAATACGATATTCCGACCGCGGCCTATGGTCGCTTTCGCGCCGCCGCCGCTGCAAAGGCGTTTCTGGACGGGCGCGACCCGCCCTTCGTCATAAAGGCCGACGGACTGGCGGCGGGGAAGGGCGTCGTCATCGCCGCCACGCGCATGGAGGCGGACGCCGCCATCGATGACATGCTGGGCGGACGGTTCGGCGATGCGGGCGCGGAGCTGGTCGTGGAGGAATTTCTGGAAGGCGAGGAAGCCAGCTTCTTCGCGCTGTGCGACGGGACGACCGTTCTCCCCCTGATCGGCGCGCAGGACCACAAGCGTGTCGGCGAAGGCGACACCGGTCCGAATACGGGCGGCATGGGGGCTTACAGCCCTGCGCCCATCCTCGACCAGGCCATGCAGGACCGCGTAATGGCGGAAATCGTTGAACCCACGGCGCGCGCGATGGCGGCAGAGGGCGCGCCGTTTCAGGGTGTGTTCTTCGCCGGGCTGATGATCGGTCCGGACGGCCCGCAGCTGATCGAATATAATGTGCGCTTCGGCGATCCCGAGTGTCAGGTGCTGATGATGCGCATGAAGTCCGATCTGCTGCCCGCGCTGCTGGCGACGGCGGACGGCCAGCTGCCCTATTTCGCACTGCAATGGCATGACGACCATGCGATGACGGTGGTGATGGCCGCGAATGGGTATCCTGGCGCGCCAAGCACGGGCGGCTCGATCCTGGGGCTGGACGCTGCCGAAGCGACGGGGGCGAAAATCTTCCATGCCGGCACAAAACAGGACGGCGAGCGTCTGACTGCCAGCGGCGGGCGCGTCCTGAACGTAACGGCCATGGCTCCGACGCTCAGAGAGGCGGCGGACACCGCTTATGCCGGGGTCGACGCGATCGACTGGGCGGATGGGTTTTGCCGCCGCGATATTGGAAAATCGGCGCTCTAACCTGAATTAGCCAAAAATCATTTCATTTCAGTGATGAAATCGGTTAACAGGTCTTCAGTTTCGTTGCGTACCCGTGTTCCCGATATGATGAACAGGTGTGCCCATGGCCCGAAATACCGCGAGAATTTCCGCTGACGGCGAAGCGCCGTTACGCGCGGCCAGTAGCGATCAGCATTCCCCTGCGATGGCGGCGGCGCTTTACGCCATTCGTCGTCATATCGACGCGGGTGAGCTGCTGATCCTGCTGACAGGAGCGCCGGGAACAGGAAAGACGCATTTGTTGCGCACCCTGGCCAGCGACGCGGCGATGCGGGGGGAGACGAGCCAGCTGATCGACCGCGGCGCGCGGCTCGCCGACCAGGTGGAGGGCGCGCCGGACCTGCTGCTGGTGGACGAGGCGCAGGACATGAACGCCGCCGACCGGCAACGGATATCGGAGCGGCTGTCGCTGTCCCGAAAGGTCAGCATCGTCGCGGTGACGGACCCCGGTCTGCTGCTTTTGCCGCGTCCGCTCGACGAACTTCCCTGGGTGCGTCTGCCGCGCCTGTCGCCGGACGATGGCGCGGAACTGGCGGCGCATTTCTGCGATGAGGATGTCACGCTGGATGATGATGCCGCCCTGCGCATCACCATATTGGCGCACGGGACACCGGCGGTCATTCGCGCACTCGCGCGCGGTGCGGGGCTGGAAGCGCATATGGAGGCGCGGACGGTCGTTCGCCTGGACGATGTGAACGCCGCCGCCGACCGGCAGTTCATCGTGCCGCGGCAGGATGTGGAGGGTAGCGAAAGCGCGCCGGTTGGCGCTGATGGAATGGCGCCTCTGCATGTGATGGAGTCCGCGCCTCCGCGACCGGGAAAGATTATCAACACAGCGACCGACGCCGTCCCGGCACGGTCGGCGGCCAATGACAGCGATGCGCCCGCCATGGCCGCTCCCGCAGAAACAGCGCCCGCATTCCGGCATCGGTTTACAGGCGCGCGTGTCGCCGCTGCCTTGATGCCGTTTCTGCTGCTCGCCATTGGCGGCTGGTGGCTGCTGGACACGCCGCGGCAATCGTCGATAGCGGATCTGGCGTCTTCCGCACGCGATGTGGAGACTATTTCGGTCGATCCCGTATCGCTGCCGATGGAAATGGCCAGTGCCGGTCTGGATCAAACGGCGGAACCCGATCAGCCGACCGCTTCGGTGGAGGTGGCGCCGGAAGAGCTGGAGATGATGGCAACCAAGACCGCCCCGCCTCGCCCGCTGGCGAGCCTTCCGCCGCCACGACCCGCCCCCGCCGCTTCACGGGAGAGCAGGTCAGCGCCGGAAGTGGATATGGCTGCCGATCCTGCGGCTGCGCCCCGCCTCGATCTGGCCCGTGCGCGAGCACCGCTGCCGCCTTCGAATGCGCCCGTCACGCTTCTCGCATCCGCGCCCGGGCCGATTTCGTCTACGGTGGACCTGTCCCCCGCCGCGTTACCGGGGCTTTCCCGCGCAGAAACCAGCAATGAAACCAGTGACGATGCCCTTGCCGCCAAAGCCACGCGCGAGGCGCGTGATGTCCTGCGCGCTGTCAGGAACTAAAGGAAAACCAGATAGATGCTAAGATCCATGTCCTTGCTATTACGCTTTTCCTGTCTCGCTTTCGGTATGATCGCTGCCCCGGCCGTCGCCATCGACAGCGCGCCGATGCCCAATGTGCAGATTGAGGAGCGCATGGTGCCGTCCGGCCTCAGTGTCTCGTTGGGTGCAGCCTATTGGGAAGGCAAATTCGGCGGTGCGACGACATCGGAACTGTTCGTGGCCCCGCTCAGCGTGCGCTGGCGCAGCGATAACGTCCGCGCCTGGGCGACGTTGCCCTATATGTCGATACAGTCGGACGGCGTCCTTTTCGCCGGAACGGACGGCGGCCCGATCCTGGTGTCGAGCAGTACGCCATCGCCGCAAGGACGTACTCGCGACGGCCTCGGCGACCTGACGCTGGGGGCGACCTGGACCGCGATCGACGGCGGCGGCACCGGCCTGATGCTGGACCTGACGACGCGCGTGAAACTGCCGACCGCCGCGGACAGCACCGGACTGTCCACAGGTAAGACGGACGTCAGCATCGCCGCGGACGTTTCGGTTCCGGCAGGCGGCGTCGTGCCCTATGCGTCGGTATCCTACCGCTTTCTGGGCGATCCGTCCGGCTTCGACCTCAGAAACACGATCAATACGTCTGTTGGCGTCTCGCTCCCGTTCAGCGAGAAGGCGGTGGCGCTTGTGGCCTATGAATATGACCGCGCGCCCAGCAATCTGGTCGACGACGGGCATGAAATCTTCGCCGCCTTCAGCGGACCTGCCACCGACAGGCTGGACTGGACCGCTTATGGTTCCGTCGGTCTGTCGGAAGGAGCGAGCGACTTTTCCGCAGGACTTTTGCTGACCCTCAGCCTGTGACTTTCGTGCGGTCGCGCGCCGCGCACCTTTTCTTTTGACCCGCCGCTTGCCACACGGGGGACCGCGCAGGTCTGAGGAGGCAAGGCTATGAGTGACAAGCAGGAGCAGTTTTCCGGCACGCAGGACGTGCGGGCGGCACACCGGTTCGACCAGGCACGCCTGGCCGACTGGATGGCCGCAAATGTCGAGGGGTTTCAGGGACCGCTGACTGTCAGCCAGTTCAAGGGGGGCCAGTCCAATCCGACCTACAAGCTGGAAACGCCCGGCAAGGCCTATGTCATGCGCCGGAAACCGCCCGGCAAGCTCCTTAAATCCGCGCACGCCGTCGACCGGGAATACAAGGTCATCACCGCTCTCGGCGCGCAGGATTTCCCCGCGCCGCGCACCTATGGTCTCTGCACGGACGAGGATGTGATCGGCACGTGGTTCTATATCATGGACATGGCCGACGGGCGCATCTTCTGGGACACGACCTTTCCCGAAGTGCCGAAAGAAGACCGCCGCGCCTATTTCGACGCCATGAACAAGGTGCTGGCGGACCTGCACAATTTCGACCCGGACGCCATCGGCCTCGGTGATTTCGGCAAGAAGAACGACTATCTGGCGCGGCAGATCTCGCGCTGGGGCGGACAGTATAAGGCGGACGCGGAGGCCGGGCATTTCGAGGCGATGGACCGCCTGTGCGAATGGCTGCCGGAGAATATTCCCGAGGAAGGCCCGGCGCGCGTCGTCCACGGCGATTACCGCGCCGACAACATGGTCTTCCACCCGACCGAGCCGCGCGTCATCGCCGTTCTGGACTGGGAGCTGTCGACGCTGGGCGATCCCCTGGCGGACTTCACCTATCATGCGATGATGTACCGGATGCCACCCGACGAAACTGCGGGACTGGTGGGCCGCGATCTGGCCGCGCTTGGCGTTCCGACGGAACAGGAATATGTCGAGGCCTATTGCCGCCGCACGGGCCGTGACACGGTTCCCAATGTCGATTTCTATATGGCGTACAACATGTTCCGCCTGTGCGCGATCATCCATGGCATCAAGGGACGCCATATTCGCGGCACGGCGTCGTCGAAGCATGCGGCGACCATGTCGGAACGAGTCGAGCCGCTCGGACGCTTGGCATGGGAACAAGCACAGAAAGCCGGAGCGTGACATGACCGAACATGAAATCGAAATCGCACATGACGACAAGACGCTGAAATGTCTGTTGGTGCTGCCAGACGCAAAAGGGCCGCATCCGACCGTCGTCATCTATCATCAATGGTCGGGCCGCTCGCCGCATGAGGAGGGCCATGCGCGCAAGCTGGCCGAACATGGCTATGCCGCCGTTGCCGTCGATCTCTATGGTGGCAAGAAACGCGGATCCTCCATGGAGGAAAATCAGGCGCTGATGACGCCGCTGAAGGAAGACCGTGCCGAGCTGCGCGCCCGCATGATGACGCTGATCAAGGCCATCGGCGAACAGCCCGACGTCGATGCGAAGCGGATGGCCGCGATGGGCTATTGCTTCGGCGGCCTGTGCGCCATTGACACGGCCCGCGCCGGAGCGGACGTGAAGGGCGTCGCCAGTTTCCACGGTCTCCTCGACGCGCCCGAAGGCCTCGACAGCCCGAAGATCACCGCCAGCGTCGCCATCCACCATGGCTGGGACGATCCCATGGCCCCACCGGAGCATGTCACCGCCGTAGGCAAGGAACTGACGGAACGCGGCGCGGACTGGTATCTGACCGCTTATGGCAATGCGTGCCATGCGTTCACGAACAAGGATGCCAACGACCGCGAAAACGGCATGGTCTATAATGCGAAAGCCGACGCGCGCAGCTGGCGCGATTTGCTTGGGTTTCTGAACGAGGTTCTGAGGTAACGCATCAAAAAAACATCCGTCGTTCCGGCCGCCGCCTCCGTGAGTGCGGGCTGCGGTCGGGATCATCTAGTAAGTCTGCGCCAACGCGCACATTTTCGGGATGGACCCCGCCTCTCGGCGGTGTGACGGTTCGGCTATTCCCGCGGTTTCCGCGCCTGCGCCGCCCGCCAGCGTTCGAGTGTCGCCTGCATCTCAGCCCGCGCCGCCTCGTGCAGTTCCGGTGTGGCGCTCGCGACGAGATTGCGTTCCTTGGGGATTGGCTTGTTGAACGTTGGCACCACGCCTTCAGTGTCGGTGACGATTCCACCCGCCTCGGTGACGAGCAGCACGGCAGCGGCAATATCCAGCTCCCTGCTTTGCCGCCCGTCAAAGAGCGCATCGGCACTGCCGTCGGCGACTTTCGCCATGCGCAGCGCGATACTGTTCGGCTTCGGCACGGTCTCGCAGTCCGGCCCGCACCAATATTTCGAGCGCAGGAAATCCTCGTCCAGCGGCAGGCGTGCGCCCGTCAGTGTCGTTCGGTCGCTCACGGAAATCCGCACGCCGTCCAGATATGCGCCTCCGCCCCGTATCGCAGTGTACAGCGCGCCCGTCACTGGCGCATGGAGGACGCCGCAAACCGGTTCGCCATGCTCCACCACCGCGACCGACACGCACCAGCCGGGCCGTCCGCGCGCATAGTCGCGCGTGCCATCGATGGGATCGACCAGGAAGGTCCGGTCGCAGTCCAGCCGCGCCTTGTCATCCTCACGCTCCTCGGACAGCCAGCCATAAGCAGGCCGTGCCGTGCGGAGGCGTGCGGAAAGCATCTTGTCGATGGCGATGTCGGCGGCGGTGACCGGGTTGTTCGGTGACTTGTCCCATTTGTCGATTCCCGCCTTCGCCATGTCGAGGCCCAGCTGCCCGGCCTCCCGCGCCGCCGCGACGATCAGCGCGAGATCGTCACGCACCCGCCACCGTCATCCCCAGAACCAGCAGCGTCGGTGCGTTGGTGGCGTGGCGGAATGTGAGGTCGCTGGCAGGCGTCAGGCCGGCGAACATCGCCTTCAGATTGCCCGCGATCGTGATGCCACTGACAGGCCGGGTCAGTTCGCCATTTTCGATCAGCATACCGGACGCGCCCCGGCTGTAGTCGCCCGTCACCATATTGACGCCCTGACCAATCAGTTCTGT
>JBARZR010000346.1:0-17925 GCA_049650205.1 Pacificimonas sp. | reverse complement strand
GGAAAGCGCCGGTACCGTAAGTCGCCTTCACACCTCCCTTCACGAAACAGCCTTGCCCCACCGCCGCCGCCTGCTGGTCGCCCGCAGCGCCCGTGATCGGAATCTCCCGGCCCGCGATGATCGCCGTACCAAGCGCGCCCGCACACTCTCCAATCGCGGGCAGCAGCGAGTCCGGGACGCCAATCAGGTCGCACAGTTCCGGATTCCATTCCTGATTGCCCAAGTCCATCAACAGCGTCCGCGCCGCGTTCGACGCGTCGGTTTCGAACACCTCGCCCTTCGACAGGCGAAAGCGCAAATAGCTATCCACCGTACCCGCACACAGCGTCCCCGCATCCGCCCCGCGCTTCACAGCCGGCCAATGTTCCAGCGCCCAGCCGATCTTCGTCGCACTGAAATAGGGATCGAGGAGCAGGCCGGTTTTCGCCTGCACATCGGGCTCATACCCCGCCGCCTTCAGTTTCGCGCACATCTCCGCCGTCCTCCGGTCCTGCCACACAATCGCTGGCGACAGCGGCTGGCGCGTCTTCCGGTCCCAGAACACCACCGTCTCGCGCTGATTGGTGATGCCGACACACGCGACCGTGGCCGGGTTCACTTTCTCCGCGACCTCCTCGGCACAGGCCAGGCTGCGCGCCCAGATTTCGCCCGCGTCATGTTCCACCCAGCCCGGTTTGGGAAAACCCTGTGTCAGCGGCTGCTGCGCCTCCGCCGCGATCCGCCCGTCTAGCGTAAAGGCGACCGCGCGCGTCGACGTCGTGCCTTCGTCGATAACGAGAATATGTTGCGTCATATGACTTCCATAGCGCGGGCGGGGCGCTATGGAAAAGCCCATGCAGGGCCCCATCTACCGCGACAGCCATGACCTTCTCGTCATTGGCGCAGGCATCAACGGCTGCGGCATCGCGCGCGATGCCGCAGGGCGCGGGCTGAAGGTCGCGCTGGTCGATGCCGGCGATATCGGTGGCGCAACATCCTCCGCCTCGACGAAGCTGATCCATGGCGGCCTGCGCTATCTGGAGTTTTATGAGTTCGCGCTGGTGAAGAAGGCGCTGGCCGAACGCGAGACCCTTCTCGGCCTCGCCCCGCACATCAGCTGGCCGCTCAGCTTCGTGCTGCCGGTATCGAAGGATACCCGTCCGGCATGGATGATCCGTCTTGGGCTGTTCTTCTACGACCGGCTGGCGAAGCGCACATCCATCCCGGATTCCGACCGCATCGACCTGCGCCGCGACGTGGCGGGCTTCGCCATCGACAAGCGCTACAAAAAGGCGTTCCGATACTGGGACGGCTGGATCGACGACAGCCGCCTCTGCATCCTAAACGCGCAGGACGCCGCCATGAAGGGTGCGGAGATCGTCACCCATGATGGTGTCAAGTCCGCCTTTCCAGCGGACGATGGCTGGCTCGTCATCCTGGAATCCGGACGGGAACTCTACGCAAAGCAGATCGTGAACTGCACCGGCCCCTGGGCGGAGAAGGTCGCCCGCTCGGCGCTCCAGCTGAAGGACGCGCCGCGCCTGAATCTGGTGCAGGGTGCGCACATCGTCGTCCCCCGTGTCGGGCGGCAGCAGGACGCCTTCATGCTGCAGCAGCCGGATGGCCGCATCATCTTTGTCATCCCTTATCACGACCGCTACAGCCTGATCGGCACGACGGAGACGAACGTCGACGGTCCAGGCGACGCGAAGATCACCGATACGGAGATCGACTATCTGATCGCGGCGACCAACCGCTACGCCGCCCGTCCCGTTGCGCGCGAGGACGTCGTGGCCGCCTTCGCCGGCATCCGCCCGCTCGTACTGGAGGAGGGCAAGGACGCCGGGGAAACCAGCCGCGAATGGCAGCTGCGCGACCATGCGGACGTTCCCGCCATGACCGTCATCGGCGGCAAGCTGACCACCTACCGCCTTCTGGCGGAGGCGGTTCTCGCCAAACTCTACCCCGACAGCCAGCCCTGGACGGCGGACGCATCCCTTCCCGGCGGCGACATTCCCGTGCAGCCCGGCATGTCCGCGCGGGAAAGTTTCCGTATCTGGCGCAGCACCCTGATTGAGCGGTTCGAGAATTATGATCCGCAAATCGTCGAACGGCTCGCCAATCTCTACGGCACACGCGCCGTGCTGATGCTTGAGGATGGACTTGGCCGCAATCTGGGCGGCATTTTCGAAACCGAGCTGATCTATCTGACCGACGAGGAATGGGCGACATCGGCGGAGGATGTCCTCTGGCGGCGCACCAAACTCGGCCTGAGCGTCGATATGGCGACGACATCCAATGTCGAGCAATGGTACCGCAGCACCTACACCGGCTCTTAACCCTGTCCGCCCTAAATCCCGAATCACGGGACGCCTGAACAATGGGGACGACAGATAATGAGCGTGATGACACCGGTTCGGACAGAGGGCGCGCTGGCCTGCGACTATGCGGGGGAAACCGCGGTCAGCCTGCTCGACAGCCTGACCGACGCCATGACCCTCGCCCGCCCCGGTCATGACGCCGCTAGCTTCGCAGGCGACCTGAAACGCCTCGCCGACGGCGCAGCCTTCGTCGCGCAGGAATTGGAAGCCATCCTGGCAGGCAACTACGCCGCGCCTGCGCACAAAGCGCCTAAGAAAAACGTGAAAAGCGCAGCTTTCTAGGCCATACAGGCTGCAAAGGTCACCGCGTCGACATTGCCTCCCGATAGCGTCACCGCCACCACTTTCCCGGCAACATCGACCTTGTCCGCCAGCAGCGCCGCAAGCGCCGCCGCACCGCCGGGTTCGACCACCAGTTTCAGCTCCTGAAACGCGAACCGCATCGCGGCCCTGACCTCGTCGTCACTGACGGTAGCGCCCTTCGCGCCGCGCGCCGACAACAGCCCGAATGTCAGCGGCGAAATCCGGAAGGTCTGCAGCGCATCGCACAGCGTCTTTCCCGGCGTCGACACCTCCTCGATCCGCCCCGACCACATCGACGCCCCTGCGTCGCCATAGCCTTCCGGTTCCGCCAGCACGATATCCGCATCTGCCAGCGCCAGTGCGATCCCGCTCGACAGGCCGCCGCCGCCGCAGCACACCACCGCCATGTCCGCCCTCAGGCCCAGCGCGGACAGGTCCTCCGCGATCTCCAGCCCCGCCGTCCCCTGTCCGGCCACGATGAAGGGATCGTCGAAGGACGGCACCAGCGTCGCCCCCCGCTCCGCCGCCAGTCGCGCCGCGATCTCCTCACGCGATTCCGTCAGCCGGTCGTAAAGGACGACCTCCGCGCCATCCGCCCGCGTGCGCTCCACCTTCATTGCGGGCGCGTCCCCCGGCATGACGATCGTCGCGGCGATATCCAGCAGCTTCGCCGCCCGCGCCACGCCTTGCGCATGGTTGCCTGACGAAAACGCCACCACACCTGCCTTCCGCTCGCCCTTTTCCAGAGCCGCCAGCCGGTTGTAGGCTCCGCGAAACTTGAAACTTCCCGTCAGCTGCAGGCATTCCGCCTTCAGGAACACCCGCCCACCGGTCAGTTCATCCAGTGCGTCTGACCGCAGCAGCGGCGTCCGCACGGCCACGCTCCAAATCCGCGCCGCCGCCGCGCGCACATCTGCAAGATCCGGCACTTCATCTGACACTTTACGTCCCCCTTCGCGGTTCCTATATCGCGCCTTGCTGTCTCAAGGGCGAACCTCCGGCAAGACGGTGTACATGTTCCCTTACGCCCCTTGGAGGTCCCTTGCCTTGCGAAAGTTTCATAACGCCCTCGGTGTAGCGGCCGCGACGCGGCCGACCTCGCCAGTGACCCTCGTGCGCCCTCATGCGGCGATGCGGGCGGCGCAGTTCTTCACCGAAAACTTTCCGGGCCGCAGCATGTATGCGGTGAAGGCGAATCCGTCGCCCGACCTCCTGCGCACCCTATGGAATGCGGGCATCACGCATTACGACGTCGCCTCGATCAATGAAGTCCGTCTTGTCCGCGCCGTCCTCCCCGACGCGACGCTCTGCTTCATGCATCCGGTGAAGTCCGCCGAGGCGATTACCGAGGCTTATTTCGAACATGGTGTGAAGACCTTCTCGCTCGATTGCCAGGACGAGCTCGACAAGATCGTCGCTGCCACCGGCGCGCCCGACGACCTCTGGCTCTGTGTGCGCCTGCGCGTGTCCTCCGAACATGCGAAGCTCAGCCTCGCGTCGAAATTCGGCGTACGCCCCGAAGACGCAGCCCCGCTCCTGATGGCCGCGCGACAGGCGTCCGACGCGCTCGGCATCTGCTTTCACGTTGGGTCGCAGGCCATGAGCCCGCAGGCCTATGTCGACGCCATCCGCCTCGCTCGCACCTGCATCGCGGAGGCGAGCGTGACCGTGGACGTCATCGACGTCGGCGGCGGTTTCCCCAGCGTCTATCCCGGCATGAGCCCCGACCGGCTGATTTCCTATTTCGACGTGATATCGCGCGAATATGAGGACATGCCGATCAGCTACAGCGCCGAACTCTGGTGCGAACCCGGCCGCGCGCTTTGCGCAGAATATGCCAGCGTCCTCGTCCGTGTGGAGCAGCGCAAAGGCGACACGCTCTACATCAACGACGGTGCCTATGGCTCGCTGTTCGACGCCGCGCATGTGAACTGGCGCTTCCCGGTAGAACTCGCCCGCGCCGAGCCCTCCACCGCACCGCTGGAGGACTTCAGCTTCTTCGGCCCCACCTGCGACGACATCGACCACATGCCCGGCCCCTTCGCGCTGCCTGCGGACATCAAGACCGGCGACTATATCGAAATCGGCATGCTCGGCGCCTATGGAGCGGCGATGCGCACCGCCTTCAATGGCTTCGGTGATTCCGAAACCGTCGAGGTCGAGGATGAACCGATGGCGACGCTCTACGTTGATCAAATCGAACAGCCCGAAACCGGCGGCGTCGTCCCGATCTTCGGGCAGCAAACCTAAACCGTCACCCCGGCGAAGACCGGGGTCCGGTCCGGGGCCGTCAATTCGGACAGGGTTTCGGCCATGAAACGCAGGACTGGATACCGGTCTTCGCCGGTATGACGAATGACTATTGGAGACACCCCATGAACACCCCCGGCCAAACACTCGTCATCGGCGCAGGCGGCGTCTCCTCGGTCGCGGTCCACAAGATGGCCATGAACCCCGATATCTTCGGTAAGGTCACCCTCGCCAGCCGCACGATTTCCAAATGCGACGCCATCGCCAAATCCGTCCACGAACGCACCGGCCGGACCATCGCCACCCACGCCATCGACGCCGACGATGTCGAGGCAACCAGCGCGCTGATCGACAAGGTGAAGCCCGACCTTCTCGTCAACCTCGCCCTTCCCTATCAGGATCTAAACCTGATGGAGGCGTGCCTGAAGACCGGCACGCATTACATGGACACGGCGAACTACGAACCGCTCGACACGGCGAAGTTCGAATATAGCTGGCAATGGAATTATCACGACCGGTTCAAGGAGGCTGGCCTGATGGCGCTGCTCGGCTCCGGCTTCGACCCCGGCGTCACCAGCGTTTTCGCCACCTATATCCGCAAGCATTATCTCAAGACCATCCGTACGCTCGACATTCTCGACTGCAATGGTGGCGATCATGGTCAGGCCTTCGCGACCAATTTCAACCCGGAAATCAATATCCGCGAAGTCACCGCCCCTGCCCGTCACTATGCGAACGGCGAATGGATCGAATCCCCCGCGCTGTCGCACAAGCAGACCTTCGACTTCCCCGAAGTCGGCCCGAAAAACATGTACCTGATGTACCACGAGGAACTGGAAAGCCTCGCGAAACACATCCCCGAACTCGAACGCGCCCGCTTCTGGATGACCTTCGGCGACGCCTATTTGACGCATCTGGAGGTTCTCCAAAATGTCGGCATGACCAGCATTGAACCGATTACTTATGAGGGCAAGGAAATCGTCCCCCTTCAATTCCTGAAGGCGGTTCTCCCCGAACCCGCAGGCCTAGGCGCGACGACAAAAGGCAAGACCTGCATAGGCGATATCGCCACCGGCGCGCCGCAGGACGGCAGCGGCGAAAAAACGTTCTACCTGTACAATGTCTGCGACCATGAAGCCGCTTACGAAGAAACCGGCAACCAGGCGGTGAGCTATACCACCGGCGTGCCAGCCATGATCGGCGCGGCCATGATGCTGAAGGGCGATTGGTCCGGGAAAGGCGTGTTCAACATGGAACAGTTCGATCCCGACCCGTTCATGGCCATGCTGACCGACCATGGCCTGCCCTGGCAGGTAAGGGAACTGGACGGACCGCTGGAGTTTTAGCGACATGATGACCACGCAGGCCGGCGATCCTGGCGCCTTCCGCGACTTCGATCTCGCGCGCGTCGGGACGCCCGCTTTCGTCGTCGACGCCGCCGCGCTCAGGCGCAATCTCGCCACGCTGTCTGATATCAAGACACGTTCCGGTGCCAGGATCCTGCTGGCGCTGAAAGCATTTTCGATGTGGGAAACGGCCAGCATCACGCATGGACCGCTCGACGGCACCTGCGCGTCCGGCCTCTGGGAGGCGCGTCTGGCGGCAAAGCATTATCCCGGCCACATCGAGACTTACTGCCCCGCCTACAAGGCCGCCGACCTGCCCGAAATCGCGGCGCTGTCGGATACCATTGTCTTCAACACGCCCACTCAACATGCGCGCTTCCGCGATCTCCTCGACCGCACCGGGGAGACCTTCGATATCGGCCTGCGCATCAACCCCGAGCATTCCACCGGCGACATTCCGAAATACGACCCCGCCAGCCCCGGTAGCCGCCTTGGCTTTCCCGTGTCGCAACTGCGCGAGGAGCATCTGTCGGGCATCAGCGGCCTGCACATGCACAGCCTGTGCGAGCAGGGATTTGAACCGCTGGCCGAAACATGGGCCACGCTGGAACCACGGATTGGTCCGCTCCTCCACCGCCTTGACTGGCTGAACCTGGGCGGCGGGCATCACATCACCCGCGCCGATTACGACCGCGATGGCCTCGTGAAACTGCTGCGCGACATCGCCGACAAATATAACCTACAAGTTTGGCTGGAACCGGGAGAAGCCGTGGCCCTCGACGCCGGAATCCTGATCGGCGAAACCCTCGACATCTTTCAGAACGGCGACACCAACATCGCCATTACGGACATAAGCGCCACCTGCCACATGCCCGACGTGATAGAAGCGCCCTACCGGCCCGCCCTGCTAGACGAGTCCGCAGCAGCAGCGGCGGACGAAACCTACCGGCTAGGCGGTCCGTCCTGCCTGGCCGGGGACATCATCGGCGACTATTCCTTCGAAACACCGCCAGCCCCTGGCCAACGTTTCGCTTTCCTCGATCAGGCGCATTATTCCATGGTGAAGACAACCACGTTCAACGGCGTGCCGCTTCCCTCACTGTACTTATGGGATTCGGACACGAACGCGCTGAAACAAGTGCGGAGCTTCGACTGGACGGAATTCGAAAGGCGTCTCAGCTAAGGCGTGTCATCTTCGCGCTGGGCCTCCGCCGCTTCGATATTCAATGTCGTCGCGCAGCCGGCGGAAAACCCGCTCATCAGATTGTCCTCGGGCGCGGGCACAGGGCCGAATGTCTCGCCGCCATAGCTCAAGCCGAGTTCGGTCGCTGAGCCCAGCGTCGCCACCAGCTCCGGCGAGAGCGCCACGTCCGCAACAATCTCCGGCGCGCGGTCGGGCAAGGCCTGCAAGGCGATGGGCAGGTCGCCCGCGTTCAGCGTCAACTCGCCGGTATCACCCGCTTCCCCCATGCCCGGTGCCACCACGCGAAGCCGCGCCGGATCGAGCAGACAGGACATCGCAAAAACGACGCCGCCCGTTCCGTCCGACCAGCCGATCTGTTGCCCATCGGGGCCAATGCCACTGGTCACCCAACCGGTATTTTCGACGGGAATTGGAGCGCTATCAACGGCGTCATCCGACGGTTCCGGCGCGTCACCGTCGCACCCTGCCAGACCGATGGCACAAGCAGCAAGCACTGCAAAGCCTGTTGAAACCTGCTTCATGTTTTTTCCTTACCTGGCGGGTGCCCGATGATAGCGGGAATTGTCGTCAGGCCATCCGGCCAGTCTGCCAATCCCGCAGCCGCCGCATAGCTGCTTTGCAGAAAGGACATCAAGGCCGCTTCGGGATCGCTGACGGCGCGCACGGCGGCATAGGGCAGAACATATTCGCCCAGCCCTTCATGCCAGGCCGCCGCGTGGGGCTGCACCGGCAAGTCCTGCAAACCACAAGGCGAGGGATAGGCGTAGGCGTAAAACGCCGCTTCATCGAAACCGCCGCCACCCGGCCAGAACCCCGCGCTGATGACTTCGTGACTATAGGCTTCCCTCGTAACCCGGTCAGGCAAATTCGGGAATCCGCCCGGATGGAGCGGCGCGGTACGTCCAGAAAAACGCGTCACCGCTAGGTCGAAGCTGCCCCAGAACAGATGGGATGGCGACGATTTCCCGACATAGCCGGACCGGAAACCCTGAAACACACGATCGACGCTGGCAAAGGCGCGGTGCAGCCGCCGCGCGACCTCGCCATTCCAGACGCGCTCGCGCTCGTCCTCGGCGAACGGCACTGCCAGCTCCACTTCGTTCGGCCCGCCCCATAAGGGCGCGGATGCGCCAACGCTGTCCAGGGCATCCGTCAGTTGCTCGGCGAAGGCGCTCACCGACTGTCCTGTCAGTTCAAATTCCGCCGCACGCTCGTTCGACGCGCTGATCCAGACACTTCCCGAAACAAGGTCCAGCAGCACCTCATAATCGTCATGTCCAGCAGGAAGGACATAGGTGCGAAATCCCCGCGGCACGACCTTCAGGGCGACATGCCAGCCATGGTTGACCCAGGGCGTTAGGCGGGTCGGCAGCTTGCCGATGACCTGGCAATAGGCATGGACCGTCTCGTAAACGTCCCGCTCTGCCGAATAGTCGAGAGCGGGCCAGTGCATCAGAAGAACGCCTGTATGCCAGTTTGCGCGCGGCCCAGGATCAGCGCATGGATGTCATGCGTACCTTCATAAGTGTTCACCGCCTCCAGGTTCATGACATGACGAATCACGCCATATTCGTCGCTGACCCCGTTGCCGCCGTGCATGTCGCGCGACATTCGCGCAATGTCCAGCGCCTTTCCGCAATTGTTGCGCTTCAGAATGGAAATGGTTTCCGGCGGCAGCCGCCCTTCGTCCATCAGCCGACCCGCGCGCCACGACCCCAGCAGGCCCAGCGAAATATCCGTCTGCATATCGGCCAGCTTCTTCTGGAACAGCTGCATCCCGGCCAATGGCTTACCGAACTGATGCCGGTCCAGGCCATATTGCCGGGCCGCATGCCAGCAATATTCCGCCGCGCCCATCGCGCCCCAGCTGATGCCGTAGCGCGCCTTGTTCAGACAGCCGAACGGTCCCTTCAGACCCTTCACATTGGGCAGCAGCCGGTCCGCCGGGATGCGCACATCCTCCATGACGATCTCGCCGGTCACCCAGGCGCGCAGGGAGAATTTGCCTTCAATTTTCGGTGTCGACAGCCCCTTGTCACCGCGTTCCAGCACGAACCCGCGAATGTCGCCATCATCGTCCTTCGCCCAGACGACGAAGACCTGAGCGATCGGCGAATTGGTGATCCACATCTTCGCGCCGTTCAGGACATAGCCATCGCGATCCTTGCGCGCCCGTGTTTTCATGCCGCCGGGATCAGAGCCTGCGTCGGGCTCGGTCAGACCGAAGGCACCGATCCATTCGCCAGTAGCCAGTTTCGGCAGATAACGTGTCCGCTGTTCCTCCGTCCCATAGGCATGGATCGGGTGCATCACGAGTGAAGACTGCACCGACATCGCGCTGCGATAGGCGCTGTCAACCCGCTCGACCTCGCGCGCGATCAGACCATAGGCAACATAGCTCGCCCCGGCGCAGCCATAGCCCTCGATGGTCGAGCCCAGCAGGCCTGCCGCGCCGAACGCCTTCATCAATTCGGGGTCGAAGGTTTCCTTTCGGTTCGCCTCCCGCACGATGGGCGCCAGCTCCTTGTCGGCGAATGATCGCGCGCTATCGCGAATCATCACTTCGTCCTCGGTCAGAAGCTCATTGAGGCCGAGCGGGTCTTCCCAATCAAAAGAAGCGCGTTCAGGAGCGGCGACGATCTTGTCTGGCATGATGTTCATGCCATCCTTCATACGCGCATTCGCCGATGAAAAAAAGCGGCGGCGGACCTGCCGTCCCGCCGCCTTCAGTTCGCCGGTGCGGAAACGGGGGAAAGGGGCGTAAGAGCCCACCCGTCCGTGACCGGAGCCTTGTCAGGAGCGGTGTTGTGACCCCGAGGGGCGACGGCCACATGCTGACTGCATATCCTGCACAGCAAGGTATGTGCCAGCCGAAAAGCCCCTATCAAATCAGCGAAAATCATTCTTGGAAACGTGCCAAGCGTCCCGATTCGGGACAACGCGGTCTGACAGGGAGCAAGAGCCGGTCCCGATATTTTTCACTCAGCCGCGGAGCTTGGACAGCATTGACCACCATTGCGGTCTGCGCGCACGAACATGCTCTGACGCCGCGACCGCGGCCTCGCTATTTGCGAACAGGGCATAGCAGGTCGCACCCGATCCTGACATGCGCACCAGATCGGACCCAGGCCGGGAAGTCAGAAAGTCGATGACCTCGGCGATTTCCGGCGCCGCCGATAGCGCGGTCGGCGTCAGATCATTGCGGCCTGCCCGTGCGGCGGCGAGGATATCGCCGTGCCCCAAGCCGCCCCGGTCAACCCCGTCCCAACCGCCGAAGACCGTCGCGGTCGAGAGTGGCAGCCGCGGGTTCGCCAGCAGGACAGCGATTTCCGCCAGTTCCGGCGCGTCGATCCGCTCCAGCTTCTCCCCCACGCCCTCGCCGCGCATGGTCCGGCTGAAAACGCAGGCCGGAACATCCGCACCCAAAGGCAGCGCCAGCTCCGCCAGCCGGTCCAGTGTCCAGTCCAGTTGCCAATGGCGGTTCAGCAGTCGAAGCGTCGCGGCGGCATCCGCCGAACCGCCGCCGATACCGCTCGCGACCGGCAAGTGTTTTTCAAGATGAAGCGCCGCGCCTCTGGACGTGCCGCTTTCTTCG
Source organism: Pacificimonas sp. (assembly GCA_049650205.1). GTDB lineage: Bacteria > Pseudomonadota > Alphaproteobacteria > Sphingomonadales > Sphingomonadaceae > Pacificimonas. The sequence goes on along the minus strand of JBARZR010000346.1, from coordinate 6,867 downwards.
CGCAGCAGGGAAGCCGCGCGCATGACCAGGTTATCGTCCCCACCGTCCAATCCTTGCGCAAAAGGCCCATCCATGGTCATAGAAAATTCTTTGGAACTTGAAACCCGCATGACATCGCCGTTCTCGCAAAAGGCGAACAGCGTTTCCAGGTGATGATAGCCATCGTCGCGCCGCCGCCGGATATGAAGCGCGAGGTTCAGTTTCGCATAGGCCGTTTCGCTATCGCTCATGGGCATGGAATGTCAGTCCCGGCCCAACAAGTTACGACGCGGGCTGCGCCGCTTCCGCCATGACGACACCGCGTTCGTAGCCATAGGTCAGCTTGGCATTGATGGCCTCCACCTGCTCTTCGGTGGGTTCGCCCAGCAGCGCGGCCTGCCAGCGAAAGCGCGCCTCTATGTGCCGTCCCACCTGCCAGTAGGCGTCGCCCAGATGGTCGTTGATCGTGGCGTCGTCGGGCACATCTGCAATCGCCGCTTCCAGAGTTTCGACAGCCTTCTCATACTGTCCCAGTCGGTATTCCGCCCAGCCGAGAGAATCGGTGATATGTCCGTCATTCGGCTCGAGCCGATGCGCTTCCTCGATCAGCTCGATAGCTTCGTCCTGCTTCACGCCCCGGTCCAGCAGCGTGTAGCCCAGATAGTTGAGTGTGATCGCCTGCTCCGGCGACAGTTTGAGCGCCATCCTGAGCGCGACTTCCGCCGCCTGCCAGTCGCCATTCTGCTCTTCCGCCGCGCCGATCAGGAACCAGGTCTGCCAGACGACTTCGTCATTGTCCGTGTCGATTTCGAGCGCGCGACGATAGGCGGTGATGGCTTCGGCAAAACGGTCTTCGCCCTGATAGGCGTCGCCCAGACGCACAAAATCCTCCGAGGTCGGTGTCGAACTCGCTGCCGCCGCCTCAAGCATGGCGAGCGCCTCGGTCTCCCGTTCCAGCGCGGTCAGCAGCGCCGCCTCCTGCGCGCGCGCCAAACCGGCGGCGGGGTCGTCCGCACCCACCTGCCGCGCCGCCGCCAGGGCGCCTTCATATTGTTCACCCCGCGCCAGGATCTGCGACACCATCAGCCAGCCGCTCGCATCGTCCGGGTCCAGCCAGGTGGCGATCCTCGCAAAGGTCAGGGCGATCGGTGCGGCGCGGTCGCGCGACAGGTCGGCCGACATGCGAAGGAGCAGTGTCGCCATACCCGCGCGCGCGTCATCCGGCGCGAAGTCGATATCCTTGTCCGCACCAAGCCGCGACTTGGCTTCCGTCACGTCAGGATGGGAGCGTGCCTCTTCCAATATTCTTAAGGCTTCGGCCTCGTCGCCCTGTTCCTGAAGCGCCTGCGCCAGCGCTATGCGGATGCGGCTGTTGCGGCCTTCGTCATCGGTAATCAGCGTACGATAGGCGGCGATCGCCTCCTCTTCCTTGCCCGATGCCAGCGCCAGATGGCCGCGATGCTCGGCCCAGTAGGTTCCCGCAAACCCGTCCGGCGCCTCCGCAGTCAGCAGTGCGCGCGCCGCCTTCGACTTGCCGCGCGCCTCCAATGTCCAGGCCTCGACTATGGGGGCCGCCAGCGCGCCGAAGCCCGTCGCCTCCAGCGCCATCATATTCCGTTCCAGAACATCCCATTTACGCCGCTTCAGCGCATCCGCGGCCAGCAGCATGTGCAACCCGCTGTCGCTGCTCCCGTCCGATGCCAGTCGCCGCGCCGCCCCGACCGCCAGATCCTCGTCGCCCGACCCGATAGCCAGTTCGAACGTGATCTTCAGAAGATGCGGTTCCCGTGGCGCGTAGCCGAGCGCGTCCTCGAACAATTCCGCCGCACGGCCCAGATCGCCATTTGCCGACGCATAGCGCCCCTGCACGTAATCCGACAGGCCGCGCTCTTCGACCAAGGATATCGCGGTGGCGGGCATGGCAGTGCCAGCAAGGATCGCGGCAAGGAAAAGGTTACGCATGGAAACTCCGGGGCGGAACGTGGCGGTCATATACACTACATGTTGGGATAGTTCGGTCCCCCGCCGCCCTCTGGCACAACCCAGTTTATGTTTTGCGTCGGATCCTTGATGTCGCAGGTTTTGCAGTGCACGCAGTTCTGCGCGTTGATGACGAATTCGGGATTGCCCTCCTCTTCGCCGACGACCTCGTAAACGCCTGCCGGGCAGTAGCGCTGCGCCGGCTCGTCATAGAGCGGTAGATTATGCGCGATGGGGACGGACTTGTCCTTCAGCACCAGATGCGGCGGCTGGTCCTCTTCATGATTGGTATTCGACAGGAATACCGAGGACAGCCGGTCGAAGGTCAAAACACCATCGGGTTTCGGATAATCGGGCTTGTGGAAATGCTCCTTGCGACCGATCTGCTCGTGGTCGGGCTTGTGGTGCATGGTGAACGGCATCCTCAGCCTCAGATGCTCGCACCACATCGTGAAGCCCGCCAGTGCTGTCCCCGCAACCTCGCCGAATTTTTTTACCAGAGGCAGCGTGTTTCGTACGACGCGCAGCTCTTCCTTGACCCAGCTCGTGTCATAGGCGGCCTGATAGGCGGTCAGCTCGTCATGTTGACGTCCCTCCATGACCGCCGCATAGGCCGCCTCCGCCGCCATCATCCCCGTTTTCATTGCGGTATGGGAACCCTTGATGCGCGGCACGTTCAGGAAGCCTGCGGAACAGCCGATCAGCGCGCCGCCCGGAAAGGCCAGCTTCGGCACCGACTGATACCCGCCGTCGTTGATCGCCCGCGCGCCGTAACTGACACGCTTGCCGCCCTTCAGCATCTCGGCGATCGCCGGATGTGTCTTCCACTTCTGCATTTCCTGGAACGGCGACAGATGCGGATTCTTGTAGCTCAGCCACACAACGAAGCCGATCGCGACCTGCCCGTCCGCCTGATGATAGATGAAGCCGCCGCCATTGGCGTCGTCCAGCGGCCAGCCCTGCGTGTGGATCACCGTGCCGGGGACATGTTTGTCGTCCTCGATATCCCACAGCTCCTTGATGCCAAGGCCGTAAATCTGCGGATCGCAGTCGCTGTCCAACGAGAATATGCGCTTGAGTTCCTTCGACAGATGTCCGCGCACACCCTCGGCGAACAGCGTGTATTTGCCGTGCAGTTCCATACCCTGTTCGAAGGACGGCTTCTTTTCCCCATCCTTGGCGACGCCCGACACGCCAGTCGCGACGCCGCGCACGCTGCCGTCGTCGTTGAACAGCACTTCCGCGCCCGCGAAACCGGGAAAGATTTCGACTTCCAGCGCCTCGGCCTTCTCGGCGAGCCAGCGCGAGAAATTGCCCAGCGAGAGCGTGTAGCAGCCGTCATTGTCCATGAAGGGGGGTAGAAAAATGTGCGGGATTTCATATTGTCCGCCACCGGTCAGGATCCAGTGGTGATTGCCCTCCACGGGGACGGTCATCGGATGACCCTCTTCGGCGCGCCATTCGGGCAGCAGCTCGTCCAGCGCCTTCGGATCGACCACCGCGCCCGACAGGATATGCGCGCCGATTTCCGACCCCTTCTCCAGCACGCAGACGGAAATCTCTTTCCCGTCCGCCGCCGCCTGCTGCTTCAGCCGGATCGCCGCCGACAGGCCCGCCGGGCCACCGCCGACGATGACGACATCATATTCCATCGATTCGCGTTCAACTTCACTCACGCCGATATTCCCCAAAGATCAGAAATTCACACCTTCACCTAAGGCGAATAACAGCATTTTGCCAGACGGCCCCCTGTCGCACATAAGGGGGTAATGGAATCCGAAGCCGTCCTCACCCCCGCCCTGGCTGCCGCCGCGCTCGAATGGCTGATCGACAGCGGCGCCGACGCACTGGTGGACGAGGCGGCAGGAACCTGGCTGAAACCGCAATTTTCCCTCCCTTCAAGTGAGGAGCCAGCGAAAGGTTTAAGCCCGAATGACCGGCCTCGGAACGCGCGGCAGAAGCGGCCGGCGCAAGTCGCCGCTCGAAATCCGGCATTTCCCACGACTCTCACCGCCCATACTCTCGACGACCTGCGCGCCGAGGCAAAAGCCTACCCCCTCTCCCTCCGCGCCGATAACAAGTCCCTCGTCTTCGCCGACGGCAATCCCGACGCGGACATAATGGTGATCGGCGAAGCGCCGGGCGCGCAGGAGGAGCGCGAAGGCAAACCCTTTGTCGGCCCCGCCGGACAGCTGCTCGACAAGATGCTCGCCGCGATCAAGCTAGACCGCAACAGCGTCTACATCACCAATCTCAGCCCCTGGCGGCCCGCTCAGAACCGCACCCCGTCGGCACCGGAGGCAGCGGAGTGTCTGCCGCTTCTGCACCGTCACATTGCCATCGTGAAACCCAAACTGATCCTGACCGTCGGCGGCACCAGCGCGAAAGCACTGCTCGCAACAGAAGCCGGCATCATGCGCCTGCGCGGTAAGTGGCGGGACATCGAAGTGGAGGGAGAAATCTACCCTGTCCTTCCCACCTTCCATCCCGCCTTTCTAATGCGCCAGCCTGAGCAGAAACGGCTGGCCTGGCAGGATCTGCTGACTTTCCGCAAACGCGCAACGGATCTTACGGCAGCGTAACGCTTCTCCTTTTCGACAGCTATGACGTCATGACCGCGTCGCTTACGCTGTCATGAAAATAGAACACAAAGGGGAAATCGCCATGTCTTTCGTCAAATCCGCTCTCGTTTCCGCAGCGCTTGTCGCGACTCCAACCGTCGTCGCGGCGGTTCCCTATTCCAATCTGGTCGTTTTCGGCGACAGCCTGGTCGATGCCGGCAATGTCAGCATCATCACCGGCGGTGCCGTCCCCAATCCCGCTCAGGGATATTTCATGGGTCGCTTCACAAACGGCCCCGACTTCACCGATTTCCTGAACCAGCAGATCGAGGGCAGCTTCACGACCGCATCGCTGGCGGGCGGCGACAACTATGCTTTCGGCGGCGCGCGCATCGTCGACAACAGCACCTTCGCTGCTGGCGGAGACGCGATCCCGGACTTGGATTTCCAGGTCGCAACCTATTTGGCCGCCACGGGGGGAAGCGCCGACGCCGAGGCGCTCCACACGATCAATATGGCCGGTAACGATATCTTCGCGATCGGTCGCGGCGAGACCGGCCCCTTCACGCAGGAGGAATATATCGCCTTCGCGGCATCGCGCATCGTCGCCAATGTCGATGCCCTGGATGATGCCGGTGCGCGCAAAATCCTCGTCATGGGTGTTCCGAATCTCGGCGCAACGGGCTCGGTCGAACTCGAAACCGCGATACTCGCCGGTCTCGCCGCCGCGGAACTCGAGGCGGAGATTTTCAATTTCAGCTATTTCGATTTCTTCACCACGCTTCAGACCAACCCCTCCGCGCTCGGCCTGCCCGTGCAGGACACGACCGTGAACTGCATCGACGTGCGTGAAGTCGTGGACGGGGAGATTGACTGCACCGGCATCTTCTCCTTCGACGGCGTGCATTTCACGGCCCCCATACATGAGGCGCTGTTCCGCGAAGTCGCGGACCTCGTCGGCATCCAGCAAGTTCCCGCACCGGGCGCGCTGGCCCTGTTTGGAATCGGCCTGATAGGTATCGGAATCCGCCGCCGGGTCCGCTAAGCGGCGCGGCATGAGCGCCGCGCCATCACATTCGTCCCCTTCCTTGAGAGCAGCGCTCGCACCCGTCGGGGCGCTGCTTTTGTCTGTGGCCCTTCTTTTGATGGGCAACGGACTGCAGGGCGCGCTCCTCCCCCTGCGCGCCGAAATCGACGCGCAGACTGCGATCGAGATCGGCATTCTCGGCTCCTCCTATTTCGCCGGGTTCGGGATTGGTTGCCTGATCGCCGCGCGGCTCCTCCAGCGCGCAGGGCATATCCGCGTTTTCGCCGCCGCCGTCGCCCTCGCTTCGACCACTGCGCTTGCCCACGCCTTGATATCGGAACCGGTCCTGTGGTGGATCCTGCGCGGCACGACCGGCTTCTGTTTCGCCATTCTCTACACCGTTATCGAAAGCTGGCTGAACGAGAAGGCGACCAACGAGACGCGCGGCGCGATCTTCTCGGTTTACACTGCAATCAACCTAACCGTCATCACGCTCGGCCAGCTTCTCCTGCTTCTCGGCGATCCGGCGCAATTCCCGCTGTTCGCCGTCGCCTCGATCCTGGTGTCGATCAGCGCCATTCCCCTTGCGCTGTCCACCTCCGACCAGCCCGCGGCCATTGAGAGCGTGAAGATCAACCTGAAAAAACTCTATCGCCAGTCGCCCGTCGGCGCGGTTGGCACCATAGGCACGGGTCTCGCCAATGGCAGTTTCTGGGCGCTCGGCCCCATATACGCTGCCGAGCGTGCCGGGACCGCTTCCGCCGCCACCTCCGTCGCCATCTTCATGAGCGCAGTCGTCATCGGCGGCGCCATCGGGCAGTGGCCCCTCGGCGTCCTTTCCGACCGCATGGACCGCCGCCGCGTTATCGTCATGGCGACCTTTGGCGCGATCGCCGCCGCCATCCTCATGCTGTTCGCCGCGCCGATCATACCTTTCGGCATTTTCCTCGCCGCCGCAATGTTCGGTTTCTTTTCCTTCCCCTTGGGCGCGCTCGCGACCGCGCATATGAACGACCATGTCCAGCCATCGGAATATGTCGGGACAGCGGGCGGTCTCCTCCTCCTGTTCGGCATCGGCGCGGTCATCGGGCCTGTAGCGGCGTCAATCCTCATCAACTTCACCAGCCTGACCGCGCTGTTCGTCTGGACGCTCTCCGTCCACGTCAGCGTCCTCATCTTCACCATTCTCCGCATGAGCCGGAGCGCCGCCGTCGCGGGCGAAGACCAGACCAGCTTCGCCGAGGCCCTGATCGCCACCCAGGCCACCATGCCGCTGCCTGAGGATTCCCATGCGGACGAAGCGATCAGCCGCTAGGAAAG
>JBARZR010000345.1:0-11388 GCA_049650205.1 Pacificimonas sp. | reverse complement strand
CCCTCGACCAGTGCCAAGGCGTCCTTGCCGAAGACTTCGTATCGCCAGCCGTCCAGCAGGGGACTGTTGTCCCGCTCGCCTGCGGCGATGCGTTCCAGGTCTTGTGCCTTCCCAATCAGCTTCGCGGCGACGTCGGCCTCTTTCGCGCGGACCTTCAGCAGCAGCTTCAAAAGGTCAGCGATCAGCGCCGAGTCCGCGCCAAGCCGGGGCCGCCCACGCGGTTTTTCCGGCATTTCGGATTTCGGCATGGGATCTGCATTTTCAATGGCGTCCATCAGGCGTGCGCCGATCTCGTTCTGCGCCCAGGTTTTCGACAGGCCGCGGATACGGGCAAGGCCGTTCTGGTCCTTTGGCGGATGTCCGGCGAGGTCGGCCAGCGTCTCGTCCTTGACGATGCGGCCACGCGGCAGATCCTTGCCCTGCGCTTCCCGCTCACGCCAGGCGGCCAGCGCCTTCAGGCGGCCCAGCGCCTCCTGATTGCGGCCCTGAAATTTGACGCGCATCCAGGCCTTCTCCGGATTGTTTGCGTAAGTCTCCGGATCGGTCATCCGGTTCATGTCCTCGTTCAGCCACGCGCCGCGATTGAGACTTTTTATCTTCTCCAGCATTTTCGGGAATAAAGCCGACAGATGCGTGACGTCGGCGATGGCATAGTCCAGCTGGCGCTTGTCGAGCGGACGCCGTGCCCAGTCGGTGAACCGCGCGCCCTTGTCGAGCGTGATGCCCAGCATCTGTTGCACCAGACCGGCATAGCCCAACTGTTCGCCCATACCGAGCGCCATGGCGGCGATCTGCGTGTCAAACAGGGGCCAGGGTGTCTTGCCCGTCAAATTATAGATGATTTCCACATCTTGGCCGGCAGCGTGCATGACCTTCAGGACTTCCTCCTCGACCAGAAAATCGAGTAAGGCTGTGAGATCGATATTCTCCGCCAGCGGATCGACGGCGGCGGCGCGGCCATTGCCCTCCAGCTGGATCAGGCAAAGCTGAGGATAATAGGTGCTTTCCCGCATGAATTCCGTATCGACCGTGACGAAATCGGCGTTGGCGATGTGGTCGATGAAATCTTCGAGGTCGCGGGTCGTGGTAATCAGATCATAATCGCTCATCGCCGCCTCATAGGGCAGGACGTCGCGCAATCAAACATATGATATGCTCACGGCTGTTCAGCGGAAACGGGCGAACAGCCGTGCCAGCAGGCCGGGGGCATCGTGTTCCACGCTGTCGTCGGCGATTTCATATTGTCCGGTCTGGTTGATCCGCTGACGCAGGGAATGGCCCGTGCCCGCCGGAAAGGCTTTTGGTTCGGCAGCGCCCGACGACGGACGGCGCAGCACCCCGATGTTCATTTCGGCGAACGATCCTTCGGCGGCAGTATCCGCATCATCGTCCAGATCGTCCTGATCGCTGTGCCAGTCTTCACTGTCCGTCGGGACAAACAGTTTGTGCGCTGATGACATGCGCTGCTCCCTTGAAGGCATCGTCGTTGAACCACGCCCTATAATCTCGCGCGCCTTAACAAAGCTTAACGGCGGCCGGATGCATTCCGTCACTGGAAATGCTGGGCGCTTTTGCCTAGGGCGTCCTTCAATCCCCCATTCCCGGAAGATCACATTCATCATGCACGTTTATCGTTCCCATAACTGCTCCGCCCTGACCAAAGCCGATGTCGGCAGCGACGTGCGTCTGTCTGGCTGGATCCACCGCAAGCGTGATCATGGCGGGCTGCTGTTTGTCGACCTGCGCGATCATTATGGCATTACGCAGGTCGTAACCGAGGAAGGCGAAGGTGATTTTGCCGTCCTCGACCGCCTGCGCGTCGAGAGTGTGGTCACAGTGACGGGCAAGGTCGTCGCACGGTCGGACGAAACGGTGAACAGTGACCTTCCCACGGGCCAGATCGAAGTGCGCGCGGCAAGCGTGGAGGTGCGGTCCGCCGCTGCCGAACTGCCGATGCCGGTATTCGGCGACGCGGAATATCCCGAGGAAATCCGCCTGAAATATCGCTATCTGGATCTGCGGCGGGAGAAGATGCATCGCAACATTCTCCTCCGCTCCAACGTGATCTCCTCGATCCGCCGCCGCATGACGGACCAAGGGTTTCAGGAGCTGCAGACGCCCATTCTCACCGCGTCGTCGCCGGAGGGTGCGCGCGATTATCTTGTGCCAAGCCGTGTGCATCCGGGCAAGTTCTACGCGCTGCCGCAGGCACCGCAGATGTTCAAGCAGCTGCTGATGGTCGGCGGTTTTGATCGCTATTTCCAAATTGCGCCCTGTTTCCGTGACGAGGATGCGCGCGCGGACCGCAGTCCGGGCGAGTTCTACCAGCTGGATCTGGAGATGAGCTTCGTCACGCAGGACGATGTTTTCGCCGCGCTGGAGCCCGTGCTGGGCGGGGTGTTCGAGGAATTTGCAAACGGCAAGAAGGTTACGCCTGCTCCATTCCCGCGGATTCCCTATCGTGAGGCGATGCTGAAATATGGCAGCGACAAGCCTGATCTTCGCAACCCCATCGAGATTAGCGATGTCGGTGACCATTTCGTAGGGTCCGGCTTTGGCCTGTTCGCCAAGATGGTCGATAACGGCAATGTCGTGCGCGCCATTCCAGCGCCGGGCGCGGGTGCGAAAAGCCGTAAATTCTTCGACGAGATGAACGATTGGGCGCGGGGCGAAGGCTATGCGGGCCTTGGCTACATCAAGATCACGGACGGTGTGCCGGGTGGCCCCATCGCCAAGAACCATGGCGAGGAGGCGACGGCGAAGCTTATCGACGCGCTCGGCCTGGGTGAGAATGACGGTGTTTTCTTCGCCGCGGGCAAGCCGGACGAGGCCGCCAAGCTGGCGGGCGCGGCACGGACGCGGATCGGCGAAAGCTTGGGGTTGATCGATCAGGAACGATTCGACTTCTGCTGGATCGTCGATTTCCCGATGTTTGAAAAAGACGAGGAGAGCGGCAAGATCGTCTTTTCGCACAACCCCTTCTCCATGCCGCAGGGTGAGCTGGAGGCGCTGGAAACGAAAGACCCGCTCGACATCCTCGCATGGCAATATGACATCGTGTGCAACGGCGTCGAACTTTCGTCGGGCGCGATCCGGAACCATCGCCCTGACATCATGTACAAGGCCTTCGAGATTGCCGGATATTCTGAGGAGGATGTCGACCGCGACTTCGCCGGCATGATCGGCGCGTTCAAATATGGCGCGCCTCCACATGGCGGCTCCGCCCCCGGTATCGACCGCATCGTCATGCTGCTGGCGAACGAACCGAACATCCGCGAGGTTGTGCTGTTCCCGATGAACCAGCGCGCCGAGGATTTGATGATGAACGCCCCGTCGCCGGTGAGCGCGCGGCAGCTTAAGGAACTTCATCTGAAACTCGACCTGCCCAAAGCGAAGACCGCGCCGAAGATGACCGATACGGTTGTGCGCGAGCGGGACAAAGACAGCGACGTATAAGCAAGACCTGTCCGCGCTACACGAGCGCCTCAACACCGTTCAGTCAGTCTATATGCGGACGGAGCGGCGGGCGGTTATCGTGTTTGAGGGGCATGACGCGGCGGGGAAGGGCGGCACGATACGCCGTCTGACCGCGCCGCTCGACCCGCGCTTTTACAATGTCTGGCCGATCGCCAAGCCAAGCGAAGAAGCGGCGGAGCATCATTATCTTTGGCGCTTTTGGCGGCGGCTCCCCGCCCACGGCGAACTCGGCATCTTCGACCGCAGCTGGTATGGCCGCGTGCTGGTGGAGCGGGTCGAGGGTTTTGCCAGCGACGCCGAATGGGGCCGCTCCTATCGCGAGATCAACGACTTCGAGCGCGCGCTGGCCGACGACGGCGCGCGCATCGTCAAGATTTTCATGGATGTGGATGCCGCGTCGCAGGACGAGCGATTGAAGGCACGCCTGGCGGATCCGGCAAAACACTGGAAACTGTCGGCTGACGATTTCCGCAACCGCGCGAAACGTTCGGCTTATGAAGCGGCGATTGCCGACATGCTGGCGAAGACGGACACCGACCATGCGCCTTGGGTGAAGGTCGATGGACGCAACAAGAAGAATGCGCGGCTGGCGGCGATTTCTGCTGTGCTGTCCGTGTTGGAACGCGACGTCGATCTGACGCCGCCGTCGCTCGATCCAAGAATTGCGCAACTGGCGGCCGAAGCGTTCTGAACGAACGACGACGGGCTGCTTCAGGACAGGTTCAACTTCGCTGCTGCATCTTCCATCTCAACAAGGGACGATGCCAGGAGTGACTGAAATGGCGATCGAATTATCAAAACTTTCCAGCATGCTGCTGTGCAGCAGTGCCGCCGCCGCGCTGATGCTGGCTGCGGTACCCGCAGCCGCTCAAAGTGATCGGGGCAGTCAGGTGCGGTCCGAACGTAGCGAGGTGCGCGCGGACCGAAGTAGCGAGAGGCGCGCCGAACGAAGAAGCGAGCGCATAAGCGAAGCGCGGGCCGAACGGCGCAGCAATCGCGCAGACGTCCGTACCGTGCCCCGCGCGGACCGGAGCGATGTCCGTTCCCAGAGGCGCGCAGAGCGACGTGGCGGTGTCCGGACGGAACGCCGGATGGAACGCCCTGCGGACATGCGTGCTGATCGCCGTTTCGAGCGCCGCGCCGATCGTCAACGGGACAGACGTCTGGACCGCCGGAGCGAACGCGTTCGTGACCGTGCGCGGGACGTGAGGCGAGCAGACCGGCGTCTGGATCGGCGCGAACAACGGCTTGATCGGCGCGACCGGCGCGTTCGCCGCGACAATCGGCGCTACGACCGGCAGGGGCGTCATTATCGCCCCCGCGTGATCGTGCGCCCGCGCGCGCATTATGTTTACCGACCGCATTTCTGGAACGTCAGCTTCCGGGGCTGGGACAATCGCTACAGCCGCTATGACTATAGCCGCCATTACCGCGCCGGATATGGCTATTATGGCCCCGTCACGTCATCGGGCTGGCGCACGCTATATCCGTGGTTGCGCGACGATGCCGCGGCGCGTCACTGGGTGATGTGGCGCTATGATATCGACCGCGATGGCCGTCTGGGCAAGCGCGAAGCGCGCCGTGCCAACGATGCCTTCGACAGGCTCGCTGATTATGACCGTGACGGCTATCTGTCGCGCTGGGAGATCGACGATGCGCTGGCGGAAATGCGCGACGAGTATCGCTACAGTTATGCGCGGGGCTGATTAACCCCGGTCGTTCTTCCCCAGATACCAGCTGAGGCGGGCCTCTTCGGGTCCGCCTTTTCGGTTGCCGGGTTCGAGCTGGTCGTAGATCACCGCGTTTTCAAGGACGTTGCGGACATAGGTACGGGTTTCGTAGAACGGGATCGCCTCGATCCATTCCAGCACGTCGGTGTTCGGCATCCGCGGATCGCCATATCTCTCGATCCTTTTACGGACGTTGCCGGGACCGGCATTATAGCTGGCGATCGCCAGTACATGGCTGCCACCCCAATAGTCGATCATGTTCGACAGATAGGCCGACCCAAGCGTGATGTTGTAGCCGCGATCGCGGGTCAGGGCGCCATAATCGTAGGGCTGGCCGACCTTCCGCGCAGTCTCTTTCGCCGTTGCGGGCATCAGCTGCATCAGGCCGCGCGCGCCAGCGGGACTGACCGCGTCCAGCTCGAACTGGCTTTCCTGCCGCGTGATCGCATGGACCATGGTCCACATATGCCGCGCCGAGGCGGGCAGCGCCATGCGCCGCCAACTCAGGTCGACCACGGCGTCCGGCCCGGTCGCATCCGCGCCGCGCGTATTGAGGACGGCGAACCGCTCGTGACCCCACTGGTCGGCAAGGCGCGCATATAACGGCAGCTGCTCCGTCGTCAGATCGTCCGCCAGGGCCGACAGGAACATCTTCTGCTTCGAGGTGTCGCCCTGGCGGCCATAGATCGTCACGGCCTCGACACGCGGATCGCTGTTCCAGGCGGCGATCGTCGCAGGCGTCGGTTGCGGCACGGGGTCGAGCCTTATGTCGAGCGGGCGGTCCAATTTCTCGTGGGCAAGCTGGCCATAGAAGGTCAGCTTGTAGCGCGCGGCCTCATTATAGAAAGCCTGCGCTTCGGCACGGCCAGCGGCTTCGGCTGAGCGGCCCGCCCAGTAAAGCCCGCGCGAGCGGGTGGCGGCGAACTTTGCGGCGTTGGAGAAATTCTGAAAATGCCGCACGGCGTCACCGGGGCGGTTCAGATAATGCAACGCCGTCCAGCCCGCATCCCATTCCAGACTGGTGAAGGTGTCGCGTTCCTTCGCGCTGTTGTTGATGAGCGGCTCGGTAAAACTCAGACCGCCATGTTTCGACGCGATGTCATAGGCAAGCTGATATTGCCGGTCTGCCAGCGCTGCTTCGGTCGCGCTGAGATGCGCCTGCATCCAGCGGTTCGCGTCACCCGCGCTGCCGGGGGCGATGCGCGCCTGGGCAAACAGCTGCCGCGCCGCGCCGCTCGCGCCCGTCGCACGGTAGAATTGATATGTGTCCTCAATAAAGCCGGGATGCTGCAACAGATTGGCGGGTATTGACGAAATGGCGGCTCGTGCCGACACCTGATCGCCGCCACGTGCAGTCCCGCGCTGTATGGTGATGCGGGACGATGTCAGCGTGCGGTCGTCCGGCCCCAGCAGCGACAGCATGGCCGCTGCATCCGTCAGGTCGCCGCGCCACAGCTGCACATCGGCGCGGCTGGCGTGGTCCTCCGCGCGCATCTGGCCACCGAAGCGCGACAGGAACTCCGCCCGCACTTCGCCATCCATATAGCCGGAGCGCCATGCGTTGCGCGCCTCCTCTATGGCTTCGTCGCTCTTGCCCGTAGCCAGCAACGCCTCGGCCTTGCGAAAGCGGGCCTCCGCCGTGATTGGCTCGGAGACGGCAAAAAAGGCAAGCCGGTCTACGGCGGGCGTGTAGGCGTTGATCGCCGTTTCGCCGCGCTGGCGCAGTTCGACCTCGTTTGGAAAGCCCGGATGGTCGGTCAGGAATTGCGTTACCTGGCGCAAGCTGGGTGTGACCTGCGGGCTGAGCAGGCGCTCCCATTCCGTGACCACTTCCGCGGCGGGGCGGACACGCACTGCGACTGCGGCGGGCGGCGGCGGGGCAACATTGGTACCGCCGGTCTGCAACATGGCGAGTACGGGCAGGCTGAAAGCGACCGCGCCGAGACCAATGCCGGCCAGGAGACGGGCCGACAGGCGGGAAGGGGTGGACATGCGCTTCTTCTGGTTCATAGAGCCGTTCATATACCTACATGCGTTGATTGTGTATAAATTCACTTGTGTGAACGCATGACAATGCAAAAAGTTGGAGCAGGCCTTTGGCGAAACTAATTTCTGGCTCGATGCCTGCCCTTGTGACGCCCTTTTCCGGCGGCGAGGTCGACTGGAAAGCGCTGGAGAAGCTGGTGGAATGGCAGCTGGCCGAGGGATCGCATGGCCTCGTTCCCTGCGGCACGACCGGCGAGTCGCCGACACTCAGCCTGGATGAACACCACGCCGTCGTGAAGCGCGTCGCAGAAATCGTCGCAGGCCGCGTGCCCGTCATCGCGGGCGCGGGCAGCAACGACACGGCGGTCGCCTGCATGCACGTCGCCGAGGCGGAAAAGGCGGGCGCGGACGCCGTCCTCGTCATCGCGCCCTATTACAACAAGCCCAATCAGGAGGGTATGTACCGGCATTTCCGTGCCGTGGCCGAGGTCGGGAAACTGCCGGTCTTCGTCTATAATGTCCCCGGACGAACGGTTGCCGACGTGACGCCGGAAACCATAGCGCGGCTGGCCGAAGTCCCCAATATCGCCGGCATCAAGGATGCGTCGGGCGATGTCGCGCGGGTTGTTCAGGCGCGGGTCGAATGTCCCGAAAACTTCTGTATATTGTCCGGCTCCGACGAACTGACGCTGGGCATGATGGTGTCGGGCGCGAATGGCGCGATTTCGGTGACGGCGAACGTCGCACCGCGCCTTTGCGCCGATTTCATGGACGCCTGCCTGGAGGGGCGCTGGGACGATGCGCGCGGCCTCGCCATGCGCCTGCATCACCTTCATCTCGCCATGTTCGCCAGCCCCAGCCCCGGTCCGGCGAAGTACGCCATGCACCGCATGGGCAATCTGCGCGATCCCGAGATTCGCCTGCCAATGATATCCTGCACGAAGGCGGAAGAGGCGGTCGTGGACTCGGCGCTGGAACGGGCGGGCCTGGTCTGATGTCCGTGGCCGCCGACAAGCACCGTATGATTGCGGAGAACCGCAAGGCACGCTTCGAATTCCACATCGAGGATGTGTTTGAGGCTGGGATCGTTCTGCAGGGCACGGAAGTGAAATCGCTGCGCACCGGCAATTCTACCATCGGTGAAAGCTATGCCGAAGTGCGCGACGACGAAGCGTGGCTGGTAAACGCGAACATCCCGGAATATTCGCACGGCAACCGGCAGAACCACGAGGCGAAGCGACCGCGCAAGCTGCTGCTGAAACGTCGCCAGATCAATAAATTGGCAGGCGCGATCCAGCGGCAGGGCATGACGCTGGTGCCGCTCAGCATGTATTTCGATTCCTCTGGTCGGGCCAAGGTCGAGCTGGCACTCGCCAAGGGCAAGCAGTTGCACGACAAGCGGCAGACGCAAAAGGACCGCGACTGGAAACGCGACAAGGCCCGGCTGATGCGTGAGAAGGGCTGATTCCCGAAAAAGGCTGGGCACTGTGATGCAGATCATGCCGCTTTGTCGCAGACCATGGTATATAATCGCTCAGGTTCACATTTCGGTTATCTGCGGGTCGTATAGGGACCGCACGGAAACAGGAGGACGGTCTTGACGCCCGCAAAGCGCATTGCGCTCTGGCTGAAGCGATATGCCCCGTCGCGGGAGCGGCTTACGAAAAGCCGTTGGCTGCGTCCGGTCGCACATTATATCGGCAATCCGAATGTATGGCATTTTAACAGGCACAGTGTTGCGCGCGGTGTGGCTTTGGGGCTGTTTCTGGGCTTTGCAATTCCTATTGGGTTTCAGATTATCCTCGCCGCGCTGGTAGCGGTCTCGGCGCGGGCCAACATCGCAGCGCTGGCTTTGTTTACATCGGTGTCCAATCCGGCCTCGATGTTTTTTATCTATCCCGCTCAGATTAAGGTCGGAGATTGGCTGCTCGGCCATGATACAACGATTATCAGGGACGGTATCACCATGACCGATCTTGCCAAGGAACTTCCCGTTCCTTGGATTGTCGGCGGCGTGTTCCTGGGTACGATTTCAGCGGCTGTAGGTTTCCTGACAATCAATTTTCTCTGGCGCTACTGGGTCGCACGGCGCTGGCAGGCGCGGCTTGCGAGACGCCGCCGCTCAGCCTAATTCCACGGTTATGGGTAATGGTTACAAAGCGAAACTGATCGAGACCAAGCAGGCGTGGGCGCGGGCGGGGCGCCTGTTGACCGGAAAGACCGGTGAGCATGGCGTCGACCGCCTGCCGCCGGGGCAAAAGCTGGTGGAGAACTGGCCCGTCCTCGACCTTGGTATCCAGCCTGACGTGCCGCGCGCCGACTGGCGATTGAAGGTCGATGGCCTCGTTCAGAATGAGTTGACGCTTGACTGGGATGCGTTTGTCGCCGAGCCGCAGGTCGAGATGGTGTCAGACATTCACTGCGTCACCCAGTGGTCCCGGTACGACAATCGCTGGACGGGTGTTACGACGCGGCATCTGGCGCAGATGGCCGGGGTCGAGGACGCGGTGACGCATGTGCTGCTGTCGAGCTATGACGGCTATACGACAAATCTGCGCATCGCCGATTTCCTGGATGAGGATTGCCTGCTGGCGCACAGCCACGACGGCGATCTTATCACGCGCGAACATGGCGGTCCGGTCCGGCTGGTCGTGCCGCGCTACTATTTCTGGAAAAGCCCGAAGTGGCTGAAGCGTATCACCTTCGCCGCCGCCGACAAGCCAGGTTTCTGGGAAGAGCGGGGCTATCACAATGTCGGCGACCCGTGGAAAGAAGAACGTTACGAATAGCCCCTTGCGGTTCGCCCGGGAAACCGCCAGATGGCCTCCAGTGTCGGGGAGTAGCGCAGCCTGGTAGCGCATCTGTTTTGGGAACAGAGGGTCGCAGGTTCGAATCCTGTCTCCCCGACCATTTCCGTAAAAGTCATCTGTCCGTTGCAAGACGGTTGGAAATTATGGACTTTCCTAACGGCACCTGACCTGTATAACGCTCGCATGCAGGTTCGTTACGTACTATCGCAATGTCCAGCCAGCTAGAAGCGCGGGAAGAACTGTCCGCGGCGCTTGGGCGCATTGCGGCGGGTGACGACACGGACATGCACGGCGTTTACCTGCGCACGCAATCGAAACTATTCGGCATCATATTCCGTATCCTCAATGACAGGGACGAAGCCGAGGATGTCTTGCAAAGCGTTTATATCACCATTTGGGAAAAGGCTGACCGCTTCGATCCCGCAAAGGCAAGTCCGATCACTTGGATGGCGCGCATCGCCCGCAATCGGGCGATCGACCGCCTGCGGGCGCGCCGTCCCGAGGAGATGGGTTCGGATCATGGGCTGCGAACCTTTGCCGATCCTGCGAAAACCGCCGACCAGATCCTGCTGGAGGGTGAGGATGCGGCTAGGCTGCATGGCTGTATCGACGAACTGGACGGCGATAATAGCACGGCGATCCAGGCCGCCTTTTGGGGCGGCAAGACCTATCGCGCGCTGGCCGAAGCCGCCGAAGTTCCGCTGTCCACGATGAAAAGCCGCATGCGCCGGGCAATGATGAAGCTGAAGGATTGTCTGGCGCGATGAGCGACGACGACATCCCGACCCCCGAAATGGCGCGCGCGCTCGACGCAGCGGAGTATGTGCTGCGCCTACGCGATGCGGCGGACCATGCTGTTCTTGAGGCCCGTCTGACAACAGATGCCGCATTCGCCGCCGATGTGGATTGGTGGGAGAACCGGTTCGCGCCTTTGCTCGATCAGGCCGAAGAGATTACACCTGATGCCGAGCTCTGGCCGCGCGTTCATGCGGCAATCACCAATGCTGCCATGACTGCTGCAGCGGCTTCGCCTGCCGGTCCCGCCGCCAATGACGATTCGACCGATACAGCGCGTGCCAAGCTGCGCTGGTGGCGCGGCTATGGCATTGCCGCAAGTCTGGTCGCCATCGGTCTCGGTTCCGCTCTGCTGCTTCAGCCCGAACCGGAGCCAGAGGTGCGTACCGTCACCGTGGAGCAGCCCGCCCCGGCACCTCAATTCCTGTCAGCAAGCCTTGCGCCGGAAGCGGGCGTCGCTGTCGCCGTCATCACTTACGACGCGACGTCCGGTCGTCTTGCCGTTGCCCCCCTCGCCATTAATGCCGGCACCGGTCAGGTTCCCGAACTGTGGATCGTGCCCAGCGAAGGCGCGCCGCAGTCGCTTGGCC
>JBARZR010000344.1:0-23350 GCA_049650205.1 Pacificimonas sp. | reverse complement strand
TCAGGAACCAGATATGCGCGACCGGCGCGGCCAGCTCGATGTGGCCCATGCGGTCGCGGCGGACCTTCGACACCGTGACCTCGACACCGCATTTCTCGCAGACGATGCCCTTGTACTTCATGCGCTTGTACTTGCCGCACAGGCATTCGTAATCCTTGATCGGGCCAAAGATGCGCGCGCAGAACAGGCCGTCGCGTTCGGGCTTGAACGTCCGGTAGTTGATGGTTTCCGGCTTCTTGATCTCGCCGAACGACCATGAGCGAATCCGCTCCGGCGACGCCACGCCGATCTTGATCTGGTCGAACGTCTCCGGCTTGGCCGCCGGGTTGTAGAAGTTCATCAGTTCGTTGTTCATGCCGCTTGTCCTTTTCGGTCCCGTCGGACCATTTCCAAGATTTCGTCATACCGGCGAAGGCCGGTATCCAGTCCCGCACCCTCCGCCCGATCATCTGTCCGTTTGTAAGGTCCGGACTGGATACCGGCCTGCGCCGGTATGACGATCGGGGGTGGTGCTGCCCTATTTACTCCGCCGCCTGCGCCAGTTGCTCCGGTCCGCCATCCGCGTCGTCATCCTCATCGGCCTCGTTCTTGAGTTCGATGTTGAGACCCAGCGAGCGGATTTCCTTCAGAAGCACGTTGAAGCTCTCCGGAATGCCTGCCTCGAACGTGTCGTCGCCCTTGACGATCGCCTCATAGACCTTGGTACGGCCCTGGACGTCATCCGACTTCACGGTCAGCATTTCCTGCAGCGTGTAGGCGGCGCCATAGGCCTGCAACGCCCAGACCTCCATCTCGCCGAACCTCTGCCCGCCGAATTGCGCCTTGCCGCCCAGCGGCTGCTGGGTGACGAGCGAGTACGGCCCGATCGAGCGCGCGTGGATCTTGTCGTCCACCAGATGGTGCAGTTTCAGCATGTAGATATAGCCGACGGTGACCTTGCGGTCGAACTTCTCGCCCGTGCGGCCATCGTACAGGTCGACCTGTCCCGAACGGTCCAGCCCGGCCTCCTCCAGCATGTCGGCGACATCCGCCTCGCGCGCGCCGTCGAACACGGGTGTGCCCATCGGAACGCCGCGCGACAGGTTGGTCGCCATCTCCATCATTTCCTCGTCCGTCAGACCGGCGATCTCGCCGTCATACTGGCCGTTATAGATGGATTTCAGCTTCGCCTTCAGATCGGCGGAAGGCTTGCCGGGGGACTTTTCGTGGATATCCTCCAGCATGTTCTTGATCTGCACGCCCAGACCACGCGCGGCCCAGCCGAGGTGCGTCTCGAAGATCTGACCCACGTTCATACGAGATGGCACGCCCAGCGGGTTCAGCACGATATCCGCATGAGTACCGTCCTCCAGGAACGGCATGTCCTCCACCGGCAAAATACGCGAAATCACACCCTTGTTGCCGTGGCGGCCGGCCATCTTGTCGCCCGGCTGCAGCTTGCGCTTCACCGCGACGAAGAGCGTCACCAGTTTGAGGACGCCTGGCAGCATTTCGTCACAGGCCTGCAGCTGCTCGACCTTCTCCTCGAAGCGCGGCTTCAGGTTCTTCTGCGCGTCGTCATACTGGCCCTTCATGGCCTCCAGATCGGACTGCACCTTGTCGTCGGTTACGGCGAACTTCCACCATTCACCGCGCGGCTCGATCGCGTCGAGCGCCGCTTCGGTGATCTTCTCGCCCTTTTTGAAGCCCTTGGGAGCAGCCGCGGCCATCTGGCCCGTCAGCGTTTCCTTCAGGCGGTTATAAGTCGCCCGGTCCAGAATGGCGCGTTCGGTCTCGCGGTCGTTTTCCAGCCGCTCGATTTCCTCACGCTCGATCTGCAGCGCGCGCTCGTCCTTGTCGATGCCGTGGCGGTTGAACACCCGCACCTCGACGACCGTACCCGCCACGCCCGGCGGCAGGCGCATGGACGTGTCGCGCACGTCCGACGCCTTCTCGCCGAATATGGCGCGCAGCAGCTTCTCTTCCGGCGTCATGGGGCTCTCGCCCTTCGGCGTGATCTTGCCGACCATGATGTCGCCCGGCTCGATTTCCGCGCCGATATAGACGATACCCGCCTCGTCGAGGTTGCGCAGCGCTTCCTCGCCGACATTCGGGATATCGCGCGTGATTTCCTCCGGACCCAGCTTCGTGTCGCGCGCCATCACTTCGAACTCGTCGATGTGGATGGAGGTGAACACGTCGTCCTTCACGATCCGCTCGGAAATTAGGATCGAGTCCTCGTAATTGTAACCGTTCCACGGCATGAACGCGACCAGCACGTTCCGGCCCAGCGCCAGCTCGCCCAGCTCCGTCGAGGGACCGTCGGCGATGATGTCGCCCTTGGTCACGACGTCGCCCACCTTCACCAGCGGACGCTGGTTGATGGCGGTGTTCTGGTTCGACCGCGGGAACTTGCGCAGCTTGTAGATATCGACCGCGCTTTCGCCCGGGTTGAGGTCGTCGGTTGCGCGAACGACGATGCGCTCGGCGTCCACTTGGTCGATGATGCCCGCGCGGCGCGTCGTGACGGCGGCGCCGGAATCGCGCGCGACCGTGCCCTCCATGCCAGTGCCGACGAACGGCGCCTCGGCGCGCACCAGCGGCACGGCCTGGCGCTGCATGTTCGATCCCATCAGGGCGCGGTTGGCGTCATCGTTTTCCAGAAACGGGATCAGCGACGCCGCGACCGACACCAGCTGCTTCGGGCTGACGTCCATCAGCGTGATGGTGTCGCGCTGCGCCATCAGGAACTCGCCCGCCTCGCGGCTCGACACGATTTCCTCGACGAAGCCGCCCTCGTCATCCAGATCGGCGTTCGCCTGCGCGATGGTGTGCTTCTGCTCCTCCATCGCCGACAGATAGACGACTTCCGGCGTCACCTTGTTGTCGACCACCTTGCGGTAGGGCGTCTCGATGAAACCATATTTGTTCACCCGGCTGAACGTCGCGAGGCTGTTGATCAGACCGATATTCGGCCCCTCCGGCGTCTCGATGGGACAGATACGGCCATAATGGGTCGCATGAACGTCGCGCACCTCGAAGCCTGCGCGTTCGCGGGTCAGACCGCCCGGCCCAAGCGCCGACACGCGGCGCTTGTGCGTCACCTCACCCAGCGGGTTGGTCTGATCCATGAACTGCGACAGCTGCGAGGAGCCGAAGAATTCACGCACAGCGGCCACGGCAGGCTTCGCGTTAATCAGGTCGTTCGGCATCACCGTGTCGACATCGACGCTGGACATACGCTCCTTGACGGCGCGCTCCATGCGCAGCAGCCCGACGCGATACTGGTTTTCCAGCAGCTCACCGACCGAACGCACGCGGCGGTTGCCGAGATTATCGATGTCGTCGATATCGCCCTTGCCGTCCTTCAGGTCGACCATGGTCTTCACGACCTGCAGGATGTCCTCGTCGCGCAGCGTCACCATGTCGGGATCGACGTCCATGTCGAGGCGCATGTTCATCTTCACACGGCCCACGGCGGAAAGGTCATAGCGTTCGGGGTCGAAGAACATGCCCGCGAACATCGATTCCGCCGTCTCGCGCGTCGGCGGTTCGCCGGGGCGCATGACGCGGTAGATGTCGCTCAGCGCCGCGTCGCGCTCCTCGGCCTTGTCGGCCTTGAGCGTGTTGCGGATCCAGGGACCGACGCTCTGGTGGTCGATGTCCAGAAGTTCGATGTCCTTGATCTTCGCCGCGTCGAAACGCTCGATCATGTCCTCGTCGATCTCGTCGCCCGCCTCGGCGTGGATGCGGCCCGTCTTCACGTCGACCATGTCATGCGCGACATAGCGCCCGATGATTTCCTCGGACGGGAACAGCAGATGCTCCGTGCCGCCATCCGCCGCCTTGTTCGCGGCGCGCGGGCTGATCTTCTTGTTGGCGGGGAAGATGACTTCGCCGGAGCCTGCGTCGACCACGTCGAAGATCGGCTTCTTGCCGCGCCATGCTTCGGGCTTGAACGGCGCCTTCCAGCCCTTCTTGTCGCGCTTGTAGGAGACCGTGTCGTAAAAGCTGGCGAGAATCTCCTCAGGGCTCGTGCCGCGCTTGATTACCTTCTGGATCTGCGCCTTCGCGCCCGTTTCCGCGCCGGTGATCATGCGCCCCGCCTCTACGAGACCATGGACGCCGGACACGGTCAGGCGATCCTTGTCGATCGATTCCAGCGTGCCGGGCGTCACCGCGCCCTCGACCAGCATCTGCTCGCCGACCTTGTACTTGCCTTCGGGCTTGTCGATCTCGACCGTCATGCCGCCCAGCGCCTGCAGCAGCGTCGTCGCCGTGATCTTGCGCTTCCTGTCGATGCGGACGTTGACGATGTCCTTCGCGTCGAACTCGAAGTCGAGCCAGCTGCCGCGATAGGGAATGATGCGCGCGGCGAACAGGAACTTGCCCGACGCGTGCGTCTTGCCGCGGTCATGGTCGAAGAAGACGCCGGGCGACCGGTGCATCTGCGACACGATCACGCGCTCGGTGCCGTTGACGATGAACGTGCCGTTCTGCGTCATCAGCGGCATGTCGCCCATGTAGACGTCCTGCTCCTTGATATCGAGGACGGAGCGGCTGTCGGTGTCGGTGTCCACCTCGAACACGATCAGGCGCAGCGTCACCTTCATCGGCGCGGCATAGGTAAGCCCGCGCTGGCGGCATTCCTCGGTGTCGTATTTCGGCGCTTCCAGCTCGTAATGCACGAAATCGAGCTCGGCGGTCCCGGCGAAATCGCGAATCGGGAAGACGCTGCGCAGCGTCTTTTCCAGACCGGAGACATAATTGTCTTCCGGGCGCGAGCGCAGGAAATGTTCATAGGATTCGCGCTGCACCTCGATCAGGTTCGGCATCTCGATGGCTTCTTTGATGTCGCCAAACATCTTGCGGACGCGTTTTTTACCGATGAAGCTCTGAGCCTGCTGCGTTGCCATGGGAATCCTTTTGAATCTCGAATTGCATATGGGCACAAAATTACACGCGAAAAACCGGGCCTTCGAAGAAGCGCTCTTCCTCGAACATCCGGTTCAAATTCTTTCGCGTGCGAAACCCGCCGTTCCATCCGTGTAGCCCGCTGCGCGACGGCGGACCCTATCTCGGAATCGACTGGTACGGTTTGATATAGGTGCTGGCCGGGGGCATGTCAAAAGGACATGGTCCCCATTGCTTGCAAAACAGGACATAATAGCGGACCATGCGACCAGCAGGAACGGGGGGTCGTCGCACATTACCAAACTCACATGGAAATCCAGCTCCGCGAAGCCGCGCGTGGGTGTGAATGCGTGTGAAGTTCCCGATACCGATTAACCAACAGGGGCCAATTATCATGAAAACCATCGCTTGCGCCGCCGCCGCGCTCTTTCTCGCATCCGCATCCATGCCTGCTCTCGCGCAGATGACGGAATATCGAGTCCTGACGGGCGGCGACGATGTCGGCGCGCTGCAGGTCATGCGGGACGGCGACCGGGTGATGATCGATTTCGATTACAAGCAGAACGGGCGCGGCCCGACGATGCAGGAAGTGCTGACCCTCGGCCCCGACGGCTATCCACAGGACTGGAAGATCATCGGCACGACGACGTTCGGCAATCCCGTGAATGAGGAGTTCCACTGCCGCGATGGGGAAGCACACTGGACCGACACGACCGGTCCCGGCAACGCGGGGGCCTGCGCCTTCTATATCGACCAGAATGGCAGCCCGTGGAGCGCCGGTCTGCTCGCCCGCGCGCTGCTCGCCGACGAAGACGGCAGCATGGATGTTCTCCCCGCAGGGACGGCCTCCATCACGAAACGCGACACCGCCACCTATGACGGCCCCGACGGGCCGGTTGAGGCGACGACCTATGAAATCACCGGCCTCGACACCAATCCCGTCCATGTGACGCTGGACGCCGACAACCGGTTCTTCGCCTCCGCAGGCGCGCGCTTCGCCATTATCCGCAAGGGCTATGAGGCCGCCGACAGGGCTTTGCGCGACTATGCCGTGAAGCTGTCCACCGACCGCTTCGTCGATATCCAGAAATCCGCCGCGCACGATTATGATGGCCCCGTCCGCATCACGAACGTCCGCATCTTCGACGCGAAGACCGCCACGCTCACTGACGCAAAGGACGTCGTCCTCAACGGCGACCGCATCGCCAGCGTCCAGCCCGTGAACAGCCCCGTCACCGACGGCGAAACCATCATCGACGGCCAAGGCGGCTATCTCGTCCCCGGCATGTACGAAATGCACGGCCATATCGGTCAGGAAAACGCGCTGATGAACATCGCCGCGGGCATCACCAGCGTGCGCGACATGGGTAACGAGAACGACGTCCTCGACGGCCTGATCGAGCGTATCGACAATGGCACCATCGCCGGACCGCGCATCACCCGCTCCGGCTTCATCGAGGGCAAGAGCGAATTCTCCGCCGCCACCGGCGAAATCGCATCCACGCAGGATGAGGCCATCGACCTTGTCCGCTGGTACGCCGCGCGCGGCTTTCCTCAGGTGAAGCTTTACAATTCGATGAACCCCGACTGGGCCGACGCGGTCGTCGGCACGGCGCACGACCTCGGCATGCGCGTCGCGGGCCATGTTCCCGCCTTTTCCAGCGCCGACGCCATGATCGACGCCGGGTTCGACGAGATCACGCACGTCAACCAGCTCATGCTCGGCTGGGTGCTGGAGCCGGACGAGGACACGCGCACGCTGTTCCGCTTCACCGCGATGCAGCGCTTCCCGACGCTCGATATCAAGGGCGCGCAGGTCCAGTCGACGCTCGACAAGATGGCCGCGAAGGGCGTCGCGCACGACCCCACCATCGCCATTCACGAACTCGGCCTGACCGCCATCGACGGCGAAACACCCGCGGGCTGGGTCGACGTCATCGACCATCTGCCCATCAACACCCAGCGCCAGACGAAGCAGGCGCTGTTCGGCACGGAAACCGACGCCGAGCGGCAGGCCTATATCGCCGCCTATGACAAGATTCTCGCCACGCTTGCCGAAATGCACGGCAAGGGCGTTTTCCTCGTGCCCGGCACCGACCTCGGCGGCAGCTTCGCCTATCACCGCGAACTGCAACTGTTCGGCAAACTCGGCATGACCCCGGCGGAAGTCCTGAAGCGCGCGACTTACGATATGGCCGAATATCTGGATCAGGACGAAGACCTCGGCAGTATCGAACGCGGCAAATATGCCGACTTCTTCCTGACCGCCAGCGATCCGACCCAGGATCTGAAGGCGATCAAGGCCATCCGCATGGTGGTGAAGGACGGCACCGTCTATTTCCCCAGCGAAATCTACCCTGACTTTGGTATCAGGCCGTTCGCGGACGCGCCGGGTGTTACGGCGGCGGCGGTGTCCGGTAAATGACGACTGGCGGTGTCATGGCCTGCACATCGCTGGTTTTGATTGTCGCGTCGCCTGCTGCCGCAATCGACATCTTCGCAGGCGTGGCCGCCCACGCTGTCGATACACCCTTCACATTGGAAACGGGCGAAGGCGGAACGGACCTGACCTTCGGCGTGCGCGGCGCGCGGATCGAGGGGCTGTCCTTCATCGGCAGTCCGTCGCCCTATGCGCTTGGCGCCGTCAATCTGGACGGCGCCACAAGCCTTGCCGCCATCGGGCTCAGCTGGCGTTTCGGCGACCCGTTCTATGTCCGCCCCGGCATTGGCCTCGCCGTCCATGACGGGCCATCCCGGCGCTTCGCGACAAATGGCGATCAGACCGACCTTGGTTCACGCATCCTCTTTGAACCCGAAATCGCCGTTGGCTTGCAATTTTCCAAGGGTGTCGCTGCGGAAGTCAGCTGGATCCACGCCAGCCATGCCACTCTTTTCAACAGTGGCCAGAACCCCGGCCTCGACATCATCGGCGCGCGTCTTGTCGTTTCGCTGGACTAACGCACGTCTTGTCGCCGCCCTGCTGGCGGTGATCGGTTTCGTGCTGCCTGCGTGTGCGCAAGCCCCGCAAAGGATCGTCGCCATCGGTGACGTCCATGGCGACGCAGAGGCATGGTTCGCAATTCTCCGTGCCGCCGGGCTCATCGATCAGGCAAACGAATGGGCGGGCGGCGAGACCATCCTTGTCCAGACCGGCGATATCCCTGACCGGGGGCCGGACACGCTCCGGATCATGCGGCATCTCATGGCGCTTCAGGATCAGGCGGCAGAGGCTGGCGGACAGGTCGTTGCGCTGGTCGGCAATCACGAGGCGATGAACATTACGGGTGACCTCCGCTATGTCACTGCCGCCGAGTTCGCGGCCTTCGCGGACGAGAATTCGGAAGCCCGCCGCCAGGAGGTCTGGTCGCAAAACCGGCGGTCCATAAAGCGCGCCTATCGCCGCCGTGTGCCCCGCATCGAAAATAGCGACATAGAGCAAACGTGGCGCATGGAGACGCCGCTCGGCTGGGCGGAGCACAGGCAGGCATGGAGCCCGCGCGGCGAGCTTGGCAGCTGGGTTGCCGGCAACCCCGTTGTGGCGAAGGTCGGCGACACGCTTTTCGCGCATGGCGGCCTCAGCACCGAATATGCCGGACAATCCCTCGCGGCTCTGAACAAACGGGTCCGCAGCGAGCTTTCCCGCCGGGACACCAGTGCCGATGCTCTTATAAACGATCCGCTCGGCCCGCTCTGGTACCGCGGCCTTGTCAGGCGTGATGCCGAAGATGCGCGCCGTCCGCCCATCAAGGAAGAAGTCACGGCTATCCTCGCCGCGCATGACGCTGCCCGCATCGTGATCGGGCACACGCCGGTTCTGGACGGCGTGCGCTATTCCGGGGACCGCCGCGTCATCCAGATCGATACGGGTATGTCCGCACATTATGGCGGCGTGCGCGGCTGGCTTGAGATCGTCGGCGACGACGTGACGGCAGGACAGGTTCAGGACGGAAACGACCAATGAAGATCATCCCCAGGATTTTAGTTTCCGCGCTGTTGGCAGCCGGTCTGGCCATGCCGCTGGCCGCCGCGGACCCGAAACCGCTCTTCGCCGAAGATACGCCGCTAAAACTGACCATCACCGCGCCTTTCGGCGATATCGTCAGCGGCGCGAAGCGGAACACCGATCCGCACCCGGCCCTGATCGCGCGGACCGGCACGGCGGAACGCCACGCCATCCAGCTGTCGGCGCGCGGCAAGTCCAGGCGACAGCGCGATGCCTGCCGCTTCCCGCCGCTGCGTGTGGATTTCGACGGAAAGCCGGATGCGCCCAGCGTCTTCGCCGGTCAGAACCGGCTGAAACTCGTCACGCACTGCCGGGACAGCGACCGCTATCAGCAGCACGCCCTGCTGGAATACGCCGCCTACCGGCTTTACGCTGCGCTGACCCTGGAAAGTCTCAACGTCCGCCTTGCCGACATCGCCTATATCGATGCGGAAAGCGGCAAGACCATCGCCGAGCGCACCGGCTTTTTCATCGAGGATACCGACCACGCCGCAAGGCGCCTCGATATTAAGGAACTCGACATATCCCCGCCATCCGTCGCCGCACTGGATAACGGGGCGGCGGGCCGTATCGCGGTCTTCCAGTATATGATCGGCAATCTCGACTGGTCGATGGTCGACGCCACCGCAGGCGCGCATTGCTGCCACAATATGAAAGTCATCGGCGCGGAGAATTCCACGACGGGCCTGATCCCGGTCCCTTATGACTTCGACCAGGCAGGTCTGGTCGACGCGCCTTATGCCGCCGTCGCGCCCAGCCTCGGCTCGCAGGACGTCACCCTGAGGCGCTATCGAGGCTTTTGTCGGCACAACCATGCTGCGCTGGAGACAGCGCGCGACCTGCGCGGAAGACAGGCGGAACTTACCACGCTCGCCATGAACATATCCGGCCTGAGCGACAGAACGAAGAAGAAGCTGGACCGCTTTCTGGCGGCGTTCTTCGCCGACATCGCCACGGACTCGGATACGGAGAAGAAGCTGCTGAAAAAATGCCGCTAGGCGCGCGCTGGCCTAATCCTCAGCCGCATAAACGGTCAGCCGTCCGCGCGCTATGCCGCCACCCTCGTCGGCGATGACCAGCCGTCCGTCCGGCATCACCGTGATCCCTTCGGCCTGGCGATGGCGACGGTGTGACAACACGCGCTTGCGGTCCAGGCGCCCGTCGGCGGTCAGCGTCAGATAGGCGCGCGCTTTCGCTGCCAAGATATAGAGACGCCTTGAGGCCGCGTCCCACTCGATGCCGCTCGGCAGAAACGCCTTCCGCTCCGCCGTCGACAGCAACCGCGCGGCGGACAGTCGCCGCCAGGGCTTGTCCGGGCGCGATCTGGTTTGCGGCGACCAGCGGTAGACGGACAGCTCACCCGCCTTGCCGCCATCCCGCCGCGCCTTGCAGGCGATAAGAAACACGCCCTCCGCCACCGCCAGCCCCTCGATCTCGCAAAAAGCCCCAACGCCGGTATCGTAGATATTGAACCGCACCCGCTCCCGGTGCGCGCCGATATCCGCCTCGTGGATCAGCCCCGTACTGGTAATCAGATAGACGCGCCCGTCATCGACCGCGATGCCTTCGAAATCCGCTTTCACGGTCGGCGTGCCCAGCGCGAAGGCGCGCACCGGCTTCCCGTCCGACAGGCGAATCTCATAAACGACGCCATGCTCGTCACCATGAGCGAACACACTATCGTCAGATGCCACCGCCAGACCCGAAACCTCCGAAAGCGCCTTTGGCAACGCCCAGGACCGCAGCGGCGTGTTCAGGTCGCGCGCTTCGGTCCCGGTAGCCAAAAGCAGGCAGGCCGACAATGCCCAGACGGTTTTCATACCCGGTCCTCGTCCGTCACCTTCTTATGGTTGCGGCGCATATATTTGCGCGTGCCCGGCTTCATGCCATATTCCGTCGCCCACAGGCCCAGGAAACAATAGTTGAACGCCATCGACATCACGATGGCGATTTCCATCGCGCCGATGCCCGCCGACAGACCGATGCCGATGGCCAAGAGGATATAGAGCGCATCGCCGGAGCTTTTCAGCGTGTTGCGGAACCTGACACCGCCAACGATCCCCGCCAGCGAAAAGGCGAGCGCCAGCGAATTGTGCACGATGATAACTATGGCAGTGACGGCGATGGGCAGGATGATGATCGTCTCGACCAGCGACTGATCGTACTCGTCGCGCTTGCGGATCGCCATATAGGTCCAGCTGACCGGCAGTACGGTCAGGAAGGCACCGATCAGCGCGATAACCAGCCAGATGATGCTGTCCACCAGATTGCCGACCCGGTCCGCGCCGATCTCTATCGTCGAAAAGGGGTCGTCCGCCGCGCCCGCGATCAGCGATTCCGCGCCGCCGACCGGCATATATTCCGCCAGATCCGGCAGCCAGAAGGCCAGCGTCAGGATCGTGCCTGTCACGCAGATGTAATAGACGGTCAGCCGGAAAAACAGATCGACGGCGCGCATGTGGACTTCCCCCCGGAAACCATATCCTAGACGGTCATTACAGCCCAGACCAGATAGCCACCATAAGCCAGCAGCATGACCGCGCCTTCCCAGCGGCTGAACTTGTGGCCGGTGCGGGCGAAGACCATCATCACCGCGGCCGCCGCGATCAGCAGGGGCAGTTCGACGGCGATCATCTCACGCGGCAGGCTGCCGGGTGCCAGCACCGCCGTCACGCCGCCAATGGCAAGGATGTTGTAGATGTTGGACCCAAGCACATTGCCGAACGCCAGCCCGCCCTCCCCCTTCCGTGCCGCGACAACCGACGTCGCCAGTTCCGGCGCGGATGTGCCAATGGCGACGATGGTCAGTCCCACGAGCGTTTCCGACAGGCCGAGCAGAAGTGCGATATCGCGCGCGCCCGAAACCAGGATATTGCCACCAACGATGATCAGGGCGAGGCCGCCAACGGTCAGCAGCGTATCGATCAGCGGATTGCCTCCGCCCTCGACGTCCATGACGGGGTCGACGACTTCGCCCATCTCGACCCGGTCACCCGAAGCCGTCCGGTATGTGCGCGCTTTCTCCTGCCTCCAGGCAAAGACCAGATACACCGCCAGCACCGCCAGCAGCAGCGCGCCCGCATATCCCGGCATGCCGGAAAAGGCGAAGCCGAACAGGATGATCGCCGCGACCAGCCCGAAGCCGCCATCGCGCCAGAGCGGTCCGCGCTCGACGGGAAACTCCGCTATAATCGCCGCCGCGCCCAGCACGAGAAGCGTATTTGCGATATTCGACCCGATCACGTTGCCCCACGCAATGGCGGGTGCGCCGACGCGCACGGCCTCGATGCTGGCGAAGAGCTCCGGCGCCGACGTACCGAAGCCGACCAGCACCAGCCCGACGAACAGCGGCGAGACGCCAAAGCGCGTCGCCAGCCGTACGCTGCCGCGCACCAGAAGGTCGCCGCCCAGAAACAGCAGCGCGAGGCCGCCAACGATGCCGAGAATATCCAGAAGCATGGCCCACCTTCTCGCTTGGCCGCCGCGCCGGTCAAGACATATTGTCCGCTGCAAAAGCGCATATCTGCCGCTAAGGGAGGGCAATGACAGGAACCAAGACCAATCTCGCCACCCGCTTGCGCCGCGACAAGGACACGCCGATCACCTTCTGGCAGATCGCCAAACGGACGTGGAAGGAGCAGGACCGTGACAACATCGGCCTGATTGCGGCGGGCGTCGCCTTTTACAGCTTTCTCGCCTTCGTGCCGCTGATCGCCGCCACGGTCCTGATCTACGGGCTGGTCGCCGACGGCGCGATGGTCATGGAACACAGCCGCGTCGCCTTCGATCTGATGCCCGCCGATGCCGCCTCCATATTGACGGAGCAGATGTCGAAGGTCGCACTGGATTCGCAGAAGGCGCAGGGCTGGGGCCTGATCCTGACACTCACAATCACACTTTATGGCGCGATGCGCGGTGCGACCGCGACCATCACCGCGCTCAACATCGTCTTCGAGCTTCACGACGGCCGTAATTTCTTCCAGAAACTGCTGCTGGCCGCCGCCATCACCCTGTCGATGGTGGGCGTCGCCATTTTCGGTATCGTCGCCATCGCCGCGCTCGCCTTCCTGGAAAGCCTGCTCCCCAGCTTTCCCTATTGGGCGATCTTCCTGATCCGCGTCGCCTTCTGGCTCACCGCCGCCTTCGTCGCCGCCAGCGGCATCGCGCTGATCTACAAATACGGCCCCAACTACCGTCAGGGCCGGTGGAAGGAATTATTGCCCGGCGCGGTCTTCGCCACCTTCGGCTGGCTGGGCGTCACCCTCGGTTTCGGCGCCTATGTCGCCAATTTCGCGGACTATAATGCGACCTATGGCGCGCTCGGCGCGGTCGTCGTCCTCCTGATGTGGCTGTTCCTCAGCGCCTATGTGCTGCTGCTGGGCGCGGAACTGAATGCGGTCCTGATCGACGCCGATCAGGAAGGGCGGGAGGTGGTCGCGGGTTAGGCGTCAGTCCTCGCCCGCCCTCTGCCGCTTCAGCCAGACGCCGCCGCGCCAGTAATGGTAGATCGCCCAGGGCGTCAAAAGCGCCACGGTGAACAGCGCCCATTGCAGCGAGTCGGCGTCATCCAGCCCGAACCGGTCCTGATAGTCCACCGACAGGATGCCGATCGCGGTCGGCCCGATACCGAGGCCAATCAGGTTGATGACGAACAGTGTGATCGCCGCCCAGACCGAGCGCATTTTGAGGGGTGCGAGACCCTGGATCAGCGCGAAGGTCGGCCCGAGATAGCAAGACTGAAGGAGGAGCGCGACGGCGTAGAACCCGACGGCGAAAAAAATGTCCTCGGTCACATAGAACAGCAGCAGGAATGGAAACGCGCCCGTCTTCAGCGCGAAGATCATCCAGCTTTGCGCGTACAGGCCGTAACGCTCCGCCAGCCAGTCGGCCAGCTTGCCGCCGCCGATAGTGCCGACGACCGCCGCGACCATGACCACCGGCGCGTAATAATTGGCCACGTCGAAAGTCGTCAGCCCAAAATTGCGGATCAGATAGGCGGGCGTCCACAGCGTCAGGCCATAGCCGATCAGCGACGTGATCGTGACGCCCATCACGAGGTGGATCGCCGCTCGATTGGCCAGCATGGCGCGAAACCCGTCGCGGATCGTGGGCGTCGCGCTCGATACCGCCTTCACTGCGTCCGACATGCCGCGCGGCGGCTCCACGGCGTAGAGGCGCACGAAGATGGCGAGGATGATGCCGGGAATGCCGACGACCAGAAACGCCGTGCGCCAGTCGAAGAAATGCGTGATGTTGCCGCCGAAGAACGTGCCCGCAAACGCGCCCAGCGTGACGCCGAGCGAATAGATGGCGAGCGCGCCCGCCCGCTCCTTCGGCGGATAAAGATCGGCGATCATGGAATGGGACGGCGGCGACGACCCCGCCTCGCCCACACCGACGCCGATCCGTGCCAGCAGCAGCTGCGTGAAATTCTGCGCCAGCCCGCACAGCGCCGTCATGCCGCTCCACACCGTCAGCGCGATGGCGATGATGTTGCGCCGGTTCTTGCGGTCCGCCAGCGAGGCGATCGGAATGCCCAGCGTCGCATAGAACAGCGCGAAGGCGATGCCGGACAGATAACCCAGCTGCGCGTCGTCCAGCAGCAGGTCGGCCTTGATGTCCTCCAGCAGGATCGAGAGGATCTGCCGGTCCATATAGCTGAAGAAATAGGTGACCGTCAGCAGGATCAGAGTGACGTTACGCGCGCGCGAGGAAACGCCAGGCGGCGTTACGGCGGCGAAGTCTTTTTCGGGCGAAACGCTCATGCGCCTGTCATCACGCCTGACGGACCGCGCCGCAAGACCGCGCTTGGGCATTCCCGCTCATTATGACAGGTCGCGCTCAGCGACGCGCAGGCCTGCGAGTATGTCGCCGACATCGGGATTATGGTCGCCCGCCACTGGCATGAACAGGTGCCGCCGCCCCGCAGCATCCGCCGCCCTGGCCAGGGCCTCGCCATGCGCGAAGGGCACGACGCCGTCATCGCGCCCGTGCAGTATCAGTAGCGGCACGTCGCTGACGGCCACCGCGTTCCGGTTGTCGTATTTATCCGGGACAAGCCACCCTGCCCAGGACGGGGCCATGTCAACGACGCTGGTGAAGGTAGATAGGGTGACGAGCATGTCCAGCCGGTGACGCCGTGACAGGTCGAACGCCACGCCGCCACCCAGACTGTGGCCGACGACGTAAACCGGCGCGTCTCCCGCCAGCGCCCGCGCGCGCGCCAGGTACGCATCGGCGTCCTTCGCCAGCCCCTCCTGCGACGGCTCCCCCGGATTGCCGCTATATCCCCTATATTCTGCCGACAGTAGCGAATAGCCCGCCACGGCCAGTGGCGCGAACCACGCCGCCTGCGCATCCGCGCTGGCAGCATTGCCATGAAAAACCAGCAACAGCGGTTGCGCCGCTTCTCCTGGCACATGGACACCCTTCAGCGCCAGACCGTCCGCCGTCTCTACCTCGACCATCCGCGCGCCTGACGGCAGCCCGGTCAGGGACAGCGGGGCGGTCGGCGGATAGTAAATCATGCTGCGGATCATGCCCGCGCAGCCGGACAGCGACAGCAGCAATAGTGCCAGCAGACACGGACGCAAGGACATGGCATGTCGTTTCTCCATAAGGCGCAAGACCTCCGCTTTTCCGGACGGCGGCGTCCACGGGAGACTGTTACATGGCTACCGCGTTCGAAGCCACCATCCGCAAAGTCGTCGGCAAGGGTCTGACCAGCATCGCCGGATTCAACCGCAGCCGTATGCCGAAACTGGAGGCGGGAAATCCTTTCCTGACCGGCGTGCACGAACCGCTAACGTCAGAGGAAAGCTTCGCCGACCTGAAGGTCTCCGGCACCATCCCGCCGGAACTCGATGGCAAATATCTGCGCAATGGTCCCAATCCCATCGGCCCGGATCCGAACAGCTATCACTGGTTCACGGGCGATGGCATGATCCACGGCATGGAAATCTCGAACGGCGCGGCCAGCATCTACCGCAACCGCTGGGTGCGCTCGACCAGGGTATCGCAGGCGCTTGGCGAGGCTCCGAAACCTGGCCCGCGCGGGATCGCTGACACCGCCAACACCAACATCATCGGCCATGCGGGCCGGTACTGGGCTATCGTCGAGGCGGGCGGCTATCCCGTCGAGCTGGACGGCGAACAGATGACCATCGCACACAATCCCTTCGACGGTACGCTGAACGCTCCCTTCTCGGCCCACCCGCATTGCGATCCCGCGACCGGCAACCTCCACGCCATCACCTATCGCGGCGACGTGCACGACCGGATCTGGCATGTCACCGTCGATCCATCGGGCAGGGTCATCGGCGAGGATCCGATCCGCGTCACGGACGGCCCCAGTATCCACGACTGCGCCATCACCGCGGACCACGTCCTCGTCTTCGACATGCCCGTTACCTTTTCCATGAAGGCCATGATCGGCGGCCAACGCTTCCCTTATCGCTGGAATCCGGACCACGCCGCACGTGTCGGTCTCTGCCCCCTGAACGGCAGCGCGAAAGACACGGTCTGGTACGACGTCGATCCCTGCTACGTCTTCCACACCGGCAATGCGTTTCAGGCCTCTGACGGCAACACTGTCGTCGATGTCGTCACGCACGACCGCGTCTTCTCGGACAGCATCCACGGCCCGGACTCGACGGACATCAGGCTGGAACGCTGGACCATCGATCCCGGCGCGCGACAGGTCAGCCGCACCGTCCTTGACGATAGCCCGCAGGAATTCCCGCGCTATGACGAGCGCCGGACCGGCCAGGATTACCGCTACCTCTACGCCGTCGGCCAGCCGCGCACGACCGACCTCTCAACGCCGACCACGCATTTGGTGAAAACCGACCTGAAAACCGGCACGCGAACGGTCCGCCGCTTCCCGCATCGTCAGCATCCCGGCGAGTTCGTCTTCATCCCGCGCAGCGAAGCTGGCGCGGAGGACGATGGCTGGCTGATGGGCCTCGTCATCGACGCGGGCGCGAAGACCACCGACCTCGTCATCCTCAACGCTGACGATTTCAGGGGCGAACCGCAAGCCGCCATCACCATCCCCCGGCAAATCCCACCCGGCTTTCACGGCAACTGGATCCCCGCCGCGTCCTGACCGGCGAACCAGATTTATTTTTTTCGATAAATGGGATTGACGCCTCTGGTCGAGCGCCTTGGCTGGGGCGCACGCTTGGCGTCGTCCCCGATATCGCGGCCTTCCTGATTACCATTTGTTTCACGGTCCGGGTCGTCGCCTGGACGCTCGGAAACACGCGTATCGGTCCGCTCATATCCCCACGGATGACAAATGGGTTCTTCCGGCGCTGACGATTCAGGCATGGCGATGTTCTGGTCGTCCGGCAGGCCCCGGCGCGCGCCGGGGTCGCCCTGATCCCGGAACATCGCCAGTTTCCGCCATCTGGCGCATTGCCGGTGTAACCCGAACGCTGCCCCCCTCGAAAGGCTCAATAGATCAACGTCAACGGAGCCTTTCGATATGCGTACATCCTGTATTCTTCCCACCGCCCTTGCCGCCGTCGCCATGGTTACGCCTGCCTATGCCGCCGACTTCCAGACGTTCAGCCAGGCCGCCTTTGAAAAGGCGCAGGCCGACGGCAAGCCGATCCTGATCGACGTTCATGCCGACTGGTGCCCGACCTGTGCGCGTCAGGCACCGATCCTGAAATCGCTGGGCAAAGACGCCGCCAACAAGGATTTGGTGGTCTTCACCATGGACTTCGACAGTCAGAAGGCAGCCCAGCGTCCGCTGCGCGTGACGAAACAGTCTACGCTGATCGCCTTCAGGGGCCGCGAAGAGGTCGCCCGCTCCATCGGCGAGACCGACGCCGACAAGATCAGGGCGATGGTCGCCAAGACGCGCGGCTGATCACGCCTTTCCCGGTTCGTCCGTGAGGGCGTTCCCCAGCAGGCCGGGGTTGTCCCCCTCCCCTTCCTCCGGCCTGCACCCCTTCCAGATATTCGGAGCGCCGCCATGGACCTCCTTACCCTCGGCGCTGCGCTTCTCGCGGGCGTCCTGACCTTCCTCAATCCCTGTGTGCTGCCGGTCCTGCCCATCGTGTTCGGCAGCGCCGCCAATGAACATGAATACGGCCCCATCGCGCTTGCGTCCGGCCCTGCCATATCGTTCACGGCGGTGGGTCTTTTCATCGCCACCATCGGCTTCAACCTCGGCCTCGATGCGGCGCTGTTCCGCGGCATTTCCGGCGCGCTGCTGATCCTGTTCGGCGCGGTCCTCGCCATACCTAAGGCGCAAATGGCGTTCCAGACCGCCATGGGCCCGATCGCGGGCTGGGCCGGTGACCGTTCGAACAGTTACGGCGCAAAGGGACTGGGCGGCCAGTTCGGGCTGGGCGCGCTGCTCGGCGCGGTGTGGAGTCCCTGTGTCGGTCCCACGCTGGGCGCCGCAACCCTGCTCGCCAGCCAGGGTGAGCAGCTCGGCACCGTCGCCCTCACCATGGGCGTCTTCGGTATCGGCGCATCGATCCCGCTGCTGCTGATCGGCACGGTGGGACAGAAAACCATGGTGAAGATGCGCGGCAGGATGGCGGAAACGGGCGCGAAGGGCCGCGTCTTCCTGGGTGCGGCCATGATGCTGGCCGGGATGATGATCGTCACCGGCACCGACAAAATGCTGGAAGTCCTTGCTGTGCAAGCCATGCCGACCTGGCTGCTCGACCTGACAACTTCGCTTTAGGCGGCGTTCGAAAGCACCTCTTCCGTAACGCGCAGTGTGCGATCGTTGTCAACATCAATGGCGCATGCCCCGCGTGACAGCAGCACGGCACGCATGTCGAGGCCGAAACGGCGACTGAAGCGCAGGAAGGTTTCGTCAAGCCGCCCCATGCCGAACCTGAAGCGGATCAGGTTCATGATCCCGAACGCCCGCGCGATCCGCGCCGGATGCTTGACGAACTGTCCGCCGCCGCGAAACGCCTCGACGGCCCCCAGCGCCCGCTCATGCGCCAGCCAGTAGGCGTTGCAGGTGGAGACGGCGACATCGCTGAATTCATAGAAACGCTTCTGTCCGTCTGGATGCGCCGCCCTGACCGCCTGGCGCGGGGCGAAGGCCACGGCCACATCCGCTCCCTGCCGCGCCGCGCCCTCACCAAATTCGCGAACACTCGCCGGATCGAACAGCACATTGTCGGCGGTCGTCACGAGAAGCGGAAAGACGGCACCCTCCGCCCCCCGAACGACGGAGTCGGCGATATTGTCGCTGGCGGGAGCGAACACAAGACGCCCCGCTGTTTCCAGCTCGTTCAGTAACGGTATCCGACGCAGTATCGCGGGATCATTCGCCGAGATCACGATCCGGTCGATCCCCGCGACTTCCGCCAGGGCCGACACGACATGCGCGATCATCGGCCTGCCGCCAACCGGGATCAGGCATTTGTCGTCCACGCCATGCGCGGCGGCGAAGGCATCGACCACACCTTCGCGGCGACCAGCCAGCACCAGCGCGCTCGCGACACCGCCCTTCATGCCGCCAGATATTCCCGCCGCGGCGTCAATAGCCCCTGACGCGCCAGGCTATGTCCCAATATACCTTCGATCAGGCGGGGATATTCGATCCCGACGCTCGCCGCCGACCGCGCGATGGTTTTTTTCGACCACAGATTGCAGCTCAGATTGACTTCCATGAAGCGCAACTCACCCGTGCGGCTGTCATGGCGATATTCGAAACGGCCATAGTCGAACGGCCAGAATTCGCGAGCCACCATCAGGGTCAACCGCTCCAGCTCCGCGCGCAGCGATGGCGCGGCAACGGGGCGCAGGTCATCCTCTTCACCGGCGCGGGACAGGCCGCGTTTGTCCTCATAGCTGCGATATACCTTGCCGCGCGGTGGACGGTAGCGCAGCGGCGGCAGAATGACCGGCCCGCCATCCGCGCCGCCGATCACCGGAACGCCGATATCATATTCCGGCTGCCAGGCCTCGACGATCACATCATGGCCCTGCGCCAGAAGCGTGCGGACATGCGTTTCGGCATCCGACCAGCTGGCGCCGACGAACAGCCCCCACGACGCCGAGGACGCGTTGGGCTTCACGACATAGCGATCGGGCCGGAAATGCGGTCGTTCAATGGACTGCCCGCCGCGCCGGTAGACCTGCCAGTCCATGGTCGGGACACCGGCATGGAGCGCGGTCATCTTGGCGGCATGCTTGTCATCCGCAATACCGCGCAGGATGGCGCTCGCGCCCAGATATGGCTTGCCATGCCGTTCCAGAAGAAGCGGCGCGAGCATCTCGCTGTTCTGAAAACCGCCCCGGTTCAGCAGGGGAAGGACAAAATCCACGGGCGGCGCTTCATGGAGGACATCGTAGCTATTGGCCGCGAAGACGTTCAGACCGAGCGTCTTCAGCGTCTCGCGAAGTTCATGATGATAGATTGCATGATTGCCGTCGCGCGGGTCGGGAACACCCGTCCCACAGGCATGTTTCGCCAGATACATGATCCGCATACCACTTCTGACAGGCTGCGGGATTTGCTGCAGGCGGTGGCGGCAATCTTCTGTCATCGGGCGACCATATGTGCCGCATATGGCGGTCTGGTAACAATGCCATGACGAAGCCGGGAAATTTTCGTGACAGGTGAATGAAAATGGGCGGCCTCTCTACCGGGAGACCGCCCATTTCCATTCAAAACCGGACAGGCGCCTGTCGGCGCGGCCGACCTATTTGAGCTCGACGGTACCGCCGGCCGCTTCGATCTTCGACTTGATCTCTTCGGCTTCGGCCTTATTCGCACCTTCCTTGATGGGCTTCGGCGCGCCTTCGACCAGTGCCTTGGCGTCGCCCAGACCCAGACCGGTGATCGCGCGGACCTCCTTGATAACCTGGATCTTCTTGCCGCCGTCGCCGGTCAGGATGACGTCGAATTCGTCCTTCTCTTCGACGGCCGCGGCTTCACCGCCACCGGCTGCGGGTGCGGCTGCGACGGCTGCGGCTGCGGAGACACCCCATTTCTCTTCGAGCATTTTCGAGAGATCGGCGGCTTCCAGGACGGTCAGCTCGGAAAGCTGCTCAACGATTTTTTCAAGATCTGCCATGTTACTAATTCCTTTTGATATTTCGCCTCGAACCGAGGCATTTCATTCGATTCAAGTCGAAAACTCAGGCGTCTTCCTTTGCCGCATAGGCGCCAAAGACACGGGCCAGCTGGCCAGCGGGCGCGGCGGCGATCTGGGCGATCTTCGTGGCGGGTGCCACGACGAGGCCGACGATCTTCGCACGCAGCTCGTCGAGCGACGGCAGCGAAGCGAGCTGCTTCACGTCGTCAGCCGACAGCAGCACGTCACCCATGGCACCACCGACGATTTCGAGCTTGTCATTGCCCTTTGCGAAATCGTTGGCGGCCTTGGCTGCGGCAACCGGATCATCCGATGTCGCCAGCGCCGTGGGTCCGACCAGCATGTCTGCGATGGGGGCATATTGCGTGCCGTCCAGCGCGATTTTGGCGAGCCTGTTCTTGGCGACCTTATATTCGGCGCCCACTTCCCGCATCCTCCCGCGAAGGTCGGTGACATTCGCGACGGTCAGGCCATGGTTGCGGGTGACCACAACGACGGCGCATTCCTTGAAGGTAGCGTTCAGCTGTTCGACCAGCGCGGATTTTTCCGTGCGATCCATGCTCAACTCCTTACTATGTCCCCGGTTCGCACCGGAAACGGCTCATGTTCGGACAGGCCGGAGCCCATCCATACGAAGTCCGTGAAGAAGTGAGGACGGGCGTACCGGAAACGGCGGACCCGGAAAATCTCTCTTCGTCTATTGCGGGCGAATTTTAAGCGCTTCTGAAAGCGCGCCTGCAGTCTCGGACGGTTGTGCGCAGCATTTACTACGAACAACCGGGTCAGTAGAAAAATTGCGCCCCAGCGTCAAGATATTTCAGAACTGCGCGGCGTTGACGCGGACCTCGACTTGCCGGGATTAACGTCGCATGACACTACCGGCGGTCAGCGCGGCCTTGCGTTCCGATATTCTGGCAGCGATCGATGTGCTGCGACATGTTTGCGATCATTGCCATCTTCGCCATGACACTCGCCATCCGCCGCGCGGTTTTTCGCCTCAGGTAATCGCGCGCAGGGCCAGCCTGACCAGACGGTCGATCCAGCCCGCACCCGTTGTCCACAGCCCATGGATGATGATTCGGGTTGGTCCGCGTGTCGGGATCGTGCCGCGCACACCGCGCCAGGCGTTGAACCGTTTCGCCAGTTTCGCCATGTCACGGTGACGCCCGTGCAACAGCTTGATCTGCCCGAAGACCACACCCGGATAGATAGTGCGGTAATTATAATGCGGCGGCAGGACCGCGAGTCTCACATCACTTTCATACAGCGCCACGCGCAGCGATTCCTGGTCCTGCCCGCGCCCGCCATCCGCGGCGTGCAGATCGCGCCAGCGTTCCAGCATGGCGGTAACGGCGGGCGTTCGCGCAAACAGCATCATGCCAGCGTTGATCTTGGGAAAGGCGACCGGAACACCGTCGATCCGCGGTCCCCGGCCTGCGGCCTGTCTGCCATCGTGTGGCACATCCGGACTCCACCGGGGCGTCAGCGCCGCCGCCATGTCATAGCCATGCCCGTCATCGATGATGTCGAAACATTCGTAAATCGGCGCAGCAAGGAAGACGTCCGTGTCGATATAGATGGTTTTCGCGAACGGAGAGTTCAGCAGCGCGTGCATCTTCTGCTGCTTCATCGTCAGCTCGTCACCCGGCGGCAGCGCATGATCGAACACCTCGGCTTGTGGCGGCACGTCGCTGAACAGGCAGAGTGGCAGGTCCGGCATGTGCGCGCGAACGGAACGGGCCGCCTCCTCCGCCTCCCGCACATAGGTCGCGCCGATCGCGTAGAAGACCGCACCCCAATCAGAGGATACCGCCGACCGATCGGCGCGGAGCTCGGCGATATCAGTCACGGGCATGCCTTCACAATCCGGAACAAAAAAGGCGGACAAGGCCCATTTCCGCCCCGTCCGCCTCGATTGCTATCATATCGGCCAGCGCATGCCGACCTGGCACAGACGGCCATCCAACCGTCTACGCCGCCGCGGTGTCCGCGACGTCGATTTTCACGCCTGGCCCCATTGAGGAGCTCATGGCGATCTTCTTGACATATTTGCCTTTCGCGCCCGTCGGACGGGCCTTGACGACCGCGCCTACCAGAGCCTCGAAATTCTCTTTCAGGTCGGCTTCGGTGAAGCTGGCCTTGCCGATACCGGCGTGGACGATGCCCGCCTTCTCGACGCGGTACTGCACCTGACCGCCCTTGGCGTCCTCGACGGCCTTGGCGACGTCCATGGTGACGGTGCCCAGCTTCGGGTTCGGCATCAGGCCCTTGGGACCAAGCACCTTGCCGAGACGGCCGACGACACCCATCATGTCCGGTGTCGCGATGACGCGGTCATAATCGAGGTTGCCAGCCTGCATGTCTTCCATCA
>JBARZR010000343.1:0-1540 GCA_049650205.1 Pacificimonas sp. | reverse complement strand
CTGGAAGACTTCATGGTGCTTGGCCCCGCGCCCGCGCCGCTGTCGCTCCTGAGAGGGCGGTATCGCCACCGCCTGCTCGCCCATGCCGCGCGGCGGGTCGATCTGGACGCGGTGCTTGGCGACTGGCTGGCGAAGGTGCCGATACCGAACAATGTCCGGCTGACTGTCGATATCGATCCATACAGCTTCGTTTAAGGTTGCATCCGCTACATTCCGCCCATGTAACCAACAGCATGGCCCGTGCGTATATATGGGCATGGAGACGACTATGTTTACGAAACGACAATTTCTGGGGCTGGGCGCCGGAGCGGGTGCCATGGCGCTGCTGGGCGCGTCCGCGATGGCGGGCGATCTTGCGAAGGGCGATTTCAGGGTTAGCCATACCGATGCCGAGTGGAAGAAAAAGCTGACCGCCGCGGAATATTATGTCCTGCGCGAGGCGGGTACGGAGCGCCCCGGTTCCTCGCCGCTGAACAAGGAAGAGCGGCGCGGCGTCTTTACCTGCGCGGGCTGCGACAACCCGGTCTATACGTCCCTGACGAAATTCGAATCGGGAACGGGCTGGCCCAGTTTCTGGAAGGCCGTCGAGGGCGGCGTCGGCACGATGGCCGACAACAGCCTGTTCATGTCCCGCACCGAGGTCCATTGCGCCCGCTGCGGCAGCCATCTGGGCCATATCTTCGACGACGGGCCAAAGCCGACCGGCAAGCGCCACTGTATCAACGGCGTCGCCCTGAATTTCACGCACAAGCCAAAGAAAGTCGCATGATGCGCCTAAATCTCACATTTCCCGTGGCGCTGGCCGCCGCAACCATGCTGTCCGCCTGCTCCGCCGAGGCGCAGAACGCCGCGCCTGCCGCAGCAGCCACCACGGACCGCGCCTATTTCGCCATGGGCTGCTTCTGGTGCGCCGAAGCGGACTTCGAGAAGATCCCCGGCGTCGTCGAGGCCGTGTCCGGTTATGCCGGCGGCACGACCCAAAATCCGACCTACGAGCAGGTTACGGGCGGCAATACCGGACATTATGAAGCGGTTCGTGTCACTTATGACCCCGCAAAGGTCAGCTATGGCGAGCTGCTGGCCGTATTCTGGCGCAATATCGACCCACTGGATGCCATCGGTCAGTTCTGCGACAAGGGCGACAGCTATCGCAGCGCGATTTTCCCATCCAATGGCGAAGAGCGTAAGGCCGCCGACGCGTCCCGTGAAAATGTGGAGGAACAGCTGGGTCAGCAGGTTGCGACCAAGATTGTTTCCGCCCCGACATTCTACCGTGCGGAAAGCTATCATCAGGATTATTACAAGAAGAACCCGATCCGCTATAATTTCTACCGCAATGGCTGCGGCCGCGACGACCGGCTGGAGGAATTATGGGGCGCGTCGTCCTGAACGGACTGTAACCACATCGACCGTGCCGCCGTACTCCCCGATATCACAAAAGAGGAGTATTCGATCATGGCCAACCCGTCCCTGTCGCAGTTTCTCAGGATCTCCGGCGGGCTCGCGCTGGCCGCGCCCGCCCTCGCGGCCTGTGGCGGTG
>JBARZR010000342.1:0-13923 GCA_049650205.1 Pacificimonas sp. | reverse complement strand
GTCCTCAGTTCCGCGTCTTCCACCAGATCGGCGATCATCGACGCGGCGAGGATCTGGTAACAGATGATCAGGGCGACATCGATGGTGTTGGCGACGAGGTAGAACCAGAAGATGAAGGGCGATTCATTGCCGGGCAGGATGTCCAGCAACCGTAGCACGATGGGTAACGGCGCACCGGTGAAGGCGAGGAGGCCAACGCCGATCGCACCACGCTTCTTGCCGAATCTACGCCCTACAATAGGCGCCAGCAGCGAACCCAGTACCGCCGACACGAACACGCCGAACGTGATGACGCCGATCTGCGGTGCGCTGAACCCCCAGAAATAGGTGGCGAAATAAAAGGCCAGGCCTGCCGCGAGACCACTGGCGATGAAGCCGAGCAGCGCGGCAAGGAAGAGTGCCAGAAAGGAACGGCTGGCCAGTGTCTCGAAAATCTCGGAGAAGATTTTGCGCAGGGTCAGCTGCCGCGCGGGCGGCGGCGATTTCAGCCGCTTGATATGCGGGTGCGTGCCGACGGCGGAAATGACGATCGCGGCAAAGATCAGCAGCGCCGAGATAAGGCCATAGACTTGATAGGCGTCGCGGTTGAATTGACCATTGACGATGGTGGCCGTGATGAAGGCGGGAAAAATCAGCGCGAAGGTGATGACCGAAATCGCGTTGCCACCCGTCCAGCCGAAATAATAGCGCCAGCTGAGCAGCGTGTTCCGCTCGTCATAATCCTGCGTCAGCTCCGGCGCGAGCGCGGCGCTCGGCGTTTCGTAAAAGGTGATGAGGGTGCGGATGACGATCGACAGGATGACGACATACCAGAATAGCTGCGTCTCGCTCCAGCCTGCGGGCGGCACCCACAGGAAATAATAGCTGATCGCGACCGGAATGGCGGCGGCGTACATGAACGGGTGCCGTCGTCCCCATTTCGATCGCAGATTGTCGGACCAGTAACCGACAATGGGATCGCTGAACGCATCGAAGACCAGCGCGATCAGGATCGCCGTCGAGACGAGCCGCGCGTCCAGCCCAATGACCTGCGCATAGAAGAGCAGCAGGAAATATTTGAAGCCATTGTCCTTCACGCCATAGGCGACCGAACCAAAACCATAGGCGGCCTTGGTAACCACCGACACGTTTCTGGCGTTGGCAGGATCCTCCCGGCGCAGCGCTTCGGCGGCCATTTCCTGCTTCAATCCTGCCGGTTCGTGCATCCTGTTTCCAATATCAACCCCGTGCCGAAGCTAGGCGAAGCGGGGCCCGTCGACCACCGCGCTATAGTTGCAGGGTAGTCACAGTTAGGCGGCTTTCGGGGACACCCTCACTATTGCAGGGTTTGACAAAAGGCCCACAACGCGCACTAGTTGCTCCTGACTGGTCGCTAGAACCGGCATCTATTGGGAGGGTCATCATGAATTCCACACTACGCCACAGCTGCGCCCGCGCCGCATTACTGCCCGTCTTGGCCGCGTCTTTCGCAGGCGCCGCCTCCGCCCAGGAGGAAGCCATTCAGGCCGGTCCGGGCACCGAAGACCGGCTGGCTCGCGACGAAATCGTCATCACCGGTTCCTTCATTCGCGGCACGCCCGAAGACGCCGCGCTGCCCGTCGATGTATTCTCCTCCGAAGACCTCGCCCAGTCGGGCACCACATCGCCGCTGGAGTTCATCAAGGAATTGCCGTCGGTCGGTTCCGTCCTTGGCGACCAGAACCAGTATTCCACCTTCTCACAGGGGTTTCAGGGGTCGGGGTCGATC
Source organism: Pacificimonas sp. (assembly GCA_049650205.1). Lineage (GTDB taxonomy): Bacteria > Pseudomonadota > Alphaproteobacteria > Sphingomonadales > Sphingomonadaceae > Pacificimonas. Next base: position 12,176 of record JBARZR010000342.1, on the reverse strand, counting down.
AACCTTCGCGGTCTTGGCGAAGAGCGCACGCTCGTCCTCGTCAACGGCAAGCGTTTCTTTCAGTCTCCGGGCGACGGCTTCACCGATACGAACCTGATTCCGCTCTTCGCGCTCGAGCGGGTGGAGATCCTGAAAGACGGTGCCGCGGCCACCTATGGTTCCGACGCCATCGGCGGTGTCGCGAACTTCATCACGCGCAAGAACTTCGAGGGCGTCGAACTGGCGGGCGACTGGACGTTCATCGACGGGTCCGACGACGATTACAGCATCTCGGCGGTGGTCGGACAGGAATTCGGAACGGCCAATATCGTGATCGGCGCGGGCTGGCAGCACCGTTCGGAACTGCCGACCTTCGAGCGCGACTTTGCCGTCCGCCCCTTCGCGGAAAATCCGTCCGCCTATTCCGCCTTATCGACGCCGGGCACCTATGCCGTCAGCTACTTCGACACGGAAGCCGGAGCCGTCGACACGCGCTTCGCACAGGATGCGGGCTGCGAGGACATCGGCGGCACCAACGGCACGGCAGCCGGCCTGCCGATCTGCCGCTTCTCCTTCATCCCCTTCAACAATCTGGTCGAGGAAAGCGACCGCTATCAGGTCTATGGCAGCGTAACGGCGGACCTGTCCGATACCGTGCGCGCCAGCGTCGAGGCGATCTGGTCGCAGACCGATCTGGAAAGCCTGAACTATTCGCCAAGCTTTCCGCCCATCCAGGGGCCGAACGGATCGGGCTTCGTCAGCGCGTTCTCGACCTCGCCGGCGAACCCGTTCGTGCCGCAGTTTCTCGACAATGTCGGACTGCCGCAGTCCTCGCCGGAAGCGCCTCTGGTTGCGGTGACAAATGTGCTCTACCGGCCTTTTGGCTGGCTGGGCAACCCGACCGACCGTGACCGCGGCGCGGGCCGCGGCATCGCCAAGAACGACGCCTACCGCGTCGTCACGGGGCTCGAGGCCGATCTGTCGGAAAACCTGACCCTGCAGACCGATTTCACCTACTGGCGCTTCAACCGCGAATTCAAGATTCAGGACATCGTCGGGACGCGTTTCCAGAACGCGCTCAACGGCCTTGGCGGACCGAACTGCGACCCCGCGACAGGTACACCGGGAGCGGGCGGCTGCGTCTTCCTGAACCCGTTCACCACCGCGAGCGCAAACAACCCTTCGCTCGGACTTGATAACCCCTTCTTCGTACCGGGCGCGGAAAATTCCGAGGAACTCATCAACTTCGTGCAGCCCTTCAACGGGACGATTCAGCGCGAGGAGCAATATGTCTTCGACGTGATCCTCGCTGGCGAAACCGGTTTCAAACTGGGCGGCGGCGCGGTCGGCTTCGCGCTCGGCGGACAATATCGCAAAAATGAATTTTCCACGCGCCCGACGTCGGAAATCGACAATCTGAACGTGAACCCCTGCTTCATCGAGGGCGACCAATCCTGCGTCGGCACCGTTACCGACGGTGTCGGATCGTTCATTTTCCTTGGCGGCGGCAGGCCTTCGCAGAACCAGCAGGACATCTGGGCCGTCTTCGCAGAGGCGAACCTGCCCTTCTCGGACACGCTCGAACTGTCCCTGGCCGCGCGTTACGAGGATTATGGCGACCCCGTCGGCTCGACGTTCAATCCCAAGGGCTCGCTGCGCTGGGAAGCGACCGACTGGCTCGTCCTGCGCGGCTCGGTCGGCACCACCTTCCGTGGTCCTCTCGCCGGCAACATCGATCCGAATTTCGTCACGGCATTGCAGGGTCTGACGGCGGCGGGCGGCAACTTCAAGGCCGTGGATATTTTCGGCAATCCCGACCTCGATCCGGAAACCGCGCTCACATATAATGCCGGCATCATCATCGATACGGGCGGCCTGACCGCGTCGGTCGATTTCTGGACCTATGAGTTCGAGGACCAGATCACGATCACACCCGCGGAAGCGATTGCGAACCTTGTCGCGTCACCCACCAATCCGTCGGGTTCCCCGGTGAACTGCTCCAGTCCGGTGGCAAGCCTGATCACCTTCTCGGGCAATGCGTGCGTGCAGGGAACCACGAACGGAATCGACATTGCCCGCGTACGGACCCAGTTCGTAAATGGTCCCGACGTGACGGTCCGCGGTTTCGACTTCGCCATCAACTACGACATCGACGCCGGTTTCGGCGTGGTGTCGCTTGGCGGTCAGGGCACCTACAACATGGACTATGACATCGACGATTTCGAAGTGAACGGCGTCGTCGTGCAGCCCGGCTTCGATGCCGTCGGCTTCGGTAACTATTTCCGCGAACCCGGTTCCATCCCCGAATGGCGCGCCAATGCCTATGTCAATGTCAATACCGGCGGCCTGAACGCACGGTACACGCTCAACTATATCGACGGCGTGTTCGACGAACGCTGCGAGAATGTCGATCCGTGCGACCCGGCGAACAACACCGACTTCGGACGGAATTCGGGAAGCTACGTCCGGCAGGATCTGGCGCTGACCTACGACTTCGCCGTTCGCGGTGCCGACTTCCAGCTACAAGGTGTCGTAAAGAATATCTTCGACGAGGATCCACCCGTCGCCCGGTTGCCGATCAGCTACAACCCGTTCCTGGCCGATGCGCTGGGGCGGCATTATCAGGTCGGTCTGAAAGCCAAGTTCTAACCGAACCTCACCAGTCTGGCAGCGGGCCGTCCTTCTTTTCATCGGGTAGGAGGACGGCCTGTTTCCGTTTTGAGAAGGACCGCCCTTATGACCGATTTCGCCAATATGTTCTCCGTTGCTGGCAAGACCGTCCTCGTCACCGGCGGCTCGCGCGGGATCGGCGAAATGATCGCCGCCGGCTTTCTGGCGGGCGGTGCGAAGGTCTATATCTCTTCGCGCAAGGCCGACGCCTGCGAGGCGACGGCGAAACGATTGTCGGACGCCTATGACGGTAGCTGCACCGCGCTCCCCGCAGACCTCTCCACCGTTGAGGGCTGCGCCAGCCTCGCATCGCGCATGGCGGAGCATGAACCGAAACTCGACGTCCTTATCAACAATGCCGGGGCCAGCTGGGGCGCACCGCTGGACGAGTTTCCCGAGGCGGGCTGGGATAAGGTGATGGACACCAATGTGAAGGGGGTCTTCTTCCTGACGCAGAAACTGCTGCCACTCCTACGCGCCGCGGCGAAGGACACGCCCGCGCGCGTCATCAACATCGGCAGCATCGACGGCCTGAAATCCTCCCGCTTCGACGCCTTTTCCTATGGCGCGTCAAAGGCGGCGGTGCATCATCTGACGCGGTTCCTGTCCACGCACCTGACAGGCGAGCGCATCCTGTTCAACGCCATCGCGCCCGGCCCATTCCCGACATGGATGCTGTCCACCGGCGTCGGCTTTGGCGGCGAGACGGAGGATGTCGACTGGGACAGTGTCGGCAAGGGCAATCCCTCTGGCCGGGTCGGCACGCCGGAAGATGTCGCGGGCCTTGCGATCTTCCTCAGCAGCCGGGCGGGTGAATATGTCGTCGGCCAGACCATCGCGCTCGACGGCGGCGTGGTGGGCACGGCATGAGCGCGGTCCCTGCGGGCTGGCCCGCGAAATCGCTGACGGAGATTCAGGACATCCTCTGCGCGGAGGGGCAGCCCTTTGAAATGGAGACGATGGACATTCGCGGGGTTCCCACACGGGTCTGGAAACACCTGCACCCGAATTTGCGCGCTCTGGCCGAACATGCGCGCGGGCATGGCGACCATATGTTCCTGATGCTGGAGGAGGACCGCATCAGCTATGGCAGCTGGTTCCGCGCCGTCGCCGCGCTGAGTGCCGACCTCATCGCGCGCGGGGTGAAGCCCGGCGACCGCGTCGCCATCGCCATGCGCAACCTGCCGGAATTTCCCGCCGTCTTCTTCGCCGCCGTCTGCGTCGGTGCCATCGCCGTACCGCTGAACGCCTGGTGGACGGGCGAGGAAATGGCCTATGCACTGGCGGATTGCGGCGCGACGACACTTTACGCCGACGGCGCGCGCTGGGCGCGGATCGCGCCGGAACGCCCTAAATTTCCGGCGCTCGAAACCGTGATCCTGGCGCGCGCAGAGCGCAGCGAACCGGGCACGGCGACGATCGAATCCATCGTCGGTAGACCTGGCAAGTGGCGGGATCTGCCCGCCGCCGACCTGCCGCCCGTCGAGATCGCGCCGGACGACCGCGCGGTGATCCTTTACACCAGCGGGACGACCGGGAAGCCAAAGGGGGCACTGGGCACGCACCGGAACATGCTGACGAACATCCTGTCGACGAGCTGGGCCAATGCCCGTTCCGTGATGCGGCGCGGCGCTCCACTGCCCGAGCCGACGAAGAAGGTTATGTTGACCGTTATCCCGATGTTTCACGCAACCGCTCTCTCCGCCACGCTGATGGGCGTCATGCAGGCGGGGCACAGCATGATCTTCATGCGCAAATGGGATGTCATTGAGGCGTTCGAGATCATCCAGCGGGAAAAGGTCAACGCCACGGGCGGCGTGCCCACCATCGCCTGGCAGATGATCGAGCATCCGGACCGGGAGAAGTACGACCTCTCGAGCCTGGAAAGCGTCAGCTATGGCGGCGCGCCGTCCGCGCCCGAACTCGTCCGCAAGATCAAGTCCGTTTTCGGTTCCGCGCCCGGCAATGGCTGGGGCATGTCGGAAACCATGGCGACCGTCACCAGCCATTCGGGCGAGGATTATCTGAACCGCCCGGAAAGCGCCGGGCCGCCCGTCCCCGTCCGCGACCTGAAAATCACCAGTGAGGACGGCGCGGAACTGCCCGTCGGGCAGGTGGGCGAATTGTGGGCACGCGGGCCGCAGATCGTTGAAGGGTACTGGAACCGGCCGGAGGCCTCGGCCGAAACATTCGTCGAAGGCTGGGTCAGAACCGGCGACCTCGCCCGGCTGGACGAGGAGGGCTTCGTTTATATCGTCGACCGGGCGAAGGACATCATCATCCGGGGCGGCGAGAACATCTATTCATCGGAGGTCGAGAATGTCCTCTACGATCACCCCGCCGTCACCGACTGCGCGCTGATCGCCATCCCGCACCGCACGCTTGGCGAGGAGCCCGCCGCCGTCGTCCATCTCGGCCCCGGCATGAGCGCGACGGAGGATGAACTCCGCGCGCATGTCCGCCAGCACCTGGCGCCGTTCAAAGTGCCGGTAAGGGTCGCCTTCACGAACGAAACGCTGCCGCGAAACGCCAATGGCAAGATCCTGAAGCGCGAACTCGGCGTTTTATTCAAATAGCGACCGCCACCCCGGGTTGAACGTCGGGGCGACGGTGCGACGGGCTCACTGCCCCGTCGGGAACCCGCGGTTCTTCAGCAGCGCCTCGACCTGCGGGTCGCGGCCACGGAAGTCGCGATAGGCCTGGTCGCGCGGGATGGCGTCGCCGGTCGCCAGAATGATGTCCTGGAACTTCTTCGCCGTCGCCGGATCCCAGGGGCTGCCCGCTTCCTCGAACGCCGCCCAGGCATCGGACGCCATCACGTCGGACCACAGATAGCTATAATAACCCGCCGAATAGGCGTCTGAGGAAAACAGGTGGTTGAAGTGCGGCAGGCGGTGCCTCAGCACGATTTCGTCCGGCATGCCCAATTCCGCCAGCGCCTCGCGCTCATAGGTGTCCGCGTCGAAATCGGCGGGCGGGTTGGGGTTCATGTGCAGCTGCATGTCGACGATGGCGTCACCCAGATACTCCACCGTGGCAAAGCCCTGGTTGAACGTACGCGCCGCCTCCAGCTTGTCGATCAGTTCCTGCGGCATCTTCTCGCCGGTCTTGTAGTGGCGCGCATATTGATCGAGGATTTCCGGGGTCAGCAGCCAGTTCTCGTGCACCTGGCTGGGGAACTCCACGAAATCGCGCGGTGTGCCGCCCAAGGACGGATAGGTCACGTTGTTCGACAGCGCGTGCAGCGCGTGGCCGAATTCGTGGAACAGCGTTTCGGCGTCGTCCAGCGAAATCAGCGTCGGCTCGCCGTCCGCGCCCTCGGTGAAATTATTGTTGTTCGAGACGATCGGATAGACCTTCTCGCCGCCGATATTCTGCTGCGAACGGTAGGTCGACTGCCATGCGCCCGACCGCTTGCCCTGGCGGGCATAGTCATCGCGGTAGAGATAGCCGACGTGGCTGCCGTCCTTGTTGGTGACATGGTAGACGCGCACATCCTCGTGGAAGGTCGGGACCGTGCCCGTCACCTCCTCGAACTGGAAACCATAGAGCCGGTCGGCCATATAGTAGCTGGCGTCGATCATGTTGTTCAGTTCAAAGTAATTCTTGAACTCGTTCTGGTCGAGCGAGTAGCGGTCCTTGCGGACCTTCTCGGCGTAATAGCGGTAATCCCACGGTTCGATGGTGATGTCCGCGCCTTCCTTGTCGGCGAGCGCCTGCATATCCGCGACCTCTTCTTCGACACGTGCGACGGCGGGTTTCCAGACGCGCATCATCAGGTCCATGGCCTTGGCGGGATCCTTCGCCATGGTGTCGTCCATGCGGTAATGCGCATGGCTCTCGAAACCGAGCAGTTTGGCGCGCTCGGCGCGCAGCTTGACGATCTCCGCGATCAGCGCGTTGGTGTCGTTCTCGTCACCATTGTCACCGCGGTTGACGAAGGCGTTCCAGACTTCCTCGCGCGCGTCGCGGTCGTCGGAAAAGGTCAGGAAGGGGTCGACGGACGAACGCGTGTTGGCGACGGCGTAACCCGACATGCCCGCTTCTTTCGCCGCGCCCGCGAAACTGGCCTTCAGCCCGGCGGGCAGCGAGGCCACGGCCTCCGCATCGACGGCGATCAGCTTGGCCTCGTCGGCGGTGACGCGGTTGGCGAAATCGTTGTTCAGCGTGGCGAGTTCCTTGTTGATCTCACCCACGCGCGCCTGCGGCTCGTCGGCCAGCGCCGCGCCGGAGCGGACGAAGCCGTTATAATAATCTTCCACCAGGCGAACCTGCTCGGCGTCGAGACCGGCAGCGTCGCGGCTATCGTAAACCGCCTTCACCCGCTGGAACAGCGCGTCGTTGAAATTGACCTTGTTGCCCAATTCGGCGAACTTCGGGCTGACCCGTTCGCTGACCGCCTGGATTTCGGGCGTTTTCCGGTTAGAGGTGAAGGTGCCGTAGAGCGTTCCCACACGGTCCAGCTGCTCGCCGGATTTCTCCATGGGTACGATGACGTTGGCGAAAGTCGCAGGCGATGTGTCAGCGGCGATCGCGTCGATGTCGGCCATCTGCCGCGCGATTGCCTCATCCAGCGCGGCCTCCAGCATGACGGGGTTGTCGGGATCGACCTTGTCAAAGGGCGGCTGTCCCTGGTTCGGCCCGGTCCATTCGGCAAAAAGGACATCATGCGGTTCGGTCATGTTGAAGGCGCTTTCCATCTGGCCGTCGCTGGCCATGTTCGTTTCGGTCATGTCATCGGCACCTGTTGCGGCGCAGGCGGAGAGGGCCAGTGCGCTTGCGCCGGAAATCAGTAAATTGCGTGTCATGGTCGTTTCGGCTCCCGATAGTCAGAATGTCGTACAGACAACCAACAGGGCGAACGGGGCGGCGGTTCCCTCCTGCCGCCACGTCAGATCGCGCGGATATTGCTGACGAAGCCCTCATAGACTTCGCGGAACGCGGCGCCTGTCCGTGTCACCGTCTCCGCCGCACCCAGCAGGTTGCCCGACATCGACCGGGTTTCCTCCGAGATGGCAGAGACGCGTTCAGCGGCGCCCGTCACCGATTGGCTCGCCTCCGCGGCGGCCCGCATCGACAGGTTCATTTCCGCCGCCGCGCCGCCATGGTCCGAAATGGTCTGCGCCAGCCGGGCGGTCCGCACGCTGTTGTCGCGCGCGGTTCCCTCCAGATCGGCGATCCCGCAGGATATGGCCGCGCTGATGTCCTTTGCCGATTCCACAAGGCCATTGATCTCGCCCGCGCGCGCCGCCGTTTGCCGGGTCAATGCCTTCAGTTCGTGTGCGATAACTCCGAAGCCACCCTGTTTCGCGCCCGCCATCGCCGCTTCGATCGTCGCGTTCAGCGCCAGGAAATTCGTTTTCGCGGCGATATCGTCGATGACCGACACGACCATGTCGATCTGACCGGCCAGCGCCGACAGATCGTCCGCCCGCGCCCGCGCCGCCTCCGCATTGCTGGCGGCATTGGCAGCGCGCCCGCTGGCTTCATCTATGGACTTGCGAATGGCGGACAGGGACGTCGCCAGACTGTCCGACGCCTTCGACACGGCCAGAACATGCAGGCTGGCATCGCCCGAAGCGCCATGCGCCAGCCTGGCCTCCTCCCGCGTGTTGTCGGCGATCTGGTCAAGGTCGCGCGCGGAAAACTCCAGCTCCATGGCGGCATTTTCCAGTGCGGCCATCATTTCGCTGGCACGGGCTTCGAAGGCTGCGATTTCCATGTTGATCTTCACCACCCTCACTTTCTGCACTTCATATTCGGCACGCGCCCGCGCCTGCGACGCGCTCCGCTCGGCGTGGGCGCAGCGTTCGCTGTCCATACGCTCCGCTTCCGCCTTACGCCGCGCAGCCTCCGCCGCGCGCAGCGCCGTCATGGCCATGCCAAGGTCGCGGAATTCGGGTGCGAGCGCCGTCATGTCGGCATTGTGCAGATCAAGGTCATGCGCGCCGTCGCCATGCGCCATGGCATCCAGGCCGCTCGTCAGGACCGACAGGGATCGCCGGATGCTGCGGATCAAGGCCGACAGCAGCAGGGCAAAAGCCGTCAGACCCACGAGTGAGAGGGCCGCGGCCAGCTGCAGACGGCGGCGCGCCTGCTCTTCCTTCGCTTCGACATACACGCGCAGATCAGTGACCGCCGCGGTGCGCACATCCGCCAGCGCCTGCGCCTTGCGTGTCGCGACGTCAAACCACTGCATCGCGCTGAAATAGGGCCTGCGATCCTCGTCCAGCAATGCGGCGCGCATGGGGGCAAGCTCGGTATCGATTTCGCGGGCAATACCGGCGCGGATCACCCCCGTCTGCATGGATGTCGCCACGTCCAGCCATGACATCTGCCGTCCACGTTCCAGGATCAACGCACTGCGCAGCGCCTGGTCGGGAACCTCCGCCAGCAGCAGGATGCCGCCCCGCGCGCGCTCCAGACCAACATGGTTGCGCGCCCGAACGATTCCGGAAAAGGCCTCCGTCCGGCGCAGCACTTCGGCACCGCCCGCCAGCAGCAGCATACAGTCCAGTATTTCATAGGACCGGTCGATGATGCCGTTATAGCTGTCCAGCACCCGGTCCGGGCTCGCATAGCGCTGGCCCATGTCGGCGCGTGCGCCCTCGACATTGCCAAGGGCATTTGCAAAATCGTTCAGCGGCTTCGAAAGGCGCCTGCCGGCATGACTGGCGATCATGTCGCCATTTTGCGGCAGGAAATCCCTGTACGCATCCATGAACGCCGCGATGGCGGCATCCGTGCGCGGTCGCTGCGCTGCCAGTTCCTTCCGGATTTCCGCACGATCCGCCGCGTTGCCGCGGCGCGCCGAGGTTGCGATCGCGGACAATCCCCGCTCCCGCTGCAACTCCATGACGGCCCGGCCGATTGAGGGCTTGATGCCAACGATGTCGATCACCACCCGGTCGGTCTGCCATTCCCGGTAAAGCTGCACCATGTCGGTGACGACGAAAGCAAGTGCCGCCATCAGGGGCAACAGGGAAATGATGAGCAGGCGCTGCATCAGCGAAAGACGGTTGAACATGACGGCTGGCCCCGGATTTTTCATGCGGCAAACCTCGCGCCTATTGATTAACGGGCACGCAATAAGTGACGAAAAACAATGTTCATTATGGAAGCTTTGTGGTCGTCGATGGCCGCCGGGCCTGGCTGCCGCCGTCCGCCCGCGCGCGGCGATGGCCGCCGTCCGTCCCGCCCCCTTACGAATCCGTTCGCCAGTCGCTATCTGCAATCCCGTCATGCACCGCTTCGCCAACCCGACCCGTTTTCTGAAGATCGCGCGCCCCCTCACGGGCTGGACGCTGGCACTCGGCCTGTCGATGGTCGGCATCGGCCTCTATTGGGGTCTGTTCGTCGCCCCCGCCGACTATCTGCAGGGGGAGAGCGTCCGGATGCTCTACATCCACGTCCCCATGGCGTGGCTCGCATCGGCGGGTTATTTCGGCCTTGGCATCGCGGCGTTCAGCGCGCTCGTCTGGAAACACCCGCTGGCGGAAGTCGCGCTTGCCGCCACCGCCCCTGTTGGTGCCGTCTTCGCGGCGCTCTGTCTGCTGACCGGCGCGATCTGGGGGAAGCCGACCTGGGGCACATGGTGGGTGTGGGACGGGCGGCTAACATCCGTTCTGGTTCTGCTTTTCCTCTATCTCGGCGTCATCGCGCTGATCCGTGCTCATGACGAGCCGCAGCGGGGTGCGAAAATGGCGTCGGTCCTCGCGCTCGTCGGCCTCGTCAATCTGCCAATCATCAAGTTCAGCGTCGAATGGTGGAACACGCTGCACCAGCCCGCATCGATCACGCTGTCCGGATCCAGCATCGACAGCGCCATGCTGTGGCCGTTGCTGATATCGGCGCTCGGCTTCTCGCTGCTGATGGGAAGCGCGGTCCTGATGCGAATGCGCGCGTTGATCGCGAAGCGGAAAACCGCCGCGCGGGCGATGCGCATGGCGCAGGTCGCATGACCCAGACCGATTATGTCATCGCCGCCTATATCGTCACCGCCGTCGGCGTTGCAGGCGTGCTGATCTGGGCGTGGCTAACCATGAAAGCGGCTGAAAAATGAAACCGAAACATCAACGCCTCGTCCTCGCCTCTGCCGCCGTCGCCGCGCTGGCCGTCGCCGCGCTCCTCGCCATGCCAGCTCTAAAGGACGGCGCGGCCTATTTCTACGCCCCCGCCGACCTGCAAACGGCCAATGTCGCACCCGGACAGCCGCTTCGCCTCGGCGGGCTGGTTGAGGAAAACAGCGTCAGCCGCTCGTCCGACGGCCTGACGCTCCGCTTCCGCGTCACCGACCGCCTCGCCACCGTTCCCGTCCGTTACGCGGGGATTGTCCCCGACCTGTTCCGCGAAGGCCAGGGCGTCATCGCCGACGGGGAAATGGACGCCGCCGGGACGTTCATGGCGGACTCGCTGCTGGCGAAACATGACGAAAACTACATGCCGCCGGAAGTGGCCGAGGCTGTGGCAAAAGCCGAGGCGCAGGCAAAGGCGCGGGCCGTGCCTCAATAAGACCGTCATTCCTGCGGACGCGGGAATCCAGTACCGCGCGAATCGCTGTGAAACCGGATGCGAACTGGATCCCCGCATTCGCGAGGATGACGGTTTTCGAAAGTCCCCGCCTACCCCACCAGATCCGGCGCCAGCGCTCCGGCCCGCAGTTCCGCCAGCGCATCGTCCAGCGTCAGCACGCGCTGCTCCTTCGATCCCAGCATCCGGACCGCGACCGTGCTTTCTTCCGCCTCGCGTTTCCCGACGACCAGCAGATACGGCACCTTCGCCAGCGAATGCTCGCGCACCTTGTAGTTGATCTTCTCGTTGCGAAGGTCGCTTTCCACGCGCAGTCCCGCCGCCTTCAGCTTCCGGACCGCTTCATTTGCATAGTCGTCCGCGTCCGACACGATGGTCGCCACGACCGCCTGCACGGGCGCGAGCCAAAGCGGCATCTTCCCGGCGAAATGCTCGATCAATATGCCGATGAACCGCTCGTAGGATCCGAAGATCGCCCGGTGCAGCATCACGGGCCGATGCTTCTCACCGTCCTCGCCGATATAGCTGGCGTCCAGCCGTTCGGGCAGGACGCGGTCGGACTGGATCGTACCCACCTGCCAGGTCCGCCCGATCGCGTCGGTCAGGTGCCATTCCAGCTTCGGCGCGTAAAACGCACCCTCGCCCGGCAGTTCCTCCCAGCCATAGTCTTCCGTCGCCATGCCCGCGTCGACGACCGCCTGACGCAGCTCCGCCTCCGCCTTGTCCCAGTCGGCGTCGGAGCCGAACCGCTGTTCGGGGCGCAGCGCCAGCTTGATGGAATAGGTAAAGCCGAAATCCTTGTAGACCCGCTCCGCCAGCTCGCAGAAGGCGCGCACCTCGGCCACCACCTGGTCCTCTGTACAAAAGATATGCGCGTCGTCCTGCGTGAACTGCCTGACCCGCATCAGGCCGTGCAGCGCGCCATGCGGCTCGTTTCTGTGACAGCAGCCCATTTCGCCCAGCCGCACCGGCAGGTCGCGATAGCTGGTGATTCCCTG
>JBARZR010000341.1:0-2259 GCA_049650205.1 Pacificimonas sp. | reverse complement strand
GTCGATGTCGAAGACGCACTACTACTGGCGGAGCGCACGGAAATCTGACACCTTCGGGCGGTCGACCTCACCTGGACGACCGCTTTCGGGTTGCGCCTGGAAAGGTGCGATTGGCTGCAATTGGGGTGGTTTTGCGACAGTCTGCTTTTGCGGGCAATATGCTGCATTGCTGACAAGTCATATAATGAATATTTGGCAGACAAGTAGGCGAGCTTGCTCGTCATTTTTCGCAAGGTAAAAGTTGCATGTCCAAACGAAAACGCAGCTTCGCCGTCATCGGTCTCGGCCGTTTTGGCAGCCGGGTGGCGCGCGAGCTTATCGCTTATGGCAACAATGTCATCGGCATCGATGTCGACGAACGGCTGGTCAGTCCCATCGCGGACGCTCTGACCGAAGCAGTCATCGCCGATGCGCGAGACGAGGCAGCTTTGCGGGAAGCCGGAGTCGCAAGTTACGACGCGGCGATCGTCGCTATCGGGTCGAACCTAGAGGCCAGTGTGCTTTGCCACATGAACCTGCAAAGCCTGGGCGTTCGGCAGATCACGGTCAAAGCCTTTGATATGCGTCACGCGCGCATCTTGGAAGCTCTGGGAGCCGAAGACATAGTTATCCCGGAACAGGACGCTGGAGAGCATATCGCGCAGCGTCTGCACAATCCGCTCATCATCGAGTATATGTCAGTATGCGAGGGCAGTTATGTTGCCCTTGTCGATTCGCCGACGCGCTACACCGGGCAACCGCTTTCGATGCTAAACAGCAAAGGCGGTGCCGATGTCAGCATTATCGGCGTGATGCGCAGCGACACATTCTTGTCGCCGCACACGTCCGAAGGCCTGCACGCGGCAAAAGGCGACCGGCTACTTCTGCAGGGTAGCCGCGCCGACATTCGCAACTTCGCCGACGCGGGCTGATTCGCTGACCATGGCCGCGTCTGGCTTTCTCCAACGTGTTAGACTGTCAAGGCTCACAGGCCGCCGCATCGGCATTCCGCCGCCTGCGCTGCTCGCGCTTCTTTACGCGCTGCTCGCGTTTGCGGGCATGGCGCTGCTGAAGCTGCCTTTTGCCGCCAATATCGATCTTAGTTGGTCGGACGCGCTGTTCACTGCCGTGTCGGCGATCACCGTTACCGGCTTGGTCGTCGTTGACACCGGTACCGACCTGACCTTTTTCGGCCAAGCTGTCGTGGCAATTCTGATCCAGCTGGGCGGGCTTGGCCTGATGACATTCGCGACGCTTATCCTGTCATCGCTCGGCTTGCCCATTGGCTTCGAGCACCGGCAATTTCTGCGCGAAGATCTGGGTCAGACGTCGGTCGATGAACTCCTGTCGCTGGTGAACATCATCCTGCGCGTAGTGCTGGTATGCGAAGGCATAGGTGTCATCCTTCTTTCCTTTGTCACTATTCCTGAATTCGGCTGGGCCGAGGGTCTTTGGCAGGCGGTGTTTCATTCAATTTCCGCCTTCAACAATGCCGGGTTCGCGCTTTACGCCGACAGCCTGACCCGCTGGGCGACGGACCCGGTCGTCAATCTGACGATCCCCGCGCTGTTCATCATCGGCGGGCTTGGGTTCGGCGTATTGTGGGACATCTCCAGACACCGGAAATGGGCACCGCTATCGCTGCATTCGAAACTGATGCTGGCTGGAACGGCGGGACTGCTCGTCTGGGCCTTTGCGCTGTTCGCCGTTTTGGAATGGAATAATCCGGGCACGCTCGGGCTTTACAGCGACATTGGTGACAAGCTGTGGGTGACCTGGTTTCAGGCGACGACGCCGAGGACCGCTGGATTCAATACGACGGACATCGCGGCACTGCACGATTCGACCGTGATGTTGTTTCTCTCGCTGATGTTCATCGGCGGCGGCAGCACATCGACGGCGGGCGGGATCAAGGTGACGACGTTTATCGTCCTGTTGCTGGCTACCTACGCCTTCTTCCGCCGCCGCCCGCGCATGCGCGCCTTCGGTCGCAGTCTGGGTTTCGAGGAAGCACTGAAAGTCATGGCTTTGCTGACGCTGGCGGGTATTGTCATCCTGACCGGCATTTTCATGGTTACATTGACCCATGATGGCGATTTTCTCGATCTGGTGTTCGAGACAGTGTCGGCATTTGGCACCGTCGGACTATCGCGCGGGGCGACGGGGGAGCTGGACACGCTTGGCCGGCTGACCATCATGGCGATCATGTTCCTGGGACGTGTGGGCCCACTGACGCTCGGCTTCTTTCTGGCCACCTCGACACCGACCAGAATTCAGTAT
>JBARZR010000340.1:0-1732 GCA_049650205.1 Pacificimonas sp. | reverse complement strand
GCGCAGCTGAAGCTGAGGCTGAAGCAGCAGTCACTAGTGGCGGATTTCGGGCGGTTCGCGCTGGAGACCGACGATATCGATGCCGTGATGACAAAGGCCAGCGTCCTTGCCGCTGAAGGCATGAATGTCGAATTCGCCAAGGTTTTGCGAAAACAGGCGGATGGCGACCTCTTTCTGATCGAGGCGGGTGTTGGCTGGAAACCCGGAGTCGTCGGCGTCGCGACGATTCCGGGCGGCCTGGAATCGCCGGCCGGGTTTGCCTTCCAAACCGGTAAGCCGGTCATTTCCAATCATCTGCATAGCGAGGACCGGTTCCGGACGCCTGCGGTGATGCTGGAACATGGTGTGCAGCGGGCGATCAACGTGCTGCTGGGCGGGACCGACGACCGGTATGGTGTGCTTGAAACGGACAGCCGTTCCGAAGGGGCGTTTTCAGACGATGACGTGAACTTCCTGCAATCCCTGGCGAACATGCTGGGCGTCGCGATCGAGAAGGCGAATGACCGGGCGCGGATCGTGGCGCTGAACGCCAATTTGAAGGCGGCGCTGGACCACAGGGAGCTAATGGCGCGAGAGATCGACCACCGGGTCAAGAACAGCCTGGCGATCGTCAGCGGCCTCCTGTCCATGCAAAGTCGTGCTTCGGACAGCGAGGAGTTGAAGAGCGCACTGGCGGAAGCCTCGGGGCGGATCGCGACGATCGGCCATGTGCATGGCACGCTATATGAGGGCGAGAGCGGCAGCAAGGTGGATTTCGGTGCGTATCTGGCGAAGCTGACGCGGGAGCTGGTGGCGGCGCATACGGACGACGATGTCGATCTGAGCATCGATGTCGTGCCGGTGACGATGGAGTCCGGCAACGCGATTTCGCTAGGCCTGATCGCGGCGGAACTGATCACGAACGCGGTGAAGCATCGCTGCGACCGGGGCGGAGACTGTTCGCTATCGATAGGCTGCGCGGTCGAGGATGGCACGCTGGCGCTAAGCGTGGAGGACAATGGGGGCGGCTTGCCGGACGGCTTCGATCCAGCCACCTCGATGGGTCTTGGAATGCGTATCGTTACCTCGCTGACCCGCGCGCTGCATGGCGATTTCGCGCCGGAGACGATGGCGGTGGGAACACGGTTCGTGGTGCGGGTGCCGGTGGCGAAGCTACGGTAGACGGCACAAATTTCTTTCACAAATCTTTTCGCATAAACATATGTTATATTATCATAACCTTCGGAACCGAAGGCGGGCCGCGCGGTTGTTCTGTCACAGGTGGCATGATGACAGACAAGGCCGCGGGACGGCCGGAAGGGTGTTTCCAAATGCGTATCGAGACCGACGAATCACATGATCTGATTTCCGCCGAGAAGGTCGATGGCACGAAGATTTACGGCGCGAACGGCGACAAGATCGGCAGTGTCAAAAGCGTGATGATCAACAAGACCAGCGGCAAGGTCGCCCATGTCGTTGCCGACATCGGCAGTTTCCTTGGCATGGGCGGTGAATATCATGTCCTGCCCTGGGACCAGCTGGATTACGACACGAACCTGGGCGGTTACAAAACTATGCTGACCGAGGACAAGCTGAAGGGCGCGCCTACGTTCAAGGCGACCGAGTCGCACATGGCGTATGACCGCGATTACGAGACCCGGACTTATGGCTATTACGGGTCCACCCCTTATTTCGCCTGAGCGTTTTCACCGCGCCTGACTTCCCCCCTTCAGGCCGGTGATGGAAAGGTCGC
>JBARZR010000339.1:0-7124 GCA_049650205.1 Pacificimonas sp. | reverse complement strand
CGTTTACCGCATGGTGAAGGAAAATCCGGACCTCGACATCTACCTCTTGCGCTGGCGGCTGGGGGCGCTGAAGATCCTGCTGCGTGGCAGGACCATCCTCACGCTCATAAAATGGTGGTGGCATCCGCGCATCCACCTGCGCCTCGACGGCGCGCATCCGCAAGGGTCCAGCCATCACCAGAAAATCGTCGTCGTCGATGACAGCTTCGCCTTTTGCGGCGGCATAGATATGACAGGCGACCGCTGGGACACGCGCGACCATCTGGACGACGATCCCCGCCGGGAGCGCCCCAATGGCCGCCCCTATGGCCCCTGGCATGACGCGACCATGGCGATGCACGGCGACGCCGCCGCTGCGCTCGGTGATGCCGTGCGACTGCGCTGGAAACGCTCTGGCGGTGATGATTTGCCAGTACCGAGCGGCGACAACCAGTGCTGGCCCGAAGGTCTGGAACCGCAGTTCCGAAACATTGAAATCGGCATCGCCCGCACGCTGCCGGAGATGTCCACCTGGACCGGCACACACGAAATCGAGGCGCTGTTCCTGGACCAGATCGCGCGGGCCAGGCGCTATATCTATGCCGAAAGCCAATATTTCGCTTCCCGCGCCGTCGCCGAGGCGATGGCGACGCGGCTTGACGAAGAGGACGGGCCGGAAATCGTTATCGTCAATCCGCTGACCGCGGAGGGCTGGCTGGAACCGATGGCAATGGATTCCGCACGCGCCCGGCTGTTTCAGGCGTTGAAGCAGCATGATGTTCACGACCGTCTGCGGATCTATCACCCTTATACGGCAGGCGGAAAACCGATTTATGTCCACGCCAAAATCATGATCATCGACGACGACATGATCCGTGTGGGCTCGGCCAATCTCAACAACCGGTCGATGCGCCTCGATACCGAATGCGATGTCATCATCGACGCTGACCGACCCGCAAATGCCGGACATGGCGACGTCATCGCGGCACATCTCACCGACCTGTTGGGCGAGCATCTGGGCGTCGACCCGGACCGGGTGGCGAAGCTGCGTTCCGAAACGGCGTCAGTCATCGACACGATTGAACGGCTGCGCGTCGCCGACGATGCCGGAAGCCGAACGTTGCGTAGCTACACCGTGCCCGACCTCGATACTGTCGAAGCGTGGCTGGCCGACAATGAAGTCCTCGACCCCGAAGGCCCCGCCGCCATGTTCGAGGATTTTTCCAAGCGCCAGCTGCTGCGCGGATTCAGGGCCCGGTTGAGAAATAAACTGGGGCGCCCGCCGAAGGAAACCTAGTCCACATCCTCCACCACGACGGTCTCCCCCGTCACGCGCTGGGCGAGCGCGGCGGCCATGAATTCGTCGAGGTCGCCGTCCATTACCGCCGATGGATTGCCCTTGGTAACGCCGGTGCGCAAATCCTTCACCATCTGGTAGGGCTGCATGACATAGCTCCTGATCTGATGGCCCCAGCCGATGTCGGTCTTCGCGGCGTTGGCGGCGTTGGCCTCCTCCTCGCGCTTTCTCAGCTCTTCCTCATACAGGCGCGCCTTCAGCTGTTGCAGTGCCTGCGCCTTGTTCTTGTGCTGCGAGCGCTGGTTCTGGCAGGCGACGATGATGCCGGACGGGACGTGCGTGATGCGGACGGCGCTGTCCGTCGTGTTGATGTGCTGTCCGCCCGCGCCGGATGCGCGGTACGTGTCGATCTTCAGCTCGGATTCGTCGATGACGATGTCGATATCGTCATCGACGACTGGATAGACCCAGACGGAAGCGAAGCTGGTGTGGCGGCGCGCGGCCGAGTCATAGGGGCTGATGCGAACGAGGCGGTGGACGCCGGATTCGACCTTCGCATAACCGTAGGCGTTCGGGCCCTTCAGCATGATGGTCGCGGATTTGATGCCCGCCTGTTCCCCCGCGCTATAGTCAATGGTCTCGACCTTCATGCCGCGCTTTTCGCCCCAGCGGACATACATGCGCTGCAGCATTTCCGCCCAGTCCTGCGATTCGGTTCCGCCCGCGCCGGCGTTGATCTCGATATAGGTGTCGTTGCCATCGGCCTCGCCGGACAAGAGTGCGGCCACCTTGTCGCGGTCGGCGCGCACGGCCAGCGTTTCCAAGGCTTTCTCGGCATCGGCGACGAGCGCGTCATCGCCCTCCATTTCGGCGAGTTCGATCATCTCGACCGCGTCGTCCATTTCGGACTTGATCTCGCGCGTCGCCTTGATCGCCTCCTCCAGCCGCCCGCGCTCCTGCATCATCGCCTGGGCGGCCTTGGGGTCGTCCCACAGCGTCGGGTCTTCCGCTTTCGCGTTCAGTTCGTCGAGACGCTTCGTCGCGACATCCCAGTCAAAGAAACCTCCGGATGAGGGCGAGGGCGTCGGTGATGCGGTCGATATGGGCCTGGGCTTCTGCGCGCATGGGTAGGCGTCTCCAATAATAAGGCCGTCATTCCCGCGAAGGCGGGAATCCAGTGCCGCGCGATCATGGCAAGGTCAGCGCTGTTCTGGATTCCCGCCTTCGCGGGAATGACGATGTGAGAGGTTGTTTAATAAATCCCGCCCTCTTGCTGCAAGAAGTCGGCGTCGGATTTGATCTCCTGCGTCGAATTTGCAGGACGGCGGGCGAAATTGTCGGGAGCCTTGGCGAGTACGCGGCGGGGCTCGTTCTCGGGCTTGAAGGCTTCCCAGATGACGGCGGGTTTCGGGCCGGAACCGGGCCATGCGCCGTACACCTTCTTGCCGGAACGGCGGTCGACACGGACCATGCGGACGCCCGGCGCGATCCTGAAGGGGGGGGAAACCACATCGTCGTCGAGCGCCAGATCGAAAAACTGCCGCACGGCGGGCGCGGCCAGCGTGCCGCCCTGCGCATAGCCGCCCATATTCTTGGGCTGATCGAAGCCCATGTAAAAGCCCGCCACGACCTTCTGCGTGCCGCCGACGAACCAGACATTCGTCGGGCCGTTGTTCGTGCCCGTCTTCCCGAACATGGGCCGGTCGAGGCGGCGCAGCGCCACGGCCGTGCCGCGCTCCACCACGCCCTCCAGCATATGTACGACTTGATACGCCGTGCGGGCGTCCATCGCCTGTGGACGCGTGTCGGCGGGCGTCGGCATGGGCGCGTCGGCGTCATAGCTTTGCGCGTTGCAGGCGGGACATTCGCGGTCGTCGGCGCGGAAGATGGCCTGCCCGCGCCGGTCCTGAATCAGATCGTAAAGTACGGGCCGCTGCCGTTTGCCGTGGTTCGCCAGCATCGCGTAGGCGTTGGTCAGGTCGAGGACGGTCGTCTCGCCCGCGCCCAGCGAGAAAGCCAGATAGGGGTCATAGCTGCCGATGCCCATATCCTCGATCAGCTCGACGACATTCTCCATGCCGGCCTGGTAGGCGAGTCGCACGGTCATCAGGTTGCGCGACTGTTCGAGGCCCCAGCGCATGGTCTGCGCGCCCGCCGAACGACCCGAAAAATTGCGGAAACATTTCCGGCCCAGCGCGCGGCTCTGATAGACGCAATAGGGCGCGTCGGTGACGATGGATGCGGGCGTGAAGCCATTGTCGAGCGCGGCGGCATAGACGAACGGCTTGATGGTGGAGCCCGGCTGCCGCTTCGCCTGCGTGGCGCGGTTGAATGAGGATTTGCGCGCGTCGAAGCCGCCCACCATGGCAAGGACGCGGCCCGTCGCCACCTCCTGCACCACCATGCCGCCGGAAACTTCGGGGATCTGGCGCAGCGTATACTCCGTGCCCGCGACCTTCTTGACGGGAATGACATCACCCGGCGTGATTTCGCCAAAGGCGGTGCCGCCGCCCTGGTTCCTCAGCTGCGCGTTGCCGCTGGTAAGGATGCCCGCGCTACCGTCGGCGAAGCCAAGGGTCAGGCGATTTCCACCTTTCTCCCGCACCACGGCGGCGACCCAGTCGTCATAACCGACGGGCAGGTTGACATCACGCAGACGTTCTTCCCAGCCCTCGCCAAGTTCGATGGTGTCCGTCGCCCCGCGCCAGCCGCGCCCGCGGTCATAGCGGACCAGCGCGTCGCGCACGGCGGTCTCGGCGGCGACCTGATAGTCGGGGTCGATTGTGGAGCGCACCCACAGGCCGCCGGTGTAGACGCCGTTCTTGCCCTCCTCGCCATAGCGGTCGATCAGATCGCGGCGGATCGCCTCGACGAAATAATCGCCCAGCCGGGTCGGTTTGGTCAGCTGCTGCCTGCGGTCCTGAACCGTGATCGGCTCCGACCGCGCGGCGGCGGCCTCCTGCACACTGATATAGCCATTTTCCGCCATCTGGCCCAGGATCCAGTCGCGGCGGATGGTGGCGCGGCGCAGACCTTCGGGGCGGGATGGGTTGTAGTTCGACGGCGCCTTTGGCAGCGCGGCGAGGAAGGCGGCCTGCCGCGTATCAAGTTCCGTCACCGGCTTGTCGAAATAGGCGAAACTCGCCGCCTGAACGCCATAGGAGTTCCGGCCAAGGAAAATCTGATTCAGGTAGAGTTCGAGGATTTCCTGCTTGGTAAAGGCGTCCTCGATGCGCGTGGCGACGATCATCTCCTTCAGCTTGCGGATGACGCTATATTCGTCGGAGAGGAGCAGGTTCTTCGCCACCTGCTGCGTGATTGTGGAGCCGCCGACCGCGCGGTCGCCCGACCCGATCTTCAGCGTGTAATCAAGGACGGCGTTGACGAAACCGCCGGGGTCGATACCGTTATGCTCGAAGAAGGTCTTGTCCTCCGCCGAGATGAAGGCCTCCAGCAACGGTTTCGGCAGGTCGTCGTAATTGGTGTAGATGCGCCGTTCCCGCGCAAAGGTCGCATAGGGCTGGCCGTCGATGTCGCGCACATGGCTGGGTAGCGGTGGCTCGTAATCGGCGAGAGCGCTGGCGTCCGGCAGATCGCGCGCCAGCCAGAAATAGCCGCCCACCAGGACGGCGATACCAATGGCGGTCAGGCTACCGAACGTCCAGAGGACGCGGCGCAGCCAGTGGCGGCGGGGTTTGGCGTCCCCGCTGTCGTCGGTTTCGTAGGAAGTTTCGCTGGCGGTTTCGTCGGACATGCTTCGCTGTTTACCCGTCCGCCCCCCGCTTTTGCCAGCAGAAAGCGGCCAACTGCTTGCACGGGCCCGCGCGGGCGGCAATAGAGTCAGCGAAATTGCCCAGCCGCGGCGTTATCGAAGAGGATATCCACAAGATGAAATTCATAATTCCGCCCGCCGCTGCACTGCTGCTGGCCTCCACTTCCGTCCTCGCGCAGGAAAACGCGCCGCCGGTGGAGGCCACCGAAGCGCCGGAGGATCAGGTCGTGCGGCCCGACCTGCAACCCGCGCCGATCGTGCCGACGCCGGTCGATGGGACGGAACCCGCGGATACGGACGCCGAGGATGCGAAATGGGACGTCAACGCGCCGACCGGTGCGATCTTGAAACAAGTGCCGATCAATGTGGAGGAAGGCTCGTGGATCGACCTCGACCTGTCGCCCGATGGCCGCACCATCGCCTTCAGCCTTTTGGGCGATATCTATACACTGCCTGTCGCGGGCGGCACCCCGACGCGGATCTCGCAGGGGCTGGCCTGGGACGTGCATCCGCGCTGGTCGCCGGATGGCGCGCGTATCGCCTATACCTCCGACCGGGGCGGCGGCGACAATATCTGGGTGATGGCGTCAAATGGCGGCGATCCGCGCCAGGTGACGAAGGAGGATTTCCGCCTTCTGAACCAGCCCAGCTGGTCGCCCGACGGGCGCTTTATCGCCGCGAAGAAGCATTTCACCACCGGGCGCAGCCTGGGAACGGGCGAAATCTGGCTTTACCATGTGTCGGGCGGCGGCGGTGTGAAGCTGGTTGAGCGCCCGAACGAGCAGCATCAGAAGGAGCTGGGCGAGCCGACTTTCGCACCCGACGGCAAGAGCGTCTATTTCACGCGCAACGTCACGCCCGGCCCGATCTTCGAATATGCGCAGGATTCCAATACCGACCTGTTCAACATCGAGCGCTACGACCTGGAAACCGGCGAGACGCTGACGGCGGTGTCGGGCCTAGGCGGCGCGGTCCGGCCCACACCGTCGCCCGACGGGCGCTACATGGCCTTCGTCCGGCGCGAAAATGTGCAGTCGAAACTGTTCGTGAAGGACATGGAAACGGGCGAAGAGCGCATGATCTATGACGATCTGGACCGCGACGTGCAGGAAACCTGGGCGGTCACGGGCGTCTATCCCAACATGGACTGGACGCCGGATTCGCGGTCGATCCTGTTCTGGGCGGGCGGCAAGATCCGGCGCATCGACGCGGACGGCACGAACGGCGCGGTCATCCCCTTCCGCATCAGCGACAGCCGCACCGTCGCCGCCGCGCCGCACCCGGCGATCCCGGTGGGCGTGGACAGCTTCACCGCCAGGATGACCCGCTTCGCGCAGGTGTCGCCGGACGGGCGGCAGGTCGTCTTCGAAAGCATGGGCAAGCTGTATGTGAAGCCAATGGCTGGCGGCGCTGCGAAACGGTTGACGCGCGGCGACGAGGATGCGCGCGAACTGCATCCCGGCTGGTCGCGCGACGGGCGCAGCATCGCCTTTGTCGGCTGGAACGACGACACGCTGGGCCGTATCCGCACCGTGTCCGCATCCGGCGGCAGCGCGAAAACCGTGACGCGCGATCCCGGCCATTATGGCCATCCGCGCTTCTCGCCCGATGGCGACACCATCGTCTTTGAAAAGGGCGAGGGCGGCTATCTCACCGCGCCCACACACAGCGATAATCCAGGCATCTATGCCGTTAGCGCGTCTGGCGGCGATGCCCGCCTGATCGCGCGTGACATGGCGAATCCGCATTTCGGCGCGGCGAACGACCGGCTGTTCATGGTGGGCGGCGAGGACGGCAAGCTGGCCCTCGTCAGCACCGACATGAACGGCGAAGCGAAGCGCGTCCATGCGAAGGGCGAGCTCGTCAACGATTATGCCGTGTCGCCAGACGGCCAGACGGTCGCCTTCCGCGAAAGCTACGAGGCCTATGTCATGCCGCTTATGCCCGGCGGGCAGGCGGTGGAGATCAGCGCCGACGCGAAGGCGCTGCCCGTCACGCGCGCTTCGGACGCAGGCGCGGACGACATGCACTGGTCGGCGGACGGCGCGCGGCTGCACTGGAGCGTCGGTCCGACGG
>JBARZR010000338.1:0-3290 GCA_049650205.1 Pacificimonas sp. | reverse complement strand
ACCAAATGGTTGTGCTATTCCATGAACACGCTATATAGTTAATGGTTCCGATGTGGTGATTGATAATTGTTCTGATTGCGGACCGGCAAGGCTGGTCGGGGAAGTGTATTATGGGCGATGCGAACGAGCAGCTGGCGAAAGACCGAACCGGTTATGCCGAGGACCGGACCGACTGGGCGGAAGATCGCACGGCCATGGCCAACGAACGCACATTCGCCGGATGGATGAGAACCGCTTTCGCCGCAATCGGTATCGGCATAGGTTTCAATGCACTATTCGACGACCTGGAACCTGTGTGGGTTCCGAAAGCCGTGGCAACTTTGTTCATTCTTCTTGGAATCGCACTTATCTATCTCGCGCAGCGCCGGGCTTGTCATAGTTTCGAACGATTATCGAGCCATGCGATCCAGAAACCCAAGACGTTCTATGTTCGCACGATGAGCTTCGCAGTCATTTTGGGTGCCGCCGTTTTAATCGGGGCACTTTGGGTGCTGCACGATAAATAAACGCGATCAGCGCCAGAATTTTTCCTGCGGCGTCTCGATGTGGTCCTTCTGTTCCTGTGACCGACGGTTTTTGTTCTTTCCGCGAATGGAATTGACCGCCCTCATGGTGCAGGTCATGTCCTTGAAGATTATCAACGTCAGACTTGTTTCAGTGCGGGTGCTCTACGCTTCGTATCCATACATGCGGGCGGGATCGTCAAGCTGTATGACGAGTTCTGCGCCGAGTTGATAACAAAGACCGTTTTGCCCATCCTCAGCAGGAGCGGCGCCAGTCTGAAGCCTTTATCGCCGCACAATCCGCAATGGATATCGTTATTGCTGAAGTGTCCAGATATTGTGAACCTGAAGGTGCGAAAACAGAACCCACTCTGGCTGATCGAGCCGTTTTTAAGGTGTAAGACCTTAATTCTAAACAATAATCGAGGGCGCACAGCAAGGAATACTGTCGAACCAACATGCCATTTGACTCTGTTTCTCCGTTCCATGCTATATGAGAACATATAAGGAACATAGAGCCCCATGGTCGATGAATGACACTCGAAAATCCCCGATATTATCCCTGGTTTCAAACAGATCGGACCGCGAGCCGAAGGCCACGCAGCTGCGCGACTCGAACGCGCCCGATCTGGAACGGCAGACAAGCCTGTCCGAGATATTCGCAGGCCCTCGCGACGCGGGCGCTCTCGGTTTCGCGCTCGCGCAGATCCCGCAACACGGCCGCATCCTGTGGGTGCAGGACCGCATGGCGGCACTGGAAACCGGGCGCCCCTGCGGTCAGGCGTTTTCGGAGTTCGGCACAGATGCGGAACAGCTGGCGCTCGCCTGCGCCCGCACAGGCGCGGATGTGCTCTGGACGATGGAGGAGGGTCTGACATGCAGCTCTCTTGCCGCCATCATCGGCGAGGTTTGGGGCGACCCGCAGGCACTCGACTTCACCGCCACCAAACGCCTCGCCATGCGCGCGGAACGGCAGGGCGTGCCGGTATTCCTGATCCGCTTCGGCGGCAGCGCCAATCTGTCGGCGGCGCGGCGGCGCTGGCGCGTCACCTCGCTCCCTTCATTGCCCGATCCCCACGACGACCGCGCCCCGGGCACACCGCGCTGGCGAGCCGAGTTGTTTCGCGCGCGCGGTGCGAAGCCAGGCGTCTGGGAAGCGCATTATGACGCCGCGGCGCATCAGCTGCATCTGGATGCCGCACTTCGCGATCCAGCGCTGGCGACACCGCTGCCAGCGGCCATGGCAGGACAGTGACGCGAGTGACGTGGAAACAGGCGACGAAGCGCCTCTCGTTCTGGTACGCGAGGGGCCACACGGCCCCGTCATTTACGACGTTAGCCGCGCTGCCGCCGCGCTCGGCATGAGCGTGGGTGCGCGCGTCACGGATATGCGGACGCTGGTTCCCGCGCTGCATGTCGAGGACGCCGATCCCGAAGCCGACGCCGCCGACCTGGAGCGTCTGGCGGGCTGGGCGCGGCGCTGGTGTCCGTGGACGCAGGTCGCGGGCGACAACATGCTGCTGCTCGATACCAGCGGCTCCGACCATCTGCACGGCGGTGAGGCGGCTATGCAGGCCGATATGGTCGCGGCGTTCGGGCGGACGGGGCTGACCGTGCGGGTCTCGACAGCGCCTACGATTGGAGCCGCTTGGGCACTTGCGCGTCACGCCAGCACGGCGCGCGTCATATGCCCTGCGGAAACGCTCGCTGAGATGCTCGCGCCGCTGCCCACGACGGCGCTGCGTCTCGATTCCGACACCGTCCTGCTGCTGCGCCGCCTTGGACTAAAGACCATCGGCGCGCTCGCGGGCCTGCCACGCGAGGCGCTGGTGCGCCGCTTCCGCCGTATTGAGACGGCCCAGCGCAATCCCGTTCTCCGGCTCGATCAGGCCATGGGCCGCGTGCCGGAGCCGCTGGTCGCCGCCACGGACAGTCCGCCGCTCCGCGTCCTTCGCCGCCTGGCCGAACCGCTGGGCGATGCGAGCGGACTGACCCTCATACTCGCCGATCTGTGCGCGGACCTTTGCACGCTGATGGACGAGCGGCATGCCGGCGCGCGGGCGCTGCGCTTCACGGCTTACCGGGTCGATGGCAGCATGGTCCATGTGTCGGCGCGGACCAGCCGGGCCAGCCGGACGCCCGCGCATCTTACCAGGTTGTTCGATGGCAAGCTCGATCATGTCGATCCGGGCTTCGGCGTCGATGCCGCCGCGCTTGAGGTGCTGCGCGCCGATGCGCTGGGCGCGGTGCAGGACGACCTGTCGGGCGAGGTACGTGAGGACATCGCGTTCAGCCGCCTGATCGACCGGCTGGCCGCGCGGCTGGGCGAAGACCGCATCCTGCGCCCGGTGGCGCGCGGCAGTCATCTGCCGGAACGCGGCGAAGCCTTCATGCCTGCGGCAGCTGAAGGCAAGGCCGAGCCTCATGCCGTCAGCCGCTCAGGGTCCAGTCCTCTGCGCCTGCTGATGCAGCCCGAAGAGGCGCAGGTGACTCACGCCGTCCCCGAAGGCCCGCCCGCGCGCTTCGTCTGGCGACGACAAACGCATGACGTGACCCGAACCGCCGGACCCGAACGCATTGCGCCGGAATGGTGGCGACAGCCCGGTCACACCCGCCTGCGCGATTATTACCGCGTGGAAGACACAGAGGGTCGCCGCTTCTGGCTCTACCGCGAAGGACTGGCGGGCGATGGCCGTGGCGGCAATCCGAGATGGTTCGTGCATGGCCTTGATGCATAAAAGTCTCGATGCCTGATGCCCGACGCACCGCTCACGCCGGACAAGCGCA
>JBARZR010000337.1:0-2596 GCA_049650205.1 Pacificimonas sp. | reverse complement strand
GACCGCGATCGCGCCGCCATCGCCGCCCGCCTGTCCGATGGCCCCGATCGCCGCCGCGATCTCCCGCGCGCCGGCATTGTCCAGGCCGATCAGGCGCATGGTGGAGCGGTCGCGGTCGATCTCGTTCAGCACGCCGCGTATGCGCGCCAGATTGTCCTCGTAATCGGCGATGACGATGCTGTTGCCCGTCCCGCTCGACGTGACCTGCCCCTCGGTGCTGACGAGCGGAGAGACAGCCTCGACCGCCTGTGCCGCATTGATCTGCTTCAGATTGATGACCCGCGTCACGAAGCGTCCGCCGCCCGCCTGCGCGGGCTGCCGCGCCGCATCCGCCGCCTGCGTGATCCTCAGGCCACCGCCTGAAATGGGTATGGCAACCAGCCCATTTGCGCGCAGTGTTTCCAGAAACACCTCGAAATATTGCGCGCGGCTCAGCGGGCGTTCGGTGACGACCGAGACCGTTCCCTCCACATCGGGATCAACGATCATTGTCCGCCCGGTAACGCGCCCCGCATCCTCGATGAACGCGCGGATATCGGCGTCGCGCAGGTTCAGATATTGCTGCGCGTTCGCGGGCATGACCAGCATCAGGGCGGCGGCGGCGGACAGGAGAGCGCGTTTCATTCGGGCACCTTGATGTTCAGCTGGACGGTCTCGCCGCCCCGTTCAATTTCCATGACGACGCTCTGTCCCGGCACGACCGAGGTCAGCCGCCCGCGCACATCGTCCGCGGTCGCGACTTTCGCGCCGTCGATCGCGGTCAATACGTCGCCGGGACGAAAGCCCGCCTGCCGGAACAGCCGCCCGGTTCCCGCCCCGCGTATCATCATGCCGGCCGTGCCGCCATCCAGACGCGGCGAAACGGCGAATTCGCGGGAGAAAGCGAGCGCCGGGGTCGGCGCGGAAGATGTGGCCGTGGCCCGCGGCTCAGAAACTGGAGCGGCGCGCGCATTTACCCGTTCTGCAGGCGCCGACTGGTCCAGGAACAGCGCTTCCCTTGCGCCGCCCCGGTCCAGAATGACATGATCCGCGCGCACTTCAAACAGGGTCAGGCCAGAGGCGACTTCTTCGCCGACGCGGTAGCTGCGCTGTCCATCCTCGCCGGCATCGATGATGGCGGATCCCCGCCCGCTGGCCTGATCCATGCGAACACCGAACAGCTCCACGTCGCCCGCTGATATCGCCAGCGGGGTGTCCGTGGCCGAAATGCCGAAAACAGGAGCGAGGGCTGTAAACTCCTGACCGCCACCAGAAAGCCCCAAAGGCGGCGCGGCCCGCCAGTCGCCCACGGGACCAATCGGCGCGACCACCGCCCAGACCAGCCGTGCGAGCGCCAGCGCCAGCAGCCCCAGCAGGCCAAGCTCCAGCGCGCCATAGGCCGTGCGCACATTGAAGCGCCGCCCCTTGATCACGCTGCCTCTCGCCATATTCCGACCCGATATCCTCATACGATGTGCCGCTCTGCCCCAGACATGCGACATTTCCAAGACACCATCGGTTCACGCCCGCGCGACAGTGATCATTCCAGTGTCCCCGCCAGCGCCGCGCGCTCGATCGGTAGCCAGCCACTCGCTCCATCGGCGGCAGGATCTACCAGGCCGGTCAGCACATAGGCGACACCCGTTCCAGCCTCAGGGTCGAACCACAGCCCAGACCGCAGATGATAGGCCTCTCCCGCATGGCCCCACAGATCCGGCCCCATATGCGGCGCCTGTCCACAAAGTGCGTTCGACAAACGCTGAATGGTCAGGCCGTACAGGCAAAGCACCGGATCGCCGCGTGACGCCTCGCCCAGTGCCTCCGGCGACCCGAACAGCAGATCGTAACTTTCCGGTGACAGCAGCCGCGCATCGCGCACCGCCAGCGCCCGCCCCAGCCGCGCGAGATCCGCAATCCCGATCCGCAATCCGCCCTGCGGCGAGAATAGCGAGCCATTTGTCCCGGGCATGTAATCCGTCACATCGCACATCGTGCCCTCACCCAGATAGACCTGACAGTCCCTCAACCGTTCCGCCCGGTCATCGCGCAGCACGTCACCATCCGGCTCCGGCAACATCATCCCCCGCGCCCGTGCGCCCTCAGAACAGCTGTCCCAGTTATAGCAGGCGTCCACCCGCATCGGCGCGAAGACCAGCCGCCGCATCAGTCGGTCGAACCGCTCGCCACTGACCCGTTCCATCACGGTTGCCACGACCGCCGATCCCAGATTGGCATATTCGAAGCTCTCGCCCGGCGTGGTTCCGCGCCAGCTGTCGGGACCGATGAAATCCCTCAGATCAGTTCCCAGCGGCACAACATAGCCGCCCGCGTCGCTTAGCCCGGCCTGATGCGAAAGGATTTGTGTCAGCGTGACCGGCACATCGGGCGCCGCGGGGTTGCGCAGTTGCCAGCCCAGATAGTCCGAAACGTCACCGTCCAGATCGATCCGCCCCCCGTCCACCATGCGCAAGAGGCCGATGGTGGCAACCAGTTTGGAAATGGATGCGATTCTGACCGGCTGGGCAGCGCTGGCGGCACGTCCCGGCTCCGCACTGCCGCGCGCCGTCACGACCCGCTGCCCTTCGGCGTTCCACGCAACGCGCACATAGGCGGCATA
>JBARZR010000336.1:0-4565 GCA_049650205.1 Pacificimonas sp. | reverse complement strand
GCGCTGGATGTCCCACGAGATCCTGAAACGAGTTCAGGATGACGGTAATTATGGAAAGATCGAAAACCCTACCCAATACGCGCGAACGGCCGGGAGGCCTCGGCGGCGTCCTCCAGCGCATCCTCATCACCCAGCGCCGCGAGCAGGCGCTTCGCCCGTGCGCGGATGAGCCGTTCGAAACCGTTCTTCGCCTTGCCGTTCGCGGCGGGCGTCAGGAGGCTGCGCAGCTTCTCGGTCTGGTCCTCCTCGCCCATGTCGATAAGCCCGATAGCGTAGAAGGTGCGCCAGACGGGATTGCCGCTATCCAGCGCCAGCGCGCGGTCGAAGGCGGCGATGGCCCTGTCTTCCTTCGCGCCCAGAACCGTTCCCGCGACGAAGCCGCCCAGTTCGCCGATCGCGCCGGAATGCCAGCCGCCAAGCGACGTGTGCGCCAGCGGATTCTTCGGCTCCGCCTTCGCCGCCTTCTCCATCAGCCGGCGCGCGGTTTTGGCCTCCCCGGGGCTTTTCGTCAGCTGCGCGCGGTAGCCGATGGCGACCGCCTTTTGCAGCGTCGCGCCGATATGGCCGGGCTTCAGCGCCAGCGCCGTATTCGCGTCCATTTCCGCCTCGCCGATCAGTTTCAGCGCCTTGTCCTTCGTATCCGCCTCATAGGCGGCGAGGATCAGCGTGGCATAAGCCGCAAGCGTCAGATTCTCAGCGCTTTCATCCGCGCGGGCGGCGTCAGCGGCGGCGGCGAACTGGCCTGCCGCGAGCAAATCATCGGCCTTCCCCGCCATCGCAGGCGCGGGCAGCAATGTCAGGGCGGCGGCGAGGAGGAGAGTGGTTTTCATCTGTCGAGGGCTTCCTGAATCAGCTTCCGCGAATTCTCGATGCCATAGAGGCTGATGAAGCTGCCCATGCGCGGACCCTGGCTGCTCCCGAGAAGCGTTTCGTAAAGCGCGGAGAACCAGGCCCGAAGCGGCTCGAACTCATGCGCCTTGCCCACCGCATAGACCTCATTCTGGATGTCCTCAGCCTGAACGCCCCGAGGCAGGGCGGCCAGTCTTTCGTCCAGATCCTTCAGCGCGGCCCGCTCCTGATCGGTGGGCGCGCGCTTTTGCAGTGTCGGCGCGACCACATCTCTCACATAGGCGACGGCGTGGGTGATGAGCGCGTCGAGTTCCGGTTCCGATTCCGGTGTGGCGTCGGGGGCATAGTTTTTCAGATAGGCCCAGACGGTCTCGCGCTCCGCCTCCTCGCCCATCACGCCGACGAGGTTCAGGAGCAGCGAGAAGGGAACGGGCAGCTCGTCCGTCGGCACGTCGCCGTCCGGCTTCGCCATGTGGACGTGATGAACGGCGTTGCCGAGCCGCTTGTCCCAATTCTGGTCGGGGTAAAGCGTGCGGGCGGCGTAGTAATCGTCGATCACCTTCGGGATCAGGCCGGTATGCAGCTGCTTCGCGCGCTTCGGCTCGCGGAAGATGTAGAAGGCGAGAGATTCCTCCGGGCCGTATTTCAGCCAGTCGTCGATGCCGAGGCCATTGCCCTTCGACTTTGAAATCTTCTCGCCATTGGCGTCGAGAAACATCTCGTAAATCATGCCTTCGGGCTTGCGACCGCCCAGCACCTTGGCGATGCGTCCGGACTGGATACCCGAATCGGTCAGGTCCTTGCCGTACATCTCATAATCGACGCCCAGCGCGACCCAGCGCATGGCCCAGTCCGCCTTCCATTGCAGCTTCGCCATGCCGCCGAGCGCGGATTGTTCGATCATGCTGCCGTCCTCGTCGGTGAAGCGGATCATGCCGGATTCCCAGTCCATGACCTCGACGGGAACCTGCAGTACCGCGCCGGTCGCAGGGCTGATCGGCATGACGGGCGAATAGGTGGCACGCCGCTCCTCGCGCAGCGTCGGCAGCATGATGTCCATGATCTTGTCATAGCGACCAAGGACCGTCTTCAGCGTCTCGTCGAAGCGGCCCGACTGGTAGGTTTCGGTCGAGGACATGAACTCGTAATCGAAGCCGTACTGATCCAGAAACGCGCGCAGGCGGGCATTGTTGTGCGCGGCGAAACTGTCATGTGTGCCGAACGGGTCGGGAACCTCGGTCAGCGGCTTGTTCAGATGCGGACCGAGCAGGGCCTCGCCATCGGGGATGTTGTCGGGAACCTTGCGCAGCCCGTCGAGGTCGTCGCTGAACGCGATCAGGCGGGTCTCCACATCCGCCATTTCATGCAGCGCGCGGCGGACCATGGTGGTTCTGAGGACTTCGTTGAACGTGCCGATGTGCGGCAGTCCGGAAGGGCCGTAGCCGGTTTCGAAGACGATCGGCACCGAATTGCCGTCCGCATCGCGCTTGCCATCGGGATAGCGTTTCAGGACGCGGCGCGCCTCCTCATAGGGCCAGGCTTTGGACGTCAGGGCGGCGGCGCGAAGTTCGGAATTGACCATGCGCCGTTCGCTAAGGCGGATGCTGCGGTGCGGCAAGAGGGCGAACTTCGCAATATCGAATTGGCCAGCTTGGCGCGGGACGGGCTGGCGCGCAGACTGCGGCGTGAAGGAGGTCCGCGATGCCACGTCTGAAACAGGATGCCGTCCCGGCGGACGATTATGCCGCGCGCGTCTTCCAGATGCTGTTCGGGGACCGCGATGCCGTGAAGGAGCCGGGCACCGCGACGGGCACGCCCGGCGACTGGTGGACGGTCTTCAATATCGTGCCCGATGCCTTTCGCCACACGACGGACGGCTTCGCCTTCTACCGCTCGCCGGAGCGGAAGCTGGACGCGAAACTGCGCGAACTGGGCCAGACGCGGGCGGGTTTCACGGTCGGCTCGCAATTCGTCTTTTCGCAGCATTGCAAGGCGGCGCGGAACGCGGGTCTGACGGCCGAACAGGTGACGGCGATTCCGCACTGGCAGGTGGCGGACTGCTTTTCACCGGTGGAGCGCGCCGTGCTGGCCTATACCGACGCGCTGGTGCTGCAACGGGGGCGCGTGCCGGACGGCGTGTTTGCCGCGCTGAAGTCGGAGCTGTCCGACGAGGAAATCCTGGAATTCACCTACATCACCGCGACCTACATGATGCATGCCATCATGAGCCGCGCGCTGAAGCTGGAATATGACGATGTCGACGAGCGCGTGGTGGAGGTGCCCGCGCCGGACGGGTTCGATGAGGACATCATGGCCATGGCCGATGCCGGAAAGGAAGAGACATGAGTTATCATCATCTCGCGCTGGCCGCGAAGGACATGAGGGCGATCCATGATTTCTATGAAGGGATCATGGGCTTCGAACTGGTGAAGGTCGAGGTCGCGCCCATTCCGGAGGGCGGCTGGGGCAAGCATTTCTTCTATCGCATGGCGGACGACGACACGAAGTTCATCGCCTTCTGGGAATTGCACGACACGAAAACGCAGGGGCGGCATCTGCACGACCTGAACGCCGCCGGGAAATTGCCGAACGGGACCAATCATTACAGCTTCAATGTGGACAGCGTGGAGGAGTTGAATGCGTGGCGCGACAAGTGGAATGCCGCCGGTCTCGATGTGCTGGAGATCGACCATAACTGGTGCCACTCCGTCTATACGCGCGATCCCAATGGCAACATGGTGGAGTTCTGTCTGACAACGGGGACTTTCGATAGCGCCGACCGGGAGCGCGCGCTGGCGGCGCTCGACGAGACCGAGTTCAAGCCCAGCCCGCCGCCTGCGAAGATCCAGCCCTGGCCTGCGGCGCAGGCGGCGGACTGATCGTCTCCCCTCCCTGCAAGCAGGGAGGGGAAATGCCTATGCAAAATGTAATCGCCTGTATTTACCACGGAAATAGAGCAGCGGATCGCGCCGCGGCTCATAGCGGACGCGGATGACTTCGCCGACCAGGATGACGTGGTCACCGCCGTCATGCTGCGCGTTCGCCCGGCATTCGAAACTGGCGAGGGAGCCGGAGATGATGGGCACGCCGGTGGACCAGCTTTCCGTGGCGGTGCCCGCGAACTTGTCCTCCCCGCGCGTGGCGAAGCGCGTCGAGACCGGCTGCTGGCCAATGTGGAGAACGTTGACCGCAAAGGCGTCCGCGCCGGTGAAGGCGGGCAGGCTCGCGGCGGATTTCGCAAGGCAGACGAGGAGCAGCGGCGGGTCGAGCGACACGGATGTGAAGCTGTTCGCCGTCATGCCGGTCGGTTCACCGTCCCGGTCCAGCGTGGTCACGACCGTGACGCCCGTCCCGAAACAGCCGAGCGCGTCGCGCAGCGTGCGGCTGTCGGAGCCGGACATATATTCCGGCGGCTCGCGCGGGATACGGCGTTCGAGGAACTCCAGCAGCAGCGCGTTGAACACCTCGACCTGATCCGTGGCCACCAAATGTCCGGCATCCTCGACCAGCGCCATTTCCGCGCCGCTGACGGCGGCGGCGATGGCCTCGACGGATTTCGCGCTCGACACCTTGCTGTCCTCACCGCGCACGATCAGGAGCGGCAGCCGCAGCCGGGACATCGCCGCGTCGAGGCGGGCCTTCACCCGTTCGAGATCGAGCCCGGCGGGCGCGCGGGCGGCGGCGATATCGCCATGCGGCGCGGCGTCCACCAGCAC
>JBARZR010000335.1:0-5982 GCA_049650205.1 Pacificimonas sp. | reverse complement strand
GATCGGCCTGGTCGTGCTGCTGGCCGCCGTCAGTCTGGCGCATTTGGTGTGGGCCGACCCGGTCGATGTGCCCGACGCGGGCGACATGCGCGTGCGCCTTATCCTGACGGCAATCATTGCGGCGCTGTCCATCTGGCTGGCATGGACCAAGAGCACCCTGCCCCGTGCGCTGGTGCTGCCGCTTCTCGCGGGGCCTTTTGTCGCACTGACGCTCGCCATTGGGCTCGAGCATGACAATGGCCCGTTGCCGCGCCTCACCGGTGCGTTCATCTTCGCCGCCATGTGGGGCTGGATCGCCTGGGAAAGCTCGCGCGCGGGCTGGCGGATGCTGTTCGGCCTCGCCATCGGCGCGCTCGCGGTCCGGCTGTTCATCATCTATCTCGAACTCTTCGGATCGCAGGCGATGACCGGCTTCGGCCTGATCCTTGGCGGCCTGCTGCTGATCGGGCTGGCTCTGGGCGGACGGCGCATTTTCCGGAGGTTCGGGAAATGACGCCCAAGCTGCTGACCGCCGCGCTCGCGCTGCCGCTGGTGGGGCTGGCGGGCAATGTGGCGCTGAACGAGGCGCAGCTGACGCGCGCGACGGTCTGGGAAATCCCTGTTACCGGCTATGATCCGCGCGATATATTGCGCGGCAATTACATCCAGTTCCAATATGACGTCATCGTCAGCGGGGACGTCTCCCCTTGCGCGGACGGCGACTGCACATTGTGCCTGACCGGCAATCCACCGGACGGTGCGGTTGTGAAGGTTCAGGAGGACGGTCCCGCCTGCCGCCATCCCATCGATACCGGCGCCAGCACTTTGAACGTCCGGGTCGATAGCGGCCTTGTGCGGGAAACCGGCACTCCGCCGCGCAAAGGCACCCTCAATGTAACCGGGCGCTATTTCGTATCGGAATTCACGGCACCGGAACTTGAAAAAGCGCTGGCCGACGGCCCCATGCGGATGCGCGCGCGTTTGACACGCGGCGGACGGCTGATGAATGAAGCGCTTATACCCGCAAAGGAGATGACCCCATGATGTCGAAGACCCTGATGACCGCCGCCGCCCTCGCAATGCCACTCGCCGCCGCGCAGGCACAGGACGACCGTTTTGCGGGCGTCGAAATCACCAGCGAAAGCGCCGCGCCCGGCGTCGAGGTGCTTTACGGCGCAGGCGGCAATATCGCGCTGGCGCATGGCGACGGAATCGATGGCCAGCCCGAGGCGTTCCTGGTCGACGACCAGTTCGCGCCGCTGACCCCGAAGATCATGGCGAAGATCAGGGAGCTGGCGGGCACCGACGCGCGCTTCCTGGTGAACACGCACTGGCATGGCGATCATTCGGGCGGCAACGAGAATTTCGGGGAGGCGGGCACGCTGATCATCGCGCATGACAATGTTCGCGCGCGCATGTCGTCGCAGCAGACGCGCGGCGAGCGCGTGACGCCCGCGTCGCCCGCCGCCGCGCTCCCCGTCCTGACCTTCCGCGACCGGCAGACCATCCATGCGGCGGGCATGACGATCCACGCCAGCCATGTGCGACACGCGCATACCGACGGCGACGCGCTGGTGTATTTCGAGGACGCCAATGTCCTCCACATGGGCGACACCTTCTTCGACGAAAGCGCGGGCACCTTTCCCTTCATCGACACCGCGTCGGGCGGCAGCATCCAGGGCCTGATCGACGCGGTCGACATCGGTCTGAAGACGTCCGACGCCGAAACCGCCGTCATTCCGGGTCACGGCAAGCTGACCGACCGCGACGGCCTGGCCGCCTATCGCGACATGCTGGTCACGGTGCGCGATAACGTGCAGGCGCTGATCGACGGCGGCGCGGACCGCGATGCCGTCATCGCCGCGACGCCCGCCGCCGCCTATGCCGCGTCACGCGGGGACGGCTTCATCAAGGCCGATGGCTTCGTCGGCGTCGTCTATGACGGCCTTACCGCCACGAAGGCGCACAGCCATGCGGGCGGCGAAAAGCACTCCCACTGATCAGCCGAATGCCAGCTGGAACATCGTCCGACCCGGCAGAAAGGTGAACCCGCCCGCGACCAGGACCGCGCCGATATAAAGCTGCAGGAAGACACGCTCGTGCAGCTTGTACCGGCGCGTCATCGCGGCCCAGATGCCAAGCGGGATGCTGGCCATCGTCATGAATGTGAAGGTATGAATCCAGCTCATCGCACCGTCCGGGCTGGTACGGATGAAGATCGTGCTGATGGCGGTCGCGAACATCAGCAGGCACCAGATGCGCCCCGCCAGCCTGTGCTGTTTCGTGCCCTTGCGGGCGACGAAGACATAAGCGCCGAGCGGAATGGCGGGAACGATGGTGAAGATGTGGAACAGGACGGCGGGCGGCAGACGCCACAGGCTCATTTCCGAAATGCCGAGACCGCCGCGCATCAGCGCCATCAATGCGATGACGGTAAGCGCCATGCCGCTGACGCCGATGACCGCATCGCGTGTTGACCAGGTGCGACGAGCCTTTGGTTTTACCTGCGTGGCGGCGGTCAGGCTCAGCGTTGTCATTGCGGGTCTCCTCGGTAATGGTGATGTGATGACAGGAGCCACCCTGCCCCACCGCCATTCGCGGACCAGCCGATATGCGCGGACGGGCCCGATTCATTCGTGGATTGAGGGATTTGCCCGTTTACGAAGCGCGGAATGGCGGCGCGTTTCGTGACGGTCCGCCTGTCCCGTTCGCGCACGCGGCAGATCGTCGTCGGGATCGGCATCTCGTTCGGCGTCGGTATCATCCTGGCTCTGCTGGGTCCGTTCGGCACGTTTACGGCTGTCGGGATCGGCACGCGGCTGGTCTACTGGGTCGGCCTGATGACCGGCGGCTATCTGGTCTATGCGCCGCCGACCATGATGGGCATGGCGCTCGCGCGGTCGCTGAACCTGCCCGTTATCGCGGTCATCGCGGCCTGCGGCCTACTCTGCAGCCTGCCCATGACCTGGATCGTCTGGATCACCAATGACCTGGTGTCGGGGATCAATGACGGCCCGGCGTCGACGCCGACGGTCGAGCAATTCTTTGGGCTGTACGGCTATGTCGCGGTAATCGGCGTCGTGATGACCAGCCTGCTGTGGTGGAGTGCGGCGCGTTATGAGCTGCCGGATGAAGGCGAAGACGAAACGCATGCGAGGGCCGCTGTTCCGGAGACCACACCGTCCACGCCTGCATCGACACCCGCGTTGATCCAGCGCCTGCCCATTGGCCATGATGGCATCATCCATGCGCTGGAATCGGAGGATCATTATGTCCGCGTGCATGGCGACGGGCGCGGCGACCTGATCCTGATGCGGCTGGCAGACGCGATTTCGGAAATGGGAAAGGTCGAGGGTTTGCAGACCCACCGCGGCTGGTGGGTCGCGCGAAGCGCGGTCGAGAAGATCGAGAAGGACGGCAGGACGGCGGTGATTACGCTGACCAGTGGGCAGGCCGTGCCGGTGTCCCGTGGCAATATGGCGAAGCTGACGGCGGCGGGTTGGATGTGACGGTTGCCATGGCAACCTCGAAAGACCGTCATTCCCGCGCAGGCGGGAATCCATTCGGCTTCAACTCAGATATCCCGCGCCAACTGGCAGCATCAAGAAGGAATGGATTCCCGCCTGCGCGGGAATGACGTGACTTGTAAAAATATCTTCTAAATCCGCTTCGCAACACCAATCGCCGCGCGGCATCCGGCGCGGATGACGGCGCTCAAGACGGGATAGCCCGCCGCCTGTTCCGCCCCATGGGCGATAGCGGTTTCCTTATGCTCCGCCTCCTCGGCGCGGAAATCCTCGATATGCGCGCAGAGTTCCGGATCGCTGCCCGCCAGATCGTCCAGCTGCTCGCCATAATGCGCGTCGATCTCGGTTTCGACCGCCGCCGTGCAGGCCATGGCCGCCTTCGGTCCCATCAGCGCCGTCGCCGCGCCCAGCGCGAAACCCGCCGCATCCCAAAGAGGGGACAGGATCGTCGGACGCACACCGCGTTCGGCCATCAGCCGGTCGAAGGTGTCGAGGTGCCGCTGCTCCTGCATCTTCATGCGGCCGATCTCGGCGCTCATCGGGTGGCGGTTGCCCATAACGGCCAGCTGTCCCGCATAGATCCGCGCCGCGCCATATTCGCCCGCCTGATCGACGCGGATCATGCTGTCCGTGTCCGCCGCCCGGTCGCCGGGCAGGACGTTCGCTATTTGCGTTTCATCAGCCATGCCGCCACTCCTGCAAACCCTGTGGATATGAGCGCATTATAGCCCGCCAGGCTGATGCCGAACAGCGACCAGGGTGCGGTATCGCAGCGCACGAGCGGCGCGGCCATGATGTCGGTCATGAAATCGCCGCCCGATGCGGGCGGGGCACCGCACTGCGTCGGTCCCGTCCACCAGCCATATTCGACGCCCGCGTGAAAGGCGCCAATGCCGCCGCTGAGGGCCAGCGCCAGGATCGCCGCCCAGATCAGCACCTCCCGCTTGCCGCCCTCGACCAGCAGCGCCAGCGACCCCAGCGCCAGAGCCGCAACATGCGGCCAGCGCTGCCACATACACATCTCGCATGGATAGAGCCCGAACCCATGCTGCGCGACCAGCGCGCCCAGCAGAAGCGCGGCGGGAACCAGAAGGGCGAGGATGTGGGCCCGGCGCATCTATCTGGCGTCGTCGACCGGCAGTTCCAGCCGTTCGCGCGGCGACCGGTTGCCCCCCATGACCTGCATATCCGCTTTCAACGTCATGGCCTTTAGATCGGCGGCCACCGCCTCGCCCAGTTCCTTTGGCAGCGGATAGGCCTGTTGCGGCATATATTGTGTCATCAGAACGACCGCCATGCGTTCGCGCGGTGTGGCATTGGCAAGCGTTCCCGCCGCGCCGCCCCAGCCATAGCTGCCCAGGATCGCGCCCGGCGCATCTGCGGTAATCAGCCGCCCGCCCGCGCCATAGCCCTGCCGCGCACTGCCCGCGACATCGTCATAGGCGGCGCCAGGCGGCAGCAGGTCGGACGTCGCCAGTTGCAACGCCGCCAATGGAAACAGCTGCTCCCCATCCACCATGCCCAGATTGGCGACCATGCGCATGAAGCGCATATAGTCTTCTCCGGTGGAGGCGAGGCCGCCGCCACCCGACGCATAATTCGCGGGCGCATTATATTCGCTGTTTGGCGGGCCATCGATGGCAATGAGCGTGCCGTCCGCGACCGGCAGTGGGAAGGGCAGAGGCATTTCCCCGGCGATCAGGTAATTGGTGGTCAGTCTTTCATTGTCTTCCTTCGGAACGACGAAACCGGTGTCGTCCATCCCGAGCGGCAGGAAGATGCGCGCCTCCAGGAACGAGCCCAGATCCTCGCCTGTGACTTTTTCGATGACCGCGCCCATCAGGTCCAGCGACACGGAATAATGCCATTCCGTCCCGGGCTCGGCGACCAGCGGCAGCGCGGCGATGCGGGCGGCGAATTCGTCCAGGCTGTTCGGCTGCGCGCCGTCGCCCGGCAGTCCGCCGAGGCGGCGCTGGCCCGGCAGGATGCCAGCCTTGCGATAGGCCGACGACACTTTGTTACCATTGAACCCATAGGTCAGCCCCGCCGTGTGCGTCAGCAGATGCCGGATCGTGATCGGCGTCGTGGCCGGGACGGTATCCGCAATGTCTCCGTTGCGGTCCTTCACCACCCGCATCTCGGCGAAGGCAGGGAAGACGTCGCTGACCGGCTGGTCGAGCGCCAGCTTGCCCTCGTCGATCAGCAGCGCGGTCGCCACGCCGACGACCGGCTTGGTCATGGAATAGATGCGGTAGATGGACTGCGCGTCGGCGGCGGGCGTCGCGCCCTCCAAGGCCAGATTGCCCACCTCGATCCAGGTCGCGGGCGCATCGCCCTGCGCGATGCCGATCACCATGTTCGCGGACTTTTTCTCCGCCACATAGCGGTCCGCCAGCGCCTGCAGGTTCTGGAAGGCCGCCGCGGGAAGCGGCGCGGTCATGTCCGCCCGCGCCGGAGCCTTGGCCCGGTCTTGGGC
>JBARZR010000334.1:0-5667 GCA_049650205.1 Pacificimonas sp. | reverse complement strand
TGCACCACCTGCATCGGCAACAGCGGGCCTTTGCCTGCCGCCATTTCGAAGGCGATCAACGACAATGATCTGGTCGCCTCGTCCGTCCTGTCCGGCAACCGCAACTTTGAAGGCCGCGTGTCGCCCGACGTGCGCGCCAACTATCTCGCCTCCCCGCCCCTCGTCGTCGCCTATGCGCTGGCCGGGACGGTGCGGAAGGACTTGTCCACCGACCCGCTGGGCGAGGACCGCGACGGCAACCCCGTCTATCTGAAGGATATCTGGCCCTCCAACCGCGAGGTGAAGGACATGGTGGAGGGCGCCTTGTCCCCCGAAATGTTCAAGTCGCGCTACGGCCAGGTCTTTGAGGGCGACGACCGCTGGCAGGGCATCGACGTGACCGGCGGCCGCGTCTACCAGTTCAACGCCTCCTCCACCTACGTTCAGAATCCGCCCTATTTCACCGGCATGACCATGGACGTCGCCAACCCCGAGGACATCGTCGGCGCGCGCGCCCTCGCGGTCTTCGGCGACAGCATCACAACGGATCACATCAGCCCCGCCGGCGCCATCAAACAGGACAGCCCCGCCGGAGAATACCTTAATAATCATCAGGTTGCAAAGGCCGACTTCAACTCCTACGGCTCCCGCCGCGGCAACCACGAAGTCATGATGCGCGGCACCTTCGCCAACATCAGAATCAAGAACCAGATGGTCCCCGGCACCGAAGGCGGTTTCACCAAATACATCCCATCAGGCGAAACCATGCCCATTTACGACGCTGCCATGAAATATCAGGAATCCGGCACGCCATTGGTCGTAGTAGGCGGTAAGGAATATGGCACCGGCTCCAGCCGCGACTGGGCGGCGAAAGGCACGATCCTTCTCGGTGTCCGCGCGGTGATCGTCGAAAGCTATGAGCGCATCCACCGCTCCAATCTCGTCGGCATGGGCGTCCTGCCGTTGCAGTTCCAGGAGGGGGAAGGCCGTGAAAGCCTGAACCTGACCGGCGACGAAATCTACACCATCCGCGGCCTCAACAACCTTGAACCGCGTCAGGAAATCACTGTGGATTTCGAGCGCGCCGATGGCTCGACGGGAAGCTTCACTACACTCTGCCGCATCGATACGCGCAACGAGCTGGAATATTACCGCAATGGCGGCATCCTGCACTATGTGCTGCGTAACCTCGCGGCGTAAGCGAACGAACAGAGGGGTATGACCAAACGCATCATACCCCTCATCGCCGTCGCGGCCTTCGCGGCCACTCCTTCCTTCGCAAAACCGGTCGTGCTGGAACTGTTCACCAGTCAGGGCTGCTCCTCCTGCCCGCCCGCCGACAAGGTGCTGCAAGAGGCGGCGAAGCTGGACGGCGTCGTCGCGATCAGCCGCCCAATCACCTACTGGGACCGGCTTGGCTGGAAGGATACGCTCGCCCGTCCGGAAAACACAGCGCGCCAGAACCAGTACCGCAAGCTCAGCGGCCGAACCGGCGTTTACACCCCCCAGATCGTGATCGACGGTGACTGGGAGGGAAATGGCGGCAATCGTGGCAAGGTCTTCCGCCAGATCCGCAAAACGCTGGCCGAGGACACTCCTGCCGAAGTCAGCCTTACCCGCGCTTCGGACGGCCGGTTCGCTATCGAAATTCGCGGCGAAACCAGCGCCGAAATGGGCGAAGTGCGCCTCATCTCTCTCGAATCCGCGCCAACGGTCAATATCGGACACGGCGAAAACCAGGGCCGCCAGATCACCTACACCAATGTCGTGAAGGAGGAACGGCGCGTCGGTACATGGACGGGCGGCGCGAAGCGTTTCCTGATCGATCAGGCGAAGATCGACGCGTTGACGGGAGACCGGCTCGCCGTCGTGGTGCAGCGTCCCGGCCTTGGCGAAGTCCTTGGCGCCGCGATCATCTCCCGCTGAGGTCGGGAACAAAGGGCGGGCTTGCCTTTATATCTGTGGCTTTTATGCCATCTGCATATGGCCTCAGACCAATTCCCTGTTCCCGCGCACAGCGGCGCAATGCTTCCGCCACCACCCGGCCTGACAACATTGTCATCAACGGCTCTGTTTCTCGATTTCGATGGCACGCTTGTCGATATTGCCGATGGGCCGGACAAGATCGAGGTCGGGAACGGGCTTGGCGCATCGCTTTGCGCGCTGGCAGCCCAAATCGGCGGCAGGCTAGCACTCATCAGTGGACGCGCCCTCGCCGATCTCGAACATCATCTCGGTGCTTTGAATATCGCTATGGGCGGCTCGCACGGCGGCGAGCTCCGCCGCGCCGATGGCGGGAATATCGGTACGGGGGTCGTCCGCCTGCCAGATAATGTGCGCGACTCTCTGAAGGGCTTTGCCGAGGAAAATTCGGGCCTGCTGTACGAAGAAAAGACGCTGGGCGCGGCGCTACACTATCGCGGCGCGCCGGAGCGGGAAACCGGCGTTCTCGCCATCACGGAAACGTTGGCAAAACGCCACGGCCTGACCCTAAAACAGGGCAAGATGGTCGCCGAGTTGATGCCCTCCGGATATGACAAGGGCAGCGCTGTCCGCACTTTCATGTCGGAGGACCCGTTCACGGGTGCATGGCCGGTTTTCGTCGGCGACGATGTGACGGACGAAGACGGATTTTCCGCCGCCCGCGAACTAGGCGGCTTCGGCGTTCTGGTCGGCGACCCTCGTCCGACGGCGGCGATCTACCGGCTGGCGTCCCCCGCCGCAGTGCATGACTGGCTGAACCTATGAGCGATCTCGATCTTTGGCCCATCGGCAATTGTCAGGTCAACGGCCTCATCGACCGCGATGGCGGCCTCGTCTGGGGCTGCGTACCACGCGTCGATGGCGATCCGGTGTTCTGCGCGCTCCTGAAGGGCGACGATCAGGATCAGGGTGTCTGGCGCTTCGAACTGGAAGGCCAGATCGCCAGCGAGCAGCATTATGAACGCAACGCCGCCATTCTCGTCACGCGCCTGACCGCCGCCGATGGCAGTGCGGTGGAGATCAGCGACTTCTGCCCCCGGTTCGAGCGTAATGGCCGCATGTACCGCCCCGTCGCCTATGCTCGCATCGTCCGTCCTGTCGCGGGCACGCCCCGCATCCGCACGTGCCTCGCACCTATGAAGGATCATGGCGCGGCGCTCGCGCCCGCCACGAATGGCAGCAATCATATCCGCTACCTGATCGGCCCACAGGCGCTGCGCCTGTCGACCGACGCACCGGTCGGCTATGTCCAGGAAAGCCTGTGGTTCCGGCTGGAGCGGGATCTGCACTTCTTCCTCGGCCCCGACGAGCCGTTCGTCGGCAATATCACCAATGACCTGGAGGAGATGCGGACTGAAACCCTCGCTTACTGGCAACGCTGGGCGCGCGGGCTCGCGACGCCGCTGGAATGGCAGGAGGCGGTGATCCGCGCCGCCATCACGCTGAAACTCTGCCAGCATGAGGAAACCGGCGCGATCGTGGCAGCGCTGACCACGTCCATCCCCGAGGCACCGGGATCGGAGCGCAACTGGGATTATCGCTATTGCTGGATCCGCGATTCCTATTACACCGTGCAGGCGCTGAACGGCCTCGGCGCGCTCGATGTTCTGGAAAAATATCTTGGCTATCTCAGGAATATCGTCGACGATGCGGCGGTCAGCGAGGAAAATGGCCGCATTCAGCCACTATACTCCGTGATGGGCATTAGCAAATTAACCGAGGAAATTGCCGATAATCTTCCCGGCTATCGCGGCATGGGACCGGTCAGGGTCGGCAACGCCGCCTATGAACAGGTGCAGCACGACGCCTACGGCCAGATCGTCCTGCCGACCGCGCAGGGCTTTTTCGATCATCGCCTGCTGCGCATGGCCGACGAGCGCGACTTCGAAAGCCTGGAGCAGGTCGGCGACACCGCCTGGGCCATGCACGACCAGCCGGACGCGGGCCTGTGGGAATTCCGCACGCGGCAGGAGGTACACACTTATTCCAGCGTGATGAGTTGGGCCGCCTGCGACCGCCTCGCCAATGTCGCGGATCGACTGGGCCGGGAGGACCGCCGCGCCCACTGGCAGGACCGCGCCGACCGGATCCGCGCGAAGATCGAGGCCGAAGCCTGGAACGAGAAAGCGGGCCACTATGCCAGCGCCTTTGGTGGCGATCTCCTCGATGCCAGTCTGCTGCAAATGGTCGAACTGCGCTTCCTGAAACCGGACGACGAGCGTTTTCGGAAGACCTTCGCGGCCA
The DNA here is from genome assembly GCA_049650205.1 of Pacificimonas sp. Classification (GTDB taxonomy): domain Bacteria; phylum Pseudomonadota; class Alphaproteobacteria; order Sphingomonadales; family Sphingomonadaceae; genus Pacificimonas. Next base: position 1,461 of record JBARZR010000334.1, on the reverse strand, counting down.
TCGAAAAGGGCCTCAGGCGCGGCGAACATATGCTGCGCTATGCCGCCGAGGATGATTTTGGCACACCTGAAACCGCCTTCAACATCTGCACCTTCTGGCTGATCGAGGCGCTGCATCTTGCCGGGCGCGACGCTGAGGCGCGCGCGTTATTCGAAACCATGCTGGATCACCGGACGCCATCGGGCCTCCTGTCCGAGGATATGGACTTCGAGACGGGCGAACTTTGGGGGAACTTCCCGCAGACCTACTCGCTGGTGGGAATAATCAACTGCGCCAGTCTGTTGTCCTCCAAGTGGAGCACCATAAGATGAGCCGTCTGATAGTCGTGTCGAACCGCGTTTCCGTGCCGAAGGCCCGCGGCGCGGCGGGCGCGCAAGGCGGCCTCGCCGTCGCGCTCGGCTCGGCGCTGAGGGAACATCGCGGCATGTGGTTTGGCTGGTCGGGCGAGGAAACCGACATCTTCACCGGCAAGCTGGACATGACGCGCGCCGAGGGCGTCACGACCGCGACGATCGATCTGGAACATCAGGACGTCGAGGAATATTATAACGGCTATGCCAACCGTACCCTCTGGCCGCTCTTCCACTACCGCATCGATCTGGCCGAATATGAGCAGGAGTTCGGGCGCGGCTATGAACGCGTCAACGAGCGTTTTGCGGACAGCCTTTATCCGCTCACCGAGCCTGACGATGTCATCTGGGTGCACGACTATCATCTCATCCCGCTGGGCGAGCGCCTGAGGAAAAAGGGCGCGAAGAATCGCATTGGCTTTTTCCTACACATCCCCTGGCCGCCGACGCGCCTGTTCGTCAGCCTGCCGTACCACGAGCGACTGGTGAGGACGATGCTGGAATATGACCTGGTCGGGTTCCAGACGCAGGAATGGCTGGAGAGCTTCCTGCATTATTGCGAGAAGGAACTGGGCGCCGAGGTCGGCCCGGACGGCGTCATTAGCTATGAAGGCCGCACGGTCACGGCGAAGGCTTTTCCCATCGGTCTCGATTACGAAGAATTCACCGAAGCTGGAAAAAGCGAGGTCGCCATCGCGGCGCATGACCGGCTGGCGAACAGCGCGCGCGGGCGCAAGGTGATGATTGGCGTCGACCGGCTGGACTATTCGAAAGGCTTGCCCGAACGCTTCGACAGCCTGGGCCGCTTCTTCGACACCTGGCCCGAGCGCGTGAACGACACGGTTCTCATCCAGATCGCACCGCCCAGCCGCGAGGACGTGCAGAGCTACCGGGATATCCGCGAGACGCTGGAATCGAAAACCGGCCAGATCAACGGCGCACGCTCCGAAGTCGATCTCGTACCGATCCGCTACGTCAACAAGGGCTATCCCCGCGCCGAACTGTTCGGCTTCTACCGCGCCGCGAAGATCGGCATCGTCACGCCTTTGCGCGACGGCATGAACCTCGTCGCCAAGGAATATGTCGCCGCGCAGGATCCGGAAGACCCCGG
>JBARZR010000333.1:0-9677 GCA_049650205.1 Pacificimonas sp. | reverse complement strand
GCGCTGAGCGACGAGTTCTCCAATGCGTCAGGTCGTTACTATGACAATGATCGCGGATCGTTTAGCTCCCCGCATCCCGACGCTTTGGACTCGGCGAAGAATAAGCGTCTGATTGACGCCATCGAACAGCTACTCGGCTGATGCTTCTGTCCAATCGCAGTGCCATTCATGGCCAGAATGCGTTTCTGGTCGAAGAAAGCTAGCGCCCTCCCGCCAACAATCAGGTCATTACATGCAGAATAGGTGCCGCCTTCGAGATCGTGAACAGGCTGGCTACTTTCCGCCATTTGACCATCCGAACCGGACAGTCTCCTTACGGCCCAATTGCGGACTATGTTGTCGTCATAAGCCTTTAGCTTTCAGTGGCTAACGCTGCTTTATCCGATATATTCGGAACTGATCGATCCGCGATCGACGCCTTGTGGAAACTGGAAGCCGAGCTGGCTCCGATAGGCTTCGATTGCCTGTCGTTTCCGGTCTGTCTCATCGACATCGAGCCCGATCCGTTTCTGTTCCGCAGGTTGCCAGCCCGATCGCATTGTGTAGGGCGCGTCCGCCCACAGGTTGATATTTTCGGAACTGCGGTCGAGGACACGGCGGACGAGCAGGTGATCGACATGATCGCCAATGGCTTCCGGACCGAATATCAGGGGGCAATCAAGGTTGCGGCGTAACGATTCGATCGCGCGGGCCAATCTGTCCTCCAGTGCACGTTCGGGCCACGGTTCGGCGAACAGTGCCGCAGCGCTGTCATAGCCGCGATGTGGCGCTTCGAGAAACCCGAGATGAACGGGCGTCGCGCCAATCAGCGCGCACGCGGCCTCATCTTCCGCCCGGCGGATCGCCATATAATCGGCGTCCGCTGTAAGACCTTTATCGGTCTGGCAGGCCAGGGCGAACCCGGTAGGGCGATCAACACTGCCCGTAAATACCGTCGCGATGACGACCCGGACACCCTCCCGCGCCTTCCGGAACAGATAGCCGCCGAGCGAGAAGACGGCATCGTCGAGATGCGGCGAAATCGCGAGTATGGTCGAGGTCACAGCAGATGCGGTTCCGCGCGAAAGCGGCACTCGTCAACAGGCAAGACCATTTCGAACTCCAAGTCGGGAACCTCTCCGGAAACCGCGCGATACTGCTCCTGGATCAGGTCGCCTACGACCTCCCAGCTGTAAATGGCGCGACATTCGGCGAGGGTGGCATCGGCGAGCCGACGGCGTTCGCCCGCGTCATCGACGAGCGTGGCAATGGCGGAAGACAGCGCTTCTATGTTACCCGGTTTGACAAGCAGGCCGTTCGCGCCGTCACGCAGGCAGTCGACGACACCGACGCTTCGGCCCGCGATAATGGCAAGCCCCGACGCCATCGCTTCCAGGATCGTGTTTGAGAACCCTTCGGCATATGTCGGCGACAGAAAAATATCATGTTCGCGGTAAAGATCGGGAACGTCGGCATAATCGGCATAGCCCGTGAACCGCACATGGTCGTCGAGACCAAGCTCCCGCGCCCGGCGCTTCGCGGGTTCGAGATCGGGACCGATACCGGATATCGTACAGCGCCAAGCGGTCTGGCTTTCCAGACGTGCGAGCGCGTCCAGCATGTCGAGCACGCCTTTGCGCCGGTCGACGCGCCCGTGGTAAAAGAGACTTACGCGGTCGTCCGTGTCCCGCCGCGTACCCGGATGAAAATGCCCGGTATCGACAGCACCGGGGATGAATGTGAACCGGTCCATCGCCGTTCCCAGCCGCTCGTGCACCTCTCGCGCGAAACTCTCCCCGCCAATCAGGATGCGCCCGGCATGGTCCAAGACGCGCTGCATCGCGATCCTGTGCGTTTCGCAGCAGGAGCCGACCCAGTGGCCATCGCCGCCCTGGATGGAGACGATGTTGGGAACGCCCGTTCGCTTAGATGCCAGCAGGGCCGCCCATCCGTTCGGATAGCCATATTGCGCATGCAGGACATCGAAGGGCGCGCGCTCATGTTCCCGCACGACCGCAGCGACCATTTCCTCTATGTCCCGTTCGAAATCGCCGCTCTCCGCCTCGCCCTTCGCTTCCAGTCCGATGATCTTCACGCCAGGTACGTCCGGTGGCGGGCCGCCGCCGTAGACGCCACGCCCGAAATCGTCGTCGCGGTACTGGCTGATCATCGCGACGTCGTGCCCAGCATTGACGAGCTGGCGCAGGAGATTGATCGCATAGATCGACATGCCTGAAACGGCGGGAAAAAACCGCCGACTGATGAAACAGATCCTCACAGATCCGCCTCCGCCGCTCTCAGATAGGCCAGGGATTCGGGAATCGCGTCATGCGCGCGCGGCGATTCACGACTGAGTTCCACACAGATGAGCCGGCCGAACCCAATCTTCTTCAGCGCGGTAAGAATCGCGGGAACGTCCATATCACCCTCGCCGAAAGGCAGGTGCACATGCTCGCCGCGCTTCATGTCCTCAATTGCCACCGTGCCAAGGTGATCGGCATGGGCGATGACCGCTTCGTCCGGTTCCACATCCCCGGTCACGAGGCAGTGACCCGTATCGAGCGCAAGTTTCAACCCCGGTAATCCATTTCGCAGGATTTCGTAATCGTAGACGGTTTCGATCAGCATTCCTGGCTCGGGTTCCAGAGCAGCGTCGATGCCGATACGTTCGGCGGCGGCAACCACGCTTTCAAGACCCCCCAGCAGCCAGTGGCGCGCCGCCTCCCGGTCCACACCGTCTTTTGGCACGCCCGCCCAGAAGGACATGCATTCCGCGCCGAGTTCGCTACCGATCTCGAGCGCGCGCGTCAGAAAGGCGACGCGTCGCGCCCGGCCTTCGACTTCGGGGGAAAGAAGCGTCGGCTCATGCTTTTCCCGGGGATCAAGCAGATAACGCGCGCCGGTTTCGATGACACACCCAAGACCCCGCTTTTGCAAAAGACGACCGACCGCTTTCGTCTGTGCAATCCAGTCGTCGGCGAACGGATCGAGATGATGATGGTCGAGCGTGATCGCGATCCCGTCATAACCTGCTTCGGCGATCAGCGATATCGCGTCCGTCAGCCGGTGATTGGCGGCACCATTTGTGTTGTAGGCATATCTGAGTTGCATTCTATCCGTCCCCGCCCTTTTTTGCATCGGCCCAGGCGGCGGCGTGCGCCTCCGGCTCTCGATAAAGGGGATAAAGCGGACCGACGAGCCGTTCCGCCTCGGCATAGTCGAATAGCGGGGGACGGTCGTAGGTCGCCAGCTGTTCGGGTGGCATGCGGATGGGCTGCGCCCCGGGCAAGGCGCTGTCGAACGTGATCAGCGCCGAGTCCATGTCGATCAGCTTGCGCGCGCCGCGCGCACCGATGCGGCCATAGCTCATGGTTTCGACCTCCATGCCCGGCACGATGACCTTCACGCTGCGCATGGCGGCACCGGGCGGGGTCTGGTCCACATAAAGAATATCGAAACCGGCGTCGGCCAGCAGCCGCTTCATCATCGATGCTCGTCCGGCACCTCCCGCTGCTGCGTTGCTCGGCAAGGCGGAGAATTTGTGCCCGCTACGCCGGGACAGCATATTATCCGACAGCCAGCGGCGCAGCGTCGCCGCGTCCTGCCGCCGCCATGTCTGCATTTCCCGCAGCGCTCGCGGTTCCTGCGCACCGATCTTCGCGCCCGCGACATAGCGCTCGATATATCCATCCGGCGCGTATCGGCTTGCGAGGCCCAGCGGCGCGTGAGCGAAGGCCTTGCGCGTGCGCGAGGCGGCATATTCGGTCAACGCCTTCACGAGCGCCGTCTCGCGGTCTGGATGACAACCCTCTCCGCAGGCGGTCGCCATGATCGGCACGGGCGGCTGACCGTCGCAGTCCACGCCCACGCAATAGAGGTTGGGAATACCGAACTCGTCCGACGCATATTTCGGGATGACATCGATCCCCGCCGCTTCAAACCGGTCGCGGAGGGCGGCGGCGGCAGGCGGCATATCGTTATCGAATTCAAGCGCGACGCCCCGGTCGAGCGCGCGGAAAAGCAAACCGTTGCCGTCACGCTGCACGATCTCGCAAAGCGCGTGACCGATGGCCCAGTCCAGTGTCGGCCCCGCGCCCGCGCCGTTCGATATGACGGTGGTGAAGGGTTCGTAACCGTCCGGGAGTTCGCTGGACAGATAGGCCGCGAGTTCGACCGGTACGAGAACGCCGCGGCCATCCAGCCAGCTTTTCGCTCGCACCCATGCGAGCGGCGTCGACCGGTTTACGGGCGATCCCGCGGGCAAACAGAGCGCGAGCGGATCGGCGATCGCCCTTTCGCCCTCGCTGCGTACGAGATCATCATAACTTCCCCGGACCGGATCCGCGCAGACCCCCGAAAGCGTGGCGAAAATCATCTCCGCGATTTCGCCAAGACTGCCCAGGATCGCCTGCTCGTCAGTCGCGCCGTAGCCCGCGCCATAGGGCATCGTCCCGGCGAGGCGCGCATCGTCCGTGAACAACGCTACGATCCAGACGGGAATGTTCGACGCATCGATTCCGCCGATGGGAAACGCGACGATCTCACCATCCGGAAATGACGCGATATAGTCGCGCATGGGCACCGACAGATCGTCTGGCAGTCCGGTAATCTTCATAACGGGAAATGCCTCACTTCCGGTCGGCGGCCAAGCGCGTCGTCGATCATCGCCAGCGCCTGCGGACGGCCGACATCGGGGGCGAATTCGAAGGGCGTACAGATGCTGTCGAATTCGAGCGGCGCGATCCGGTTCCGATACTGCAGCAGCTCGCTATGCGTCAGCGGGATATTCTTGTGAAACGCCTTGTGCGCGGACAATGCTTCGCTGCCGCCGGACGCATCCTGTTCTACCTTGAACATGTCGCCGCAAAACAGCCGTTTCGCCCGTCTATCGTGAAGCGCGCTTTGGCCGCTATAATGCCCTCCGACTGGAATCAGCGCCGCGCCGTCGTTCAGCTCGACAGGCTCGTCGAAGGGCAGAGTGACACGAAACGCCTTTGTAAGCTGCAGATCGTCCACGTGAATGGCGACAATCGGGGGCGCGAACCGCTCCTGCAACTGCCACAGCGCGCCGTAGCCATGAACGTGACTCGCGGCCAGGATCCGAATTCCGCCCAGCGCCTCGATCATGGCGAGGGCGGCGTCATCGTCAAAAGGCGCCGCCTCGAAGGCGATATTGCCCTCTGGACGCTTTAGAAGCCAGCCTGCGCCCGCCAGTCCCAGCCCGGGCCGGGTTCTGAACGCGAACAGGTCCGGGGCAACCTCCTCCCAGCTCGAGCTGTAGTCCCGCTCGGCATCGGCTGCGGCAAGCCAGGACCACCCGTTTTCGGGCAAGTCGTTGCGCACGTCCGTGCAGACAGGACAATCGGGCGGCGGCGCGAAATAGCGTTGCCAAAAACCGCAATTCTCGCAGGCATATTGGCTCAACGGCATGGCGGAAGATCCTTTCCGGCAGCTGTGTATGCGGCGAAGAAACGCCGCGCGGCGGCAAGGTCGCGGTCGAAATCGAACTGATCTCCCCGTCCGCGCGCCTGCTTCTGAAAGGCCGCCGCCTGGCGGGCGAACGGTGTTGCGTCCCGGTCGAAATCGAGTTCCTCCTGCCCGCCATCCGCGCCGAGCCAGGTGACATGTCCGCCAGCATCCTGACCCATTGTGTCACTGGCGACGATCATGCCGCTGTCGCCTGCGACTTCAAGGCGGCGGCGCGGCAGATTCTCCGGCCAGCTGTAAGTTGCATGCGCGGAGAAGAGAATTCCGCTTTCGGTTCTGCCGGTCACGACACCGCCATCCTCGACGTCATAATCGTGGATGCGCCGCTGAAATACCATCGACAGCGCATCGACGCTTTCGCCGGTCAGATATTCCGCCAGATCGAGGCCATGCGGCGCGAGATCCAGGACGGCCCCGCCGCCCGCGCAGCCATGAAGCGCGCGCCAGTTGTCACCGGTGCCGCGGGTCCAGGTCGGGTCGACCCAGCAGCAATAGACGATGCGGATGACCGTCGGCGTGCCGATCCGGCCCATGGCGACGGCTTCGCGGATGACCTGATGCGCCGGATGATGACGCTGGTCGAAAGCCGCCGCGATCAGCGTTCCGCCCGCCGCAGCGGTCGCGATGCGCTCGACGCCGGACAGGTCGGCGGCGAGGGGTTTTTCGCACAGTACCGAGATGTTGTGGGCGGCGCAGACTTCCACCGCCTCCGCATGCAGATGGTTCGGTGTCGCAATATAGACCGCGTCGAGCCTGTTTTCCTCGATCATCGTGGACGGATCGGCATAGCTTCGCGCGCCCGCCACCTCCGCCGCCCTCCGCGCGTCCGCCGAGACGTCCGCGACGGCGATAAGGTCGCCGCCCGCGTCGGCGATACCCGGCACCATGTAGTCGCGCGCCACCCAGCCATAGCCGACAATGCCCCAACGGAAAGCCGCCTCCGGCATCACCAGCGCTCCGGCAGGTCGACGATCCGTCTCGTCCGCACCGGGTCGGCACCGGGCGGGAGGTCCGCATCCGTCCGCGCCCAGAGGCAGCCATCGGCATATTCGCGTTCATAATCGGGCGAGGGCCAGCGGACATCGCCGGAAGTTTCGCCGAGAAGTGGATTTCGCCTTAGCGCCGCGTCCTCCGGTGGCATGGCGATCCCGTGGGTGACAGGCTGCGCGGCGATGTCCCCCTCGAACAGCGACCAGGCCTCGACACCTGCATCGACGGCCCAGGCGCACTGACGCGGCGCGCGCTGATGCCAGAGGGCCTGCCTCAATTCTTTCTCGTCATAGACCTGTGCGTCCGGGAACAGGCCCCGCCAGAACGCGGCGGTTCGCGCGGGGCCGAGCGGTTCACGGTGCCAGTCGAGATTGTGCAGGTGGCTGATCGCGAGGCCGCCGTCGGTTGCGGCGTGATCGCGAAGGTTTGCCGCCACCTGCTCCTGGTCCGGCAGAAAATAGAAAGCGTCATGACACATGACGAGGTCGAACCGCTCGTCCGCAAGGGGCCATGGCGAGGACGCGTCGAACACGACATAGTCCGCGTGCGGCGCGACGAAACGCCTGGCCAGCCAGCATTTCGCGAATACCACGTCCGCCCCAAGGCAGGCGACGCCGCGACGGGTCAGATCGCGAAGATAATGGCCGACGCCGCACGCCAGCTCGAACGCCGATTCTGGCGCGTTCCAATGCGCTTCCAGCAGCGCCAGACTGGCAAGATAGGTGGGATCGCTCCACCGATATGCGAAATAATCGCCGACCCGGCCAAAGCCGAGGCGCGCCATCGCCTCCCGCAAGGAGAGCCCGTCAATTTCGGCGATCAGGGTTCGCAGCTCGCCATGCGGCGGCGGCGGTTCGTTCCACCAGTCGTCCGCATCCGCCAGCAGCAACGTCAGCGCGCCGGTTTCTTCATCCGCGTCGAGATATTCGAAAACCTCCCCGATCAGACGTTCGCGTCCGGTACGAAGATAGGGAATATTGTCGACGATGGGCCATCGTTCGCCCTTTGCGACCAGCGCATGCGGACCTTCGGCGGCCAGCTCGGCTCCCGTGACTGGTGATCGCCACCGCCTCACAATAGCCCAACCTCGGCGAGCACCTGGTCGTGGAAGGTCTTTACCGGCCCCTCATGCACAAGTTCATATTCTTTCAGGATCCGGTCCATCGTCAGCGCGGCGGACTGCAGATGAAAGCGGATTTCGAGGACGCGGTCGATGACATCGGCGGCGTGGAAGGCTTTGGCGGCGGGAGCGACATGGTCCGCGATCATCGCCTGGACTTCGACCGCGCGTGACCGTAGCGGTTCGGCAAGTTCCTGCAAGGCGGCCCGGCGCGCATTTTCGATCACCCTGTCGAGTGCGTCACCAAGAAGAACCTCTCCGGTATATCCGCTGTCCGGCATGTCCGCGCTGTGCAGATGATGCACCATTCCCGCAAAAAACGCCTCCGCCGGGCTGGCGTCGTAGAAGGGCGCGAGCAAAGCCGCGAACACCGCCACGACAAGACTGTGGTCGGCATGGTTTTCCTCTGGCTGCAGCATGATCCGTGGCCGACCAGGCCGCGTGACACCGGCCCGGGGCTGCGCAGCGAGGCGCGCGACGAAATCCGGAACCGCGGTCGTACTCTCAGGCCGTCCCGCGCCGAGCGACGCCTTCAGGTCCGCGATCAGCACCGCATCGAACGGAGCCTCGATTTCCGCGATCGCACGCGTTATGATCGTTTCCGGTTTTTCCCCCGCCGGTAAATTCGCCTCAAGAAACGCCAGGTCGATCCCGCCGAGCCGCGCCGCGGTCAACGCCCGCGCGGTGATATCCAGAGCGACGCCTTCGATGTCGCGCCCGTCCGCCAGTTGCGCCCAGCCATCCCTGAACAGCCGCGTCGCGAGGCTGTCGGGCGAACGCGCATCGCGTACGCGCTTCAGATCGCCAATCTCACCTAGCGGCTGAACGATCGCCGGGTCGAGTTCGCGCTTCAGCTGTCTAGCCAGGTGTTTAGAGCGGCTTGCTGCTGCGTGAACCCGTGCTCGACGGGCTCGCCATTTGCGGATTGCGGCGATTTGAAGAACACGCCCAGCGGGGAGAGGACGCCGCCTTCGCCGCGTTGGCGCGCACGGTCGAGGCAGCGCGCAATCTCCACGACCAGCGGCGCGGCCAACACGCTGTCCTTGCACAGGAAGTTGAGTTTCAGCTGCATCTTCTGACCCATGAAGCCCGTGATATCGATATTGTCCCAGGCTTCCTTGTCGTCGCCGCGCGGGGGATAATAGTGGATCATGACAATATGATCCTTCACTTCATAGCCCAGCATCTGGTTCAGCACGTCGGTTTTCGTGCCAAGCTTCGAGGCGAGCGATTTCGGATCGTCAAGCGCCAGCCCGTCACGATTGCCGAGAATGTTCGTGGAGAACCAGCCGTCGACATGCAGCGAACGCGCCCGGAGCGCGGGGGCGATGACCGTTTTCATGAACGTCTGACCGGTCTTTCCATCCTTGCCCGCGATGGGCACGTTCTTCTTCTTGGCTAGGTCGGCTAGCGGCCGCGCGTCGCCAGCGACGGACGGGGTGAAATTGGCGAAGGGAATGCCCGCGTCGATAGCGGCATAGGCGTAAAGCATCGCCGGACTGAGATTGGCATCGTTGTCGTCCAGACCGCGCTCGAATGCCTTGATCGACTGAAGCGCCTCCGCGTTCATGTCGGGGATGCGCTCCGTGGATGCCAGATTGATAAGGACGACGCGGTCCAGCTTTTCAGCCACCCTGAAATCCTCGAGGTCGCTTTGAATCAGTTCGACGGCTTCCCGGTGGCCGGACGCGGCGGTCAGATTGTCTCCATCGATACCCGCGCAGAAATCCTTGCTGCCGACTGCTTTCCACGGGCGCATATCATTGAGCGCCGCCGCACCGTCTTCGAGCGCACGCTCGCCGATGACGCCGTGCGTCAAGGCGGCCTGTCCCAGATTGTCCGCTGACAGGTCCCAGCCACCGAAAACCAGATTTTCATAACCGGGCAAGTCCGCGTTCGTCCGGTCCGCGAGAGGCAGCCCGGTGCGGTCGTTCGTTCCCGCCTTGAGCATTTCAATTCCAGCGATGGCAGTCGTGGCCACCGCCCCACCAACGCCAACGATGGCAACTCCAACTCGTTCCGTCATTTCGCCGCTTTCCTGGTTGATCGGTATATGAACCCGATCTCCAGGTCTCACGCGACTTGACAAACAGTCGCATAA
>JBARZR010000332.1:0-1769 GCA_049650205.1 Pacificimonas sp. | reverse complement strand
CTTCGGGCGGTATTGGCTCCGCGATCGCGAAGGCGCTGGCGGCGCGGGGGGCGGTCGTCGCGCTGTCGGGGACGAACGAGGGGCGGCTGGAGGCCGCGGCGGATGCCATCGCGGGTGAGACGCACCGGCTGACCTGCGATCTGGGCAACGCCGATGCGGTGGACGGGCTGGTTGGCCGGGCCGTGGAGGCGATGGGCGGGCTGGATATTCTCGTGAACAATGCGGGGGTGACGCGGGACAATCTGGCGATGCGGATGAAGGACGAGGAATGGGCGGACGTGATCGGCGTCAACCTTGAGGCGGCCTTCCGGCTGTGCCGCGCGAGCCTGCGGCCCATGATGAAGGGGCGGTTCGGGCGGATCGTTTCGATTACTTCGGTGGTGGGCACGACGGGCAATCCGGGACAGGCGAATTATGCAGCCTCGAAGGCGGGCCTTGTCGGCATGTCGAAGGCGCTGGCGCAGGAGGTCGCGAGCCGGGGCGTGACGGTGAATTGCGTCGCGCCGGGATTCATCGCGTCGGCGATGACCGACGGGCTGCCCGATGCGCAGAAAGAGGCGCTGACGGGGCGGATTCCGGCGGGGAAGCTGGGGTCGGGCGACGATATCGCGGCGGCCTGCGTCTATCTGGCGTCGGACGAAGCGAGTTACGTGACCGGGCAGACGCTGCATGTGAATGGCGGCATGGCGATGGTCTAGTCGCGGGCCGAACGGGCCTGCGCGGTCTCGCAACGACGTCAGGTTTCGCAAGAATTGGAATTGATGTCTGGAGTTGAGGCCAGCGCATCCTTACATCCTGCGGCATGACCGGGGCAAAGATTGACGAATCGGACGACCCGTCCGGCCATCGCATCGCGCTGGACGGACGGCTGACGGTGCGGTTTATCGAGACGGTGTCGCCGCGCCTGCGCGAGGTCGAGAATCTGGCGGAACCCGTCACGCTGGACCTGAGTAATGTCGAGCGGATCGACACCACCGGTGCCTGGGTGATCTTTCGCCTTCGCGAGCGTCGCGAGGAATTGGGCTTCGACACGCATATCGAGGGTATGGACGAGCGTACCGAGCGGCTGATGGCGCAGGTCGGCGCGGCGAATCAGTCGACGCGCATCCGGCCGGAAACGGGCGACAACCGGTTCGTCTGGCTGGAGCGGATGGGTGCGTGGATTTCCAGTGGCATCCATCAGCTGGGAACGTTCCTTGCGTTTCTGGGCCTGACGCTGACGGCGTTGGGCAAGGTTATCCGCCATCCCAGCCGTATCCGCTGGACCGCAGTTGTGCGGCAGATGGAGGTGGTCGGCGTGTCCTCGCTGGGGATTATCGGCCTGATGTGTTTTCTGGTGGGCATTGTCATCGCGCAGCAGGGCGCGGTGCAGCTGCGCCAGTTCGGGCTGGAAAGTTTCGTCACCAACCTGCTGGGGCGGCTGACATTCCGCGAGCTGGGCGTATTGATGACGGCGATCATGGTCGCCGGCCGGTCGGGCAGCGCCTTCGCCGCGCAGATCGGATCGATGAAACTGGCCGAGGAAGTCGACGCCATGCGCACCATCGGCATGCCGCCGATCGAGGTGCTGGTCCTGCCGCGCCTGATCGCGACCGTGCTGGCCATGCCGCTGCTGGCGTTCTTTGGCGCGATGATGGCGATTGCGGGCGGAACGCTGATCAGCTGGATCGACCTGGGTATACCTCCCGGGCCGTTCCTGGCCGGTTTGCAGGAAGTCGTCCCGATGACGGACTTCTGGATGGGCCTGATCAAGGCGCCGGTCTTCGGCC
>JBARZR010000331.1:0-2914 GCA_049650205.1 Pacificimonas sp. | reverse complement strand
GGAAAACGGCGTTGTCAGCCTGCCGAACGGATACCGCGAGGCTTACCAAGCCTATGTGGACGCGGGCTGGGGCAGCCTGGGCGCGGACCCGGAATTTGGCGGTCAGGGCCTGCCCTTCGCGCTGGCGACGGCGTGTCAGGAGCAGCTGACCAGCGCAAACATGGCCTTTTCGCTCTGCCCCATGCTCACGCTGGGCGCAATCGAGGCGCTGTCGGCGCATGCGTCGCCGGAATTGCAGCAGACTTATCTAACGAAGCTGGTCTCGGGCGAGTGGACCGGCACGATGAACCTGACCGAGCCACAGGCCGGGTCGGACGTCGGCGCGCTGCGCTCCACCGCTACGCCCGCCGACGATGGCAGCTGGCGCATCAAGGGCCAGAAGATCTACATCACCTGGGGCGAGCATGATGTCGCCGACAACATCATCCACCTTGTGCTGGCGCGGACAGCCGACGCGCCTCCAGGGACGAAGGGCATAAGCCTGTTCCTGGTGCCGAAAATGCTGCCCGACAAGGATGGCAATTTCACCGTCCGCAACGATCTGCGCTGCACGGGGCTGGAGCATAAACTCGGCATTCACGCCTCGCCCACCTGCTCGATGAGTTTCGGCGACAATGATGAGTGCATCGGCTTCATGGTCGGCGCGGAAAAGGCGGGGATGCGCGCCATGTTCACCATGATGAACCATGCGCGCATCAATGTCGGTTTGCAGGGTCCGGCCATTTGCGAACGCGCCTATCAGGGCGCGCTGACCTATGCGAAGGAGCGCATACAGTCGGCGAAGATCGGCAGCGATGGCCCCGTCGCCATCATCGAACATGCCGATGTGCGCCGAAACTTGATGGTAATGAAGGCGGTGACGGAGGCCATTCGCGCCCTCACCTACGCCAACGCCGCCGCCGTCGACCGCGCGCATGGCGAGACGGACGAGGCGAAACGCGCCGCCGCGAAGGGCCGCGCCGACCTGCTGACCCCCATCACAAAGGCCTATGCCACCGACATGGGGGTCGAGATGGCCTCTATCGGTGTGCAGATCCATGGCGGCATGGGTTTCGTCGAGGAAACCGGTGCGGCGCAGCATTACCGCGACGCCCGCATCGCACCGATTTACGAGGGCACGAACGGTATCCAGGCGCTCGATCTCGCCGGGCGCAAGCTCAACATGGACGGCGGGCGGCACTGGCGCGAGCTGATCGCCGAGATGCGCAAGGATTTCGAAGCTTTGCCCGCGACAGGTGACGTCTTCGCGATGAAGGCTCCGTTGATGGAGATCGCCGATGCCTTCGCGGCAGGCGCAAACTGGCTGACGGAAAAGGGCCGTGATCCGGATGACGCCGGTGCGGGCGCTCAGCCCTTCATCCGTCTGGCCGGTATTGCCGTCGGCGGCTGGCTGCTGGCCCTTCAGGCGCGGGAGGCCCGCTCGCGCCTGGCCATGGGCAAGGGCGATCCCGATTTCCTGAATGCCAAAATCGTCACCGCTCGGTTCTTCGCGGAGCAGATCGTCCCGCAGGGCACGGCTTTGCTCGGCCCTGTGCAGCGCGGGCGTGAGACACTGTTCGCCATCGCCGATGCGGCGATGTAACGTTCTACTTCCCCCCCTATTTGCAGGGAGAGGAGTAGAAGGTCACCCCTTCAACCGGTCCGCATATTGCTCGCGGAATTTCTTCACCTTTGGCCCGACGACAAAGTTGCAATAGGGTGTCGTATCACCGGTACGGGCGTAATAATCCTGATGCTCCGCCTCGCCCGGCCACCATTTGCCGTCCTCGATGGTCGTGACGACGGGATCGTCCCAGATCGCAGAGGCATTGTTGATCGCGGTTTCCGCGTCGGCGCGTTGCGCAGCGTCCAGCGGGAAAATCGCGCTGCGATATTGCGGGCCGACATCATTACCCTGCCGGTCCTTCGTCGTTGGGTCGTGAATGTGAAAGAAGATATCGAGAAGCTCGGCATAGCTGACCTTGTCCGCGTCATATTCAATGCGCACCGCCTCGGCATGGCCTGTGCCCTTGCCGCAGACTTCGCGGTAGGTCGGATTGTCGACATGGCCGCCGATGTAGCCCGATTCGACTTTCTCGACCCCGATCAGGTCATCGTAGATCGCTTCGAGGCACCAGAAGCAGCCGCCTGCCAGGATCGCGGTTTCTTTTGTCATGCGCTTGTCTCCTTTCCCGCTTATGTCGGTATCGATGACCCTCGCCGCAAGCCGGAGTGACGATGCGCCTTCTGATGCTGTTTCTGGCGCTTGCCGCCTGCGCGCCCGCGCCCTTCGCCATGGGCGCTGAAACGCCGATCCTGATCGCCCATCGCGGCGCGAGCGGCGAGCGGCCCGAACACACGCTGGCCGCTTACCGGCTGGCGATCGACCAGGGCGCGGATTTCATCGAGCCCGACCTCGTCAGCACGAAGGACGGCGTGCTGGTCGCCCGGCACGAAAATGAAATCAGCGGTACGACGGATGTGGCGGACCGTGCGGAGTTCGCGGACCGCAAGACGCAGAAGACCATCGACGGACAGACCGTGTCCGGCTGGTTCACGGAAGATTTCACGCTCGCCGAACTGAAGACACTACGCGCCCGGGAACGCCTGCCTGAGTTCCGGACGACCGAATATGATGGACAGTTCGAGATTCCGACACTCGCCGAGATCGTCGCGCTCGCCAAGGCGGGCGGCGTGGGTATCTATCCCGAAACCAAGCATCCCAGCTATTTTCAAAGCATCGGCCTGCCGCTTGAGGAAAAACTGGTCGCCGCGCTGGATGCCGCAGGATGGAGTGATACGAGCGCGTCCGTTTTCATCCAGTCCTTCGAGACGGAAAACCTGAAACAGCTGAAGGACATGACCGGCGTCCGGCTCGTCCAGCTGATCGGCGCCGCGGATGAGCCTGTTCCGGACGGCAGCGGCCTGACCTATG
>JBARZR010000330.1:0-5266 GCA_049650205.1 Pacificimonas sp. | reverse complement strand
CGTGCCCGATCCGCAGAACGGATCGAGGACGACCGCGCCCGGCACGCTCGTCGCGGCCAGGATGCGGTGGAGCAATGCCTCGGGCTTCTGCGTGGGGTGGGCTTTCATACCGCCCACTTTGACGCGCTCCCCCCCATTGCAGATCGGGATCAGCCAGTCGGACCGCATCTGCAGGTCGTCGTTCATGGCCTTCATGGCGTGATAGTTGAAGGTGTAGCGCGCCTTGTCGGACTTGGCGCACCACAGCAGGGTCTCGTGCGCGTTGGTGAAGCGCGTGCCCTTGAAATTCGGCATCGGATTGGATTTGCGCCAGACGACGTCGTTCAGGATCCACAGACCGCTATCCTGCACCGCCGCGCCGACGCGGAAGATATTGTGATAGCTGCCGATCACCCAGAAGGCGCCGTCGTCCTTCAGGACGCGCTTCGCCTGCGTCAGCCATTCCCGGGTGAACTGGTCGTAGGCGGCGAAGCTGTCGAACTGGTCCCAGGCGTCGTCGACGGCATCGACGGTCTTGCCTTCGGGCCGGGTCAGGTCGCCGTTCAGCTGCAGATTATAGGGCGGATCGGCGAAGATCAGATCGACGCTGCGCGCGGGCAGTTTCGCCATTTCGGCGATGCAGTCGCCCTTTATGATGCGGCTGTCCGCGCTATTGGTCATCGTCTTGCCCCTGTTCGTCAGTCGCGACCCTGCGGGCGCGGACTCGACAGGGTCAAGTGAGCGGATTCAATTAGTTGCAATGAGTCGCTATCTCATGATCGGAACAAAAGGGAATCGAAATCCATAAATTGAGTCCGGTCTGAGCCGGGAGTCACAAGATGTTGAGGGTGTTGCCGAAAAGACTCACAAGACGGTCATTTTCGTGATGGCGGCGCGCACGGGCGCGAAACCGCGGCGATGGTGCGGTGTGGGACCGAGATCGGCGAGTGCGGCGAGATGCGCGGCGCTGCCATAGCCCTGATTGGTTTCCCAGCCATAGCCGGGGTGGTCCCTGGCGAGCGCCTGCATTTCGCGGTCGCGTGTGACCTTGGCGACGATCGAGGCGGCGGCGATGGAGAGGCATCTGGCGTCGCCCTTGACGATGGTGCGGCAGGGCCGGTTCCAGCGCGGGGCGCGGTTGCCGTCGATCAGGATCATGTTCGGGCTGGTCGGCAGGGCGGCGACGGCGCGCTCCATCGCCAGCATGGTCGCCCACAATATGTTGATCTCGTCGATCTCATGCACGTCCGCGCGGCCGACGCCGATCTGGGCGGCGAGCTGAATCTGGCCGTAGAGGGCTTCGCGGCGGGCGGCGGTCAACGCCTTTGAATCGTCGAGGCCCATGGGGATGTTGGCGGGATCGAGAATGACGGCCGCGGCGATGACGGGTCCGGCCAGCGGTCCCCTGCCCGCCTCGTCCACACCGCAGACGGGCTGGGGACTGACGCGTTCCTCCTCATAAGTCGGCACTATTCGGTGAGCGGCCAGCCATGAGCGAGCGGGCCGTGACCCCTGCCGAGGGTCGGCGCGTCGGCGATGGCGCGGCGGACATAGGCGCAGGCGTTCGTGAAGGCGGTTTCGATGTCCGCGCCCTGCGCCAGATGGCTGGCTAGGGCGGAGGCGAGGCTGCATCCCGTGCCATGTGTGCTTTCGGTATCGATGCGGCCCTCCTCGACGCGGGCGATTTCACCGTCCGCCCTGACCAGCACGTCGGTCAGCCGGTCGGAGATCAGGTGGCCGCCCTTCGCAAGGACGGTAATGTTATAGTCACGTGCCAGGCGGGTGGCGGCGGCGACCATGGTGTCGACATCATCGATCTCTTCGCCATCCAGCAGCGCAAGTTCGGGAATGTTTGGCGTCAGCACGGTTGCGGCGGGTAACGCGATCCGGCGGAGCGCGCCGAGCGCGTCATCGCCCACCAGCCGGTCGCCGCTGGTCGCCACCATGACCGGATCGACGATGACGGGCACGCCCAGGCCGGAGATCGCGCTGAACACGGCACGGATCATGCGCGGATTGCCGAGCATACCGGTCTTCACCGCATCAACGCCGATATCGTCGAGGCAGGACGCGATCTGCGCCGTCACGCTGGCGATGGGCAGCGCGTCGATGCGCTGAACGCCGACCGTGTTCTGCGCGGTGACGGCGGTGATCGCGGTCATCGCATAGCCGCCGGTCATGGTGATGGACTTTATGTCCGCCTGTATGCCCGCGCCGCCCGACGAGTCCGAACCGGCAATGGCGAGAATGCGAGGAGGGCCAGCCTTGGTCACGCGGCCTTCGCAACCGCCTCACAGATATTGTCGACCAGACTTTCGACGAGGTCGGGGTCGTCGCCCTCGGCCATGACGCGGATCAGCGGCTCCGTGCCGGATTTGCGGATCAGGACACGTCCATTATTGCCGAGCTTGGTTTCCGCATCCGCGATGGCCTTCTGCACGCTGTTTTCCTCAAGCGGTGCGCCGCCGTTAAAGCGGACATTTTTGAGAAGCTGCGGCAGCGGCGTGAAGACGTCGAGCAGTTCGGACGCAGGCTTCCCGCTCTCGACGAGGCAGGCAAGGATCTGGAGCGCGGCGACCAGGCCGTCGCCCGTGGTCGCATAGTCCGACATGATGAGGTGACCGGACTGTTCGCCGCCAACATTGTAGCCCTTTGCCCGCATGGTCTCGAGGACGTAGCGATCGCCCACCTTGGTGCGCTCCAGCTTGAGTTTGTGCGATTCCAGATAGCGTTCCAGCCCGAGGTTCGACATTACCGTCGCCACCAGCCCGCCGCCGCGCAGGCGGTCGTTGGCGGCCCAGTTGGTGGTGATCAGCGCCATCAGCTGATCGCCGTCGACAATGCGGCCCTTCTGGTCGACCACGATCAGGCGGTCGGCGTCGCCATCGAGCGCGATACCGATGTCGGCGTTGGTGTCCTTCACCATGTCCTGCAGCATCTTCGGACTGGTGGAGCCGACCTTGTCGTTGATGTTGAAGCCATTCGGCTGCACGCCGATGGTTGTCACGTCCGCGCCGAGTTCCCACAGCGCGGAGGGCGCGACGGTGTAGGACGCGCCATTGGCGCAATCGAGAACGATGTTCAGGCCGTCGAGGCGCAGATGCTCCGGAAAGGTCATCTTGGCGTCGTGGATATAGCGTCCGCGCGCATCCTCGATCTTGCGGGCGCGCCCGATTTCCTCCGGCCGCGCGAGCTGCGGTTCCTTGGTCAGCAGCGCCTCGATCTCGGCCTCGTCCTCGTCGGAGAGTTTATAGCCGTCTGGGCCGAACAGCTTGATCCCATTGTCGTGGAAGGGATTGTGGCTGGCGGAGATCATGACACCGAGATCGGCACGCATCGACCGGGTCAGCATGGCGACGGCGGGCGTCGGCAGCGGGCCGACCATGACGACGTCCATGCCGACGCTGGTGAACCCGGCGATCAGCGCGGACTCCATCATATAGCCCGAAAGGCGCGTGTCCTTGCCGATCACGACGCGGTGCTTGTGGTGGCCGCGCAGGAATTTCGCGCCCGCCGCCTGGCCCACCTTCATGGCGATTTCTGCCGTCATCGGCGCGACATTGGTCAGCCCCCTGATCCCGTCGGTGCCGAAATATGAGCGCGTCATCTGCTATTCCCCTTGGCCGTCATTCGCGCCCGTGCTTATGCGAGGCAGCTTTACGCCCGCCTTAACGGCGGGGGCAAGATTTTTGAGGGGACGTCGGCATGTTCGAGGGGCTACCGGCCTATTTCGCGGAAACCATGGCGGGCGCGATCGCGCATCTGTCCAGCATGGTGTTCTATGAAGTCGACATCATGGGGCAACCCGCGGCGGTGATCGCGCTGGCATTGTTCGCCGCGATGCTGTTCTTCTCGGCGTGGCTCGGCCTGCCGCAGCTGCGCGGGGTTCCCATCGGCCTGAAACTGCTGCGCGGGAAGCATGACGATCCGACCGCGCCTGGCGAAGTCAGCCAGTTGCAGGCGCTGTCGACGGCGCTGTCGGGCACGGTGGGCCTGGGCAATATCGCGGGCGTCGCCATCGCCATCGCCATGGGCGGACCGGGCGCGGCCTTCTGGATGTTCGTGATCGGGTTTTTCGCCATGGCGCTGAAATGCGCGGAAGTGACCCTGGGGCTGAAATATCGCGAATTCGGCGCGGATGGTCAGGTGCATGGTGGGCCGATGTATGTGCTGAAGAACGGCCTCTCCTCCATCGGTCTGCCGAAATCGGGCTGGCGACTGGGCGCGCTTTATTCCGTGTTCGCGCTGGGCGGGGCGCTGCCGCTGATCCAGGCCAATCAGAGTTTCAGCGCGCTGGCAGGGGTCGGCGGGTTCGAGGCGACACCGCGCGCAGGCCTGATCTACGGCATCGTGCTGGGCATCCTGATCGCGCTGGTCATCGTCGGCGGGATCAAGTCCATCGCGCGGGTGACGGGACGCATCGTGCCGTTCATGTGCGCGCTCTATTTGGGCGGTGTTCTCATCATATTGCTGGTCAATGCCAGCGCGGTTCCGGCCAGTCTGCTGCTGATCGTCGAGAGCGCCTTTTCACAGGACGCGGTCACGGGCGGCATCATCGGCAGCTTCATCGTGGGGATGCGCCGCGCGGTCTTTTCGTGCGAGGCGGGTGTCGGCACGGCGGTGATCGCGCACAGCGTGGCGAAGACGCACCATCCCGCGTCGGAAGGCATGGTCGCGCTCCTGGAGCCGATGTTCGACACAATGATCGTCTGCATGGCGACCGCGCTGATGATCGTGGTGACGGGCGTTTACGACGAGGGCTTCAGCGATATCGCCATGACGACGGCGGCCTTCGCCAGCGTCGTCAGCTGGTTCCCCTACATCCTGCTGGTCGCGGTGCTGCTGTTCGCCTTTTCGACGCTGGTCGCCTGGGGCTATTATTTCATGACCGCCTTTGGATATCTGTTCGGGCACGGGCCGAAGCGCGACCTGTTTGTTCGCGTCGTCTACTGCCTGCTGACGCCGCTGGGGTCTGTGCTGGCGGCGGACGCCGTCGTCGATCTGATCGACAGCCTGTTCTTCCTGATGGTGCTGCCGAATGTGGTCGGGCTGTTCCTGCTCGCGCCCGTGCTAAGGCGTGAAGTGCGCGGGTTTTTCGCGGATGTGAAGGCGGGGCGGATTTATGGCGAGGGCGTTCCGGCGGACCATAATGCCATGCCGGGGCATGATTGAGAGGGGCGATCTTCTCCCCCTCCCTTCTAGGGAGGGGAACGACGTCGCCTAAGCCCCTGCCCGTTTCGCCATGCGGTCCATGACGGAGCCGGGGAAAAGGCGATTGATGACCAGA
>JBARZR010000329.1:0-14576 GCA_049650205.1 Pacificimonas sp. | reverse complement strand
GATCACGCCCGCGGATCTGCCGACCTTCTGAGACAGCAGAAGCATCAGCCGTTCCGCATCCGCCAGTTGTACATCCTGTAGCCGAGCGGGCCGGATTGTCGGCGCACCCGCGATATCGACATGCAGTGTCGCCGCGCCTGCGATCCGCTGGACCGGACCCTGCGTGATTTCAGCGATCTGAAGGTTTTCATAGGGTATCAGCCACACACGCTGCCGCCACCAGCCCTGGCGCAAGGAAAGTCGCTCGTCTTCGATCAAATGTCCTTCCGAGATTGCACCAAGCACGGAAAACAACAGCAAGATTACCGAGAGGACCGCCGCCAGCGGCCACAATATCGGCTGAAACAGCAGACCTGCCGTGATGACAATCAACGAGAAGACTGCCGCCTTGGCGACGGCCCGGACAACCATCAGGCCGGTTACGACATGGAAATTCGCTTGCGGGGGCGACGACGAGAATTCCGCAGAAGCGAGAACCTTTTCAATGTCATTTGTTGCTGCAAAAGGTGCGGCTTCCTGTCGCCCACCGCTCCGCTTGCCACTTCCGAGGGTCTGAAAGGAAAGATCGACCTTGCCTGCCAGTCGCCGCATCGGCCCGCTATCGAGTGCGGCGGCCTGTATGCGCCGAAACGGAATGGCGGCTTCGGTGCGGGTAAGCAATCCGCGCTTGCGGGTTAGTCCGCGGAAATCCGCCGTGAGTCTGAATCCGTAATCCCTGAGCAGGGTCATGACGATACCAGACACAATGCCAACCACAAGCAGCCCTGCCAGCCCTGCCAGTGCCAGAGAAAGGCCAAGTCCCGCTTCGATACGCTCTTGTATCAGTACCTGCATATCCGATCCCAGCAGCGCTAAGACAGTTTGCTCATCAGGTTGGATGAACTGAAAAAGGCCGCCGAAAATAGCCAGAAGTATAAACGAAAACCGATATATACCCGACTGCAAAACCTGCGGCAGTGACATTTGGTACATAACCTTGTCCGCACTGCTGGACATCGGAGCCGGTAGCGCCGTTCCGCGCTGTTCTCGCCAGTGTTTCAGATGCAGGCGAAGCGCGTTTGCTTCATGGTCGGAAACGCTGGAAAGGTCGCCCTCATCCTCTGCCGACCCGCCGGTTTCCAGACGCACATGTGCGGTTCCGGTCAAACGTGCCAGCAGATTGCGTTCAATTTCGATATCTTGCACGCGGTCAAAGCCGATTGAACGGCGCTGCCTTGAAATCACACCGCTTTCGATCAGCAGGCCGTCTTTGGAAACCGTGTAACGGAAATGGTACCAGCGTATGAGCGCGGCCAGCCCAGCCGCACCGCCGCCGCCCAGGAATAGATATATCCCGATGCCACCGTCCAGCAGTGCCGAGCCGCCCGCGACGATGGCAATGACATATTGCGGCAGCTGACGCAGGAAATCGCCGATGATCGCCATCGGGTGAAGACGGCGCGGATCGGAAACATTTTCAGCAGGCATTGCCACCATCGACATCCGCCGATTCCTGCCGCTTCAATTCCTCGCGGATTTCACGCCTGAGAGCTTCGGCGCGTTCTGGCAGGAGGCCAGGCAGCGTCACCGACGCGCCGCGTGTGCCAGCCGTATGCACAACAAGCCTGGCCAGACCGAATATACGTTCCATCGGTCCCCGCTCCACGTCGATATGCTGAACACGGGAGAAGGGGACCAGCGTCTCGACCTTGGTGAGCACACCGCGCTTCAGGCGGAGTTCTTCGTCTTCGGCCTGAAATCGCCAAGACGCATGCAGTCGCCATGGCTGGATAACCGCGCGTAGCAGCGCAAATGCGATTAGCACGGCCAGGAAAGGCATGGGGTCCAGAGGTAGGTCGAGGCTGGACGTCCGGTATATGGCTATCGCAGCAGCCGCGCTGATGCCGAACATGAGCAGGGACAGGAACGCCTGCACATATAGCATGGTGCGATAATTGGTGGGCAGCGGCTCACCCGCCCATGTCCAGCGAACTGGCGTGGTCATCCAGTATTTATCCCTTGGCGCGCAGCCGGTCCGTGCTCTGCGCCAAGGCAACATAAAGCTTGCCGACATCGGAGGACAATAATGCTATGGAAAAGCTGTCGCCATCGCGGTCCTTCATGACCCGCCGCATCATCGCCTCGAAATCATGTATGTAGCGGCGCACGGCGTCACGGAATTCCGGTTCATCCTCATAATGACGTGCGATCTCCTTGGCGGTGGCATTCTCGACGAGCCGGGACGCGCGTCGTGTGAAGACGCTACGGTCCCCGCCTGAATATTCCCGCCACGCCGCTTCGGTCACTTCGGTCGATAGCGTCTTCGTGATGTCGATGGCGTTGGAGTTCAAAGCCTCAATCAACAGATTGGACTGCTGAGAGAGATCATTCTTCTGCGCGCCATCCAGATGCGCGTCGGCTTCCTTGACTCGCGCCTCGACCGCCGCGGCGGTTTCAGCAACGGACACCAGTGCGCGGGACAGGCGTTCGGCGGCTTCGTTTGCGGCATTCGCGGATCGTTTGCCAACGGCTTCCAGCTGCATGATCTGTTCCTCAACCGGCTGCAGCGCACTTGCTCGCACGGTGTCACTGCTTGCGCGACCGATCGCCTCTACAGCTTCGTCAACGACCCCTGCGAGTGTGCTGCGGACGGATTCGGATGCCTGTCCTGCGACTTCGCGAACACGGCCCAGCGCCTCGATCAACTGGCTGGCGGCTCCCAACGCCGTGCCTTCGGCAAGTTCCCGTGTAGCATCGAGGGAGGCGGACGCGTCGGCCAGATCGGTATTCAGCTTGTCCGTTGTGGTTTCCAGGGCACGTCGCGCTTCATGAAGGTCGCTGACGGTCGAAGCGATACTCGCGCGTGCGGTTTCGACCGGCGCGGAAAGCGTTTCCGCCTGAGTGCCAAGTTCGGCGAATTCGTTGCGAAGCGCGGCCACGCGATCATTCAGGTTGCTCAGGTCCGTCTGCCGCGCCGCGCTCAGGTCTGGCAGCTGCGTTTCGAAGGCGACCAGCGTCTCACCAAGTTGCACACGGATCAGGTTGACGCTGCCCTCGAGCGAGGAAATCAGGTCGCGGGTCTCGGCCACCGGTGCTGCCAGAGCAACCGTGCCGCCACGCAGCGTTTCGATCCGGCTCTCATAGCCTGAAAGAACGCTTTCGCCTTGCGCCGCCGCCTCGCCAAGTCGCCTTTCAAGCGCCGTAAAGCGTTCGTCGGAAGCGTCGAACATGGCAGCGCTACGTTCATCCTGCTTGCCAAACTCCAACGCCAGTGTTTCGGCTCTCGCGGCGAGACCGGACAGACGCGTTTCGATCTGTTCGGCTGCTGTCCGCCCTGTATCTTCAAGGGAGAGATTCGCCTGTTCGATGGCGGCGTTGATCGCATCCGCCTGAGCCCCAAGGCCTGTCCGTGCCCTCTCAAGAGTTTCCGCCGTGCGGGCCAGGGAGTTGTCGATTTCGGCATTCAGTTCTCCGCGAGTCTGGTCCAGAGCGAGCGCCGTGCGTGCGGCCGCGCCGTCGATCTCGCTTGCAAGCAATCCGCGATGCTCTTCCAGCGTCGATGCTGTGCGCGCAAGAACAGCGTCGATTTCTGAGGACAGTTCGGCCCTGCGTTCGCCCATCAGGCCTTCCACATCCCGCGCGGTCTGGTCGATATGCGACAGAAGCTCATTGGCGGACGCGCCACGCTGCATCGCCCCCTGCGTTGCCATGCGTTCCCGCTCGTCAAGGGCGGAAAGGCGCGCCTCGAAGTCGTCGATCCGCCGGAGTGCGGCGTCGCCGTGATCCTGCAACGCCGCTCCGATCCGCGTCGCCTGTACCTCCGCATCCGGCAGGATTGCGGCAAGTTCGCCCAGCCGCGAATGGGTGACTTCGCCGCGCTCGGCCAAGCGGGAGATCAACTCCTCCAGCTTCTCCCGGTCTTCGGCAAGGCCGCCGGAAATCGCGCGTGCGACTTCCGTGGCCCGCGCCGTGGTCGTTTCGAAATTCGTTCCATGGGCTGCGAACGACGCGCCCAGCGTTTCCATGCGCTCGGACACAGCGACGAGCAAATGGTCGATCCCGTCGACCTGCGCGCGAACGTCCGCGGCACTCGCGGCAAAACGCGCTTCTGCGGCCTCTAGGCGGGCCAGCGTTTCCCGGCCCCGGCCAGGGTCGACGCGCGCGACGACCAATGCGATCAGCCAGATCGCCGTCAGTGGTGCGAAAATGCCGGCGGCGATCGCGGCCCACTCCGTCAACGTTACCGTACCTGGATCCATGTTCTGACCGATGAGCCAGAACAGGGCCGCCGCCGCCGCCAGCCATGCGATGGAAACAAGGCCCGCTATCCACAATATTCGTATGCCGCGCGCCGGGCCGTCATCCTCTGCAAAACCATCGCCCCAGAGCCGTTCAGGTGCAGGTGCAGGTGCGGCTTCAAAAGCATCGTCATTCAGTGGCATATCGCCAATACTGTGCCTCTGCTCGTCGGGCTGTGTGGCCATGGCCCACTCATCTCCAATGTCATCTTCAAAAGACTGTAACAGCGCGGTGGCGCGCGGGACAGTGCTATCTACCGGATGTTAACCAGCGATCGTCCAGACAATTCCCATGCTATCCACAACGCTTCATGACATCACAGGCGGCGACCCGGTACAAATGGCAGCCTTGATGAAGGAGTTTCGCGCTCAGCTTCTGGTTTCCATAGATGCGTTGAAAGCTGCGGATGAAGGCGACGCATGGGAAGCCGCCGCGCATCGTTTGAAAGGCGGCGCGCTGGCGGTAGGCGCTACGGAACTCGCGAAGGCCGCCGCCAAAGCCGAACATGGACTTTGTGCGCGCGATGAGTGCCTTGCCGTTATCGACGCTGTCTTTCTGGAAGAAATGCCTGGCTGACGAACGGCGCTTGGCGGGATAAGGATCGGCGCTCATTCAAGGGAGTGCCAAGAAACCGTGCCAACTCGTGTTGCCCTGTTATTTGCCCGCGATCCAGAAACGGGCGATGTCCGGCATGCGGCCATGCCCCTTGCGGGACGTAGTCTTCTCGAGCGACAGGCTGACCTCGCCGCTCGTTCCGGGGCGTCCCGATTTGTTGTTCTGATTGACGGGATGGCACCGGATGTTGCTGCGGCTATTGCACGACTGCGCGATGCCGGGCGAGATGTGGCGGTCATACACGATATCCAGCGTTTGGCTGGAAATCTGGCGGACGCGGATGATGTTTTGATGCTGGGAGATGGCTGCCTTTATGGTCATCATGCGCTTGAGCGTCTTGTTTCGGGCTGTGGTAGCGAAGGCCGCATATTGGGTGTGGCTGCCCCCAAAAATGAGAGTGCGGCGCTGGATCGCCTGGATGACGCACATGTTTCTGCGGGCGCCGCGCTTTATCCGGCGGATCATGTGCGCATGGCGATGGCGGAGATGGGTGCCTGGGATCTCAATCTCGCGCTGCCTCGTGCCGTTCGCCAGCAGGGCGGGTTGACCGTCGTTCCCATTCAGCCGGACGAAATCGTATCTGCAGCCGATAGAGATGCCGACATTGAAAACTGGGTAATGTCGCGGCACGGAAGTTCGCAGGAGGAAGCGCCAAGTTCCGCTTCGATAACGGCGATGCTACGTCCCTTGCTGCGACAATTCGCACGGCGGCGGATCGAACCGATGTCGCTTCGCGTAACCGCAGTCCTGGCGGCGTTGCTCGCTGTGGGCTGCTTTGCCTTTGGCTGGTTCTGGTCCGGATGGGGGCTTGCCGTTCTTGCGGTGCTCTGCTTTCCAATAGCGGACGATCTTGCGGCTTTATTGTCCCGGCGAAGCGCAAATTCCCGGATTTTCCGTTTTTTCTCCGTTGCTGTTGAGAGTATGGGTTATGCGGCGATCATATGGCACGCAGATGGACGTGACCTTGTTCTGCTGTCTGCGCTTCTGGGGGCAATTGTCATTGACGTGCGCATGGTCCTTATCCGCGAAAGGGGAGGGCGGATTGATTGGGACGACATTCTGGGGTCGACCATGTTCCGGCTCGTGGCGGTCGGCCTGGGGACTGCGCTGATGTCGTCTGTTGCCGGACTCGGCTTAGCCACGCTCGTTACATTTTTACTGATCATCGTTCGACAGCAAAAGTTATTTCGCAGTGGCCTATCATGAACAGAAACCGACCGCTATTGCGTACCATCTTTCCGGAAAATGCGAGGCTATGGCCAGATTTGAACTAATCACGGCGGTTTCGATTTGTCTTGGCGCAAGCGGTATGGCGAGCGCGGGTCCCTGGCTGGAGGCGGGGGATCGGCAGGTGCGGCAGGATGTCGAACTGCTGAAGACCGCCGGGTTCATTCGTGGGCCTCTGGGGGCGTGGCCTTTGCCATGGATGCAAGTGTCGCGTGGTCTGGACGCGGCACGGGCTGCGCCTCGCGGCCCCCATATCGAGGCGGCCGTCCGCAGGCTGGACGCGCTTAGCCAGCGGGCCCTGCAGGCGCGGCGGAACGAGGTGCGGGTCAAAGCGGCGACCGCACCGGATGTCATCCGTGATTTTGAGGATACCGCACGTGAGAATGGCGAGGTCGAATTCAAAACGGAAATCGACAGCGGGCGCCTGACGATCGCCTTGGGGGGCGGTTATCGTGAAGGTCAGGATGGTACGGACTTCCACCTGGAAAACAGCTATGCCGCCTATGCGGCGGGAAATTGGGCGTTGTATGCGGGTTATGTGCAGCATTGGTGGGGGCCAGGCCAGGATAGTGCCATGCTGTTTTCCAACAATGCGCGCGCCATTCCGCAGGTTGGTATTAAACGCCTAAGCCCTGATCCCATCGATCTGCCTGTTCTGGAGTGGCTGGGCCCGTTCAAGTTCGACGCGTTTGCCGGAATATTGCTGGAAGACCGCGAGATATCGGGTTTCGATAATCCCGCAATTGTCGGCTTCCGTGCATCTTTTGAACCAGCTGAAGGTCTGGAAATTGGCTTAAACCGCGGCCTTCAGCTTTGCGGCCGGGATCGTCCCTGTGGTGCCAGCACGATATTCGACGCCCTGTTCCCCTTTGGCGACGTCGAGAATGTAGAAGGTTTTGACCAACCGGGAAATCAACTTGGCGGCTTTGATATCTCTTACCGCTTCATAGCCGGAAATATTGCCGCAAATATTTATACGGAATGGGAAGCGGAAGATGAGGCTGGCATTCTTCTCCTCGACAGATTTGTAAGATTGTTCGGTGTCACAGTTTCCGGAGCTTTAGGAGAGCAAGGGGCCACTTGGACGGGCAACATTGAGTATAACGACACGTTGCTCCGCGGATATTTGGATGCCAATCGATTTTTGGAAGAGGTGGATTTTCCTGGAAGTGCTTATAACAACGTCGTTTACAGAGATGGTTTTACATATCGTGAAGATATTCTTGGCGCTTCTATTGGCGGCGACAGCGATTTGTTGACATTGCGAGGGTCGGTAACAGACAGGAATAATCACCGATTTTACGCGGCTTACCGGATTGCTGATGTCAACAAGACAGATTTGTCGCGCGCTGCAATTCGCTCGGACAACCCGGAGCGATTGCATATGCTTACGGCAGGAGCGGTTATTCCCACGGAATTCGGCGACGTCAGTGGGGAACTCCGTTATCAGTCGGATCGATTGAGTACGCCTGATGAATCACGCGGACGTTTCGCAGCGGAACTTGGCTGGCGAACACGGTTCTGACAGACCCAGATATTCACCGAGTGGTCTAGTATCGACGTAACAAACCGACCAACTTCCCCTGAATCTGTACCCGGTTCGCGGCGTAGTTTTGAGGCTGATGTTCTGGGTTTGCAGGATCGAGCCGGATCATATCACCGTTCTTGCGTAGCGTCTTAAGGGTTGCGTCCTGGTCATCGACAAGTGCGACGACAATATCGCCGGAGCGTGCTTCCTGACAGCGTTCGATCAGCGCATAGTCGCCATCGAAAATACCCTCGCCAACCATGGAATCACCGGACACTTCCAGTGCATAGTGATCGCCCTTGCCCAGCAGCGATGTCGGTAAAGAAAGCGTCTCGGTCGTCT
The DNA here is from genome assembly GCA_049650205.1 of Pacificimonas sp. Lineage (GTDB taxonomy): Bacteria > Pseudomonadota > Alphaproteobacteria > Sphingomonadales > Sphingomonadaceae > Pacificimonas. The sequence goes on along the minus strand of JBARZR010000329.1, from coordinate 6,586 downwards.
CTATCGCTTCGATGGGCTGCCCAGCGGCGATGCGCCCATGGAGGGGAATATCGACGATGTCAGGTTCACTGTCATTGGCTGGACGTGGACGCGCCTTGAAATCAACTTTCGTGACTTCGGCCTCCGGCATTCGCAGAACTTCCAGAGCGCGAGCGCGATTGGCGAGGCGGCGGATGAATTTCCGTTCCTCAAGCGCACTAACCAACCTGTGAACGCCGCTCTTTGATTTCAGATCAAGTGCATCCTTCATTTCCTCGAATGACGGCGATACACCCGTCGTCTTCAGGCGATCATCAATAAACCTGAGAAGTTCAAACTGTTTCGCGGTTAGCATGATCCGCTCCTGTCATCATGGAACATGGAGGGAACGAATAGGGACCAGATCAAGTCCTGTCAAGCGTCAGAACGGGAACAGTGTCACCGATCTCAGCCGCGACGGCGTCAGGCGGCCTGACGATCAAGGCATTCGCCTTCGCCAGCACGGCAAGCTGCGCGCTATCTTGCATATCGAGCGGGGTCGCAACGCCTTCTTCCAGCACAGCGCGCAAATGATCACGGCGGTCGCTATTGGCTGGCAACGGTCTAGAGAGTTTCGCCATTAGAAGCGCATTCTGGTCTTTATGGCCTTGCATCGCGCGCAGCATCGGCAGTGCGAAGAGTAAAGCACAAACATAAGCGGAGACCGGGTTTCCGGGCAGTCCGATCAGTCGTGCGTCACCGAGGCGGCCCGCGATCAAGGGCTTCCCGGGCTTAATGGCGATGCGCCAGAAATCGAGCGTCGCCCCGGCATTGGACAGTGCCTCTTTCACGAGATCATGATCGCCTACCGAGGCACCACCGATGGTCAGAATGATATCGTACTCCGCTGCAGCCTTGAGCGCGTTCGCAATGCGGGGTTCGTCGTCAGCGATAATGCCCAGATCATCAACGTCAGCACCCTTTGACCCTAGCAGTGCCGCTAGCATGGGTCCATTTCCAGCCACGATCTGTGCGGGACCTGGCGCGGTTCCAGGCGGCACAAGTTCGTCTCCGGTCGCGATGATCGCGATACGCGGCTTCCGAACGACAGGCAGACTGTCATGCCCGGCTGCGGCGGCAAGCCCGATCGCGGCTGCGGTTACAATGGTTCCTCCAGACAGCAGGACATCCTGTGCGTGGAAGTCATTGCCAGACGGGCGAATATGTGCGCCCTGCCGCGGAGGTCCATAGCCAGTTAGCCGGACATCACTGCCGTATTGCGTCATGTCTTCCTGCACGATGACAGTATCGGCACCCTCCGGAACGGGAGCACCCGTGAAGATGCGCACAGCATGTCCCGCACCGACTGTCCCATGATACGCCTTGCCAGCCGCGCTCTCACCGACGATGTGCCATGGGCCGGGAATATCGGCCCATTTTAGGGCATAGCCGTCCATTGCCGATGCGGGGAAAGGTGGTTGGGTAAGGCGGGCAATGAGCGGTTCCGCCAACACACGCCCATGAACCTGGGACAGTGGCAGCGTTTCCAATGGCAGAACGCCCACGCCTTCCAATATCCGCGCCCGCGCATCCTCGTAGCTAATCATCCTTCATCTCGGGCGCGTGCCAATGACCAGATTTGCCACCCTCCTTCGAAAGCAGGCGAACACCACCGATAACCATCGCTTTGTCGAGCGCCTTTGCCATGTCATAGACTGTGAGAAGTGCAATAGAAGTCGCTGTCATGGCTTCCATTTCTACGCCTGTGCCAAAGGTCGTCGAGACACTGGCTGTCACATGGATATGATCGGTATTGACGGCGAGATCGACTTTAGTACCCGTCAGGGGCAGGGGGTGGCAAAGAGGGATCAGGTCTGCCGTCTTTTTGGCTGCCATGATCCCCGCGATCCGAGCCGCTGCGAGGACGTCACCTTTGGGTACGGTCCCGCTGGATATGGCGGAAAGCGCCATTGGTGACATGTGAATCCGCCCTTCGGCGACCGCGATGCGCTTCGTGGCCGGCTTAGCGGAAATGTCCACCATATACGCGTTGCCGTCCGTATCGAGATGGGTCAGATCAGCCAAGATATCTCAAGCGCCGATAAGTGAACGTGTTGCCGCGCCAACATCATCTTCACGCATCAGGGTCTCGCCAACCAGAAACGCGCGTGCCCCCGCCGAAGATAGCCGGTCGAGATCGTCGATCGAGGCCAGCCCGCTTTCGGCGACGACGATACGATCCTTCGGAACCTGCCCAGCCAGCCGTTCGGTCGTGGTCAAATCCACCTCCAGCGTCTTCAGATTGCGATTGTTGATGCCGATCAGTGGCGAGCGCAGCTTAAGCGCCTTTTCCAGTTCCGCTTCGTCATGTACTTCGATCAGCACTTCCAACCCCTGATCGATGGCCATCAGTTCCAGGTCGCGCGCCTCGTAACGATTGAGTGCCGCCATGATGAGGAGGATCGCGTCTGCACCGAGAACTCGTGATTCCGCAATCTGATAAGGGTCGACGATAAAGTCTTTTCTGAGGACAGGCAAGTGAATGGCGCTGCGCACCGCCGTCAGATATTTGTCCGCACCTTCGAACCATTTTTCCTCAGTCAGAACCGACAGGCACGCCGCGCCGCCATTCACATAGGCGCGGGCCAGTTTCACAGGGTCGAAATCTTCACGGATCAGGCCCTTCGACGGACTGGCACGCTTGATCTCCGCGATCAGGGCGTGGCGGCCCTGCACGGCGTCGAGCGCCGCAGCGAACCCGCGTGCCGGGGCCATGCCCGACGCCTTGGCTTCAAGCACAGGCTGCGGCATCTCGCGCTTGCGCGCTTTCAATATCTCTCTTTTGTGCGCGACGATCTTCGCCAGCGTGTCGGTCACCTGAAGGCTCTCCATTCTTTCAACTTGTCGCTCGCACGTCCATCGTCAAGCGCCTGCGAAGCCATCAATGCACCAGAGGCAAGATCGTTCGCTTTTCCGGCGACACAAAGTGCGGCGGCGGCGTTAAGTACGGTGACATCGCGGTAACCGCCAGCTTGGCCGTCCAGCAGGCGGACCAGCGCATCGGCATTTTCCTGCGGTTTGCCGCCACGTATGGCCGCCATGTCATGGCGTAACAGTCTGGCGTCGATAGGGGAAATATATGTTGAAGCCACGGTCCCGTTTTCCAGGGCTGCGACGGTGCTCTTGGTCGTGACGGTCAGTTCGTCGAGGCCGTCCATGCCGTGAACGACCATGGCGCGGATGGCCCCGAGACCATGTAGCGCCTCGGCCAGCGGGACCGTCCATTCCGGCGAGAACACGCCGATCAGCTGCCGCTTTACAGCCGCCGGATTCGAAAGTGGCCCCAGAAGGTTGAAGATCGTGCGCCGTCCCAGCGCCCGCCTGACCGGGCCTACGCGCGCCATTACCGGATGGTGCTTGGCTGCGAACAGGAAGCCGATCCCGACCCTGTCGATCGATGCTTCAACCCGGTCCGGCGCCAGGTCGAGATCGAGGCCCAGGCAGGACAGGACGTCCGCTGCCCCGGACTGTGAAGAGGCAGCACGGTTGCCATGTTTCGCCACCGGCACACCGCAGGCCGCCACCAGGATCGCCACGGCTGTCGAGATGTTGCGTGTATGCATCCCGTCTCCGCCTGTCCCGCAGACGTCGATGGTATGATCGGGCGCGCTTATGGCGATCATGTGAGTTCGCAGCACACTCGCGGCTGCGATGATTTCCTCAACCGTCTCGCCGCGCTCGGCGAGGCCGATGAGAAAACTGGCGATGTCCACATCCTCGACCTGACCCGACAGGATCGCAGCGAAGGCAGCATCAGGATCGTCCAGCGGCTGTGAAGGATCAGGCAGCTTCATGCCGAGAGCCCGGCAAGTGTCAGGAAGTTCTTCAACAAATCATGGCCGCTTTCAGTGGCGATGCTCTCGGGATGAAACTGTACGCCGTGGAGTGGGAGCGTGGGATGCCTGAGCCCTTGAATGATACCGTCATCGCTATGCGCGTTTGCGATGAGCGGGGCAGGAGCATCCTCCACGATCAGCGAGTGGTAACGGGTAGCCGTGAAGGGAGATGCGAGTCCCTGAAAAACACCGCTATCATCATGCGTCACGGGTGAAGTCTTTCCATGCATGACCTGCGGCGCGCGAATCACGTGGCCGCCGAAATGCTGGGCGAGCGCCTGATGACCGAGGCAGACTCCGAGCAACGGGGTTTGCGCGTCGGCGAGCAATGGGATCAAGTCCAGTGAGATGCCAGCCTCACTGGGCGTGCAGGGCCCGGGAGAGATCAGCACGGCAGCGGGCTTCCGCGCGACGGCTTCTGCCGCCGTCAGCGCATCGTTGCGCGCAACCTCGACAACGGCCCCGAGCTCCTGGAGATAGTGCACCAGATTATAGGTGAAGCTGTCATAATTATCGATGACGAGGATCATTGCCCGTACCCCGCTTCGCCCGCGCGGCGCAGGGCCTCGCGGGCGGCGGCGACCAGCGCGCCAGCCTTGGCTTCGCATTCGCGCTGTTCATTGGCGGCGTCGGAATCGGCCACAATGCCTGCGCCCGCCTGCACGTGCATCTGGCCGTCTTTCACGACAGCCGTCCTCAGGACGATGCAGCTGTCCATATCGCCTGCCGGACTGAAATAGCCAACGCCGCCCGCATAGGCGCCGCGCCGTTCCGGCTCCAGTTCGGAAATGATCTGCATGGCGCGCACTTTCGGCGCGCCGGAAACTGTCCCCGCCGGGAAGCCTGCCATCAGCGCATCGATGGCGTCGCGACCGGGCGAAAGTTCTCCCCGCACATTGGACACAATGTGCATGACATGGCTGTAGAACTCGACCATTTCGCGCTCTGTCACCGCAACGCTATCCGGCGCGGCAACGCGGCCCACATCGTTGCGGCCCAGGTCGAGCAGCATCAGATGTTCCGCGCGTTCCTTCGGATCGGCGAGCAGGCTGGCGCGGTTGTCTTCGTCCTCGGTCGCCGTGGCACCGCGCGGACGGGTTCCCGCGATCGGCCTGACCGTCACCTCACCGCAACGCACACGCACAAGGATTTCCGGGCTGGACCCGACCAGCGCGAAATCCGGCATATCGAGCATGTAGAGGAACGGCGACGGATTGATACGTCTCAAGGCGCGGTAAAGCGCGAGCGGGGGCAACGGAAAATCCATGGTGAAACGCTGCGCCAGCACAACCTGGAATATGTCACCTGCCAGGATGTATTCTTGAGCTGCGCCTACCATGTCCCGGTAACGGTCAGGCGTGACCTGCGCCGTCAGAGTGCCATCGGGCAGTGTTTTGGACGTGACCATATCTTGTAATGGGCCCGCCAGTTTCGCCTCTGCCGTTTCGATCCGTTCGGCAGCTTGCGTTCGTGCTTCGTGGGCTGACAATTCCGAAGGATAGACCGGTGCGGCAATGAACAGGGCATCGCTCAGGCGATCAAAAACGAGGAGCAGGGCAGGGCGGACGAACATCATGTCCGGCAGGCCAAGGCCTTCTCCATCCGCGGGCTTTACCGGCTCAACCAACCCAATGCTTTCATATCCCAGATATCCAACCAGCGTTGAAAACACGGGCGGGAGTGCATCCGGTACGGCCATGCGGCTGGCCGCGACGAGACTACGTAAGATGGCGAGCGGGTCGCCTTCTATCGCTTGATAGGCGGAATGGTCTTCCTTGAACTCGCGATTGATCCAGCATTCGCGTCCTTGCGCGCGAAAAGCGAGATCCGGGTCGAAACCTAGCATCGTGTAGCGCCCGCGCACCGTGCCACCCTCAACGGACTCCAGTAGAAACGCGCCCGATTTTTCGCGCCCCAGTTTCAGCATGGCGCTGACGGGTGTGTCGGTATCAGCGACCGTTTCCGTCCAGACCAGCTGCGGCTGGCCCCGATCATAGTCAGCGCGAAAAGCGTCCGGTGAAGGCTGGACCATTATTCACCGGTCAGCGCGGTACCCTTGTAGCGCGCTTCAACGGCGTTGATGGCGTTTTCGAACTTTTCGACGCCGATGTCATTGCTGATCGCCGCGACGAACGCCTGCTGGAACTCGTTCGAATTGGCCTCGCGCAGCTGGGACTTCACCGTGGCGATCAACTGCGGGGCATCCTCGATCCTGCCGGGAACGATATCGACAGTCCTGACAATGACAGCCGCACCGGACTGAGGTTCGGCGACGACGCGCAAATCGCCTTCCTTCTGCACGAAGCCAAGGGTGATCGCCGCGGGAATCTGCTGTTCAGGATTGGAAAGTTCGATACGGCGCAAGGTGACATCCTGCGTGGCGGGCATGTTGCGCATTCTGAGTTCGGCGGTCATGTCCGCGCCGCCACGAACAGCCTTCGCAACCTCTTCAGCCATGGTTTTCGCCGCATCGATCTGCCGCTGCACCTTCAACTGACCCTCGACCTGTTCCCGGATATCGCGCAGCGGAAGTGGGGTCGGTTCTATAATCTCCTCGACATCGAGCAAGGCATAGAGCGCATCGGTGACTTCCTCCGCGACCGGCTCCTCATCGGGGTCGAATTCAAATGCTGTCGTCACCAGGGATTGCAGCGCGGGGTCCAGACGGAACTCCGGGTCATCCGGGGTCAGGCCGGCCTGCGTCAGCGGCGGCGCATCGACGATGTCCAGCT
>JBARZR010000328.1:0-10651 GCA_049650205.1 Pacificimonas sp. | reverse complement strand
CCCAACACATGCGCAAGCGCCTGGAAAAGGACGGCATGACCGTCCTGACCGAGGCCGCCGTCGAGAAGATCGACATATCGGCCAGGGGCGTGAAGGCTTCGATCAAGGACAAGGCGGGCAAGGTCAGCGCCACCGATTTCAGCCACGTTATCCTCGCCATCGGCATCGCGCCGAACACGGAAAATCTGGGCCTCGAAGACCTGGGTGTGAAGACCGACCGCGGCCACATCGTCAACGACGCCTATGGCAAGACCAATGTCGACAACGTCTGGGCCATCGGCGACGTCACTGGCGCGCCCTGGCTGGCGCACAAGGCGTCGCATGAGGGCGTCGTCGCGGCGGAAATGATCGCGGAGGCTCTAGGGAAGGGGAGCGGCCACGCCCCGCACCCGATGGACAAGTCCAACATCCCCGGCTGTACCTATGCCCGCCCGCAAATCGCCAGCATCGGCCTGACCGAGGAAAAGGCGAAGGAAGCGGGCCATAAGCTGAAGGTCGGCCGCTTCCCCTTCATCGGCAACGGCAAGGCCATCGCGCTGGGCGAGGCGGACGGCCTGGTCAAAACCATCTTCGACACGGAAACCGGCGAACTCCTCGGCGCGCACATGATCGGCGCGGAGGTCACCGAACTCATCCAAGGCTTCGTCCTTGCCCGTCAGCTGGAAACGACCGAGGAACAGCTGATGCAGACCGTCTTCGCGCATCCGACGCTCAGCGAGATGATGCACGAAAGCGTCCTCGACGCCTATGGCCGGGCGATCCATTATTGAGAAGTGAGCGCTTCTTCACGCAACACGTCATCCTCGCGAATGCGGGGATCCAGGCCACATTCTCAGCGTCACGGTTAAAGGCACGGCGCGGCACTAGATTCCCGCTTCTGCGGGAATGACGGGTTGGGCGCATAGGACGCGCTGACATGACATCGTGCACGGAACGACCGCTAGCCAGCGACGTTCTCACCATCGAACTCCAAACCTACAAGGCTTTTCCCCATGCGGTCACTTCTCGTTTCGTCCCTCGCCATCCTCGCGCTCTCCGCCTGCGATTCCACGCCGGAAGCCCCGGAACCGACCGCCGACGAGGTCGTCGCCGGCAACGAGGCGCAGCGGGCGGAGATGGAACAGACGGTCGCCAGCGACACGGAACTGACCGAGGCGCAGACCTTCCTCGACGGCGTGACCGCGGTGAGCGCGCAGCAGGTGGGCCTGGCGGATATCGCCACGCGTGAAGCGGAACGCGACGATGTGAAGGCGTTCGCCGAGCTCCTCACGGACAATCATCGCCAGCTTTTGATCGGCCTGAAGGCGGCGGCGGCGGAAACGTCACCCGACCTGAACGTCAACACGAGCCTATCCGACGAGGCGGAGACCGCGCTTGCCGAAATGCGCGGCGCGCTCAGCCCGGACAACAATCTGATCGAGGCGGCGCGCAGCGCCAACCGCGAACTGACGCGGCAGATCGACGGCTATATCGCCGAGGGCAGCTATCCGGCGCTGGTCGCCTGGGCGACCGAAGCGAAGCCGATGGTCGCCGCCAACAACGAGGCGCTTGGCAAACTCTGATGGCGGACGATCTGGACCGCGACGCGATCTACAGCGACTTCATGGACGCCGTGAATATGGCGCCCAGCGAACTCGAAGAGTGGCTCGATACTGACGAATCGAAATCGGTCGGCAATAGCGATAGCGGCGAAAGCACCGGCCACAAATCCGGTCGCCGCATCGTCGAGATCAAGAACACGAAGAAGGCCGATCTAACGGGCGATCAGCTTCATCACATGAAAAAGGTCGTCGGCTATATCAACCGCCACTGCGCCCAGGTGCCGGACGAGCCCGACGGTAGCGACTGGGCCCATTCCCTCAAGAACTGGGGTCACGATCCGATTAAGGACGATGGCTGCGCCTGACCGGCGTCAACTTTGAGCGGGCGTGAAGTTTCCGTCCGCGCCCATCAGCTCCAGTTGGCCATGCGCGACCGCGAAATGCGCGCCATGCAGTTTCAGCTTTCCCGCCGCCAAACGCTCGGCGACAAATGGGAAACTCTCCAGATTTTTCAGGCTTACCCGTACGGCTTCATGCTCCATCGCAAGCAGGGCGTCGGCGTCCTGCCGCCCGTCATGCGCGGCCAACACCTTTTCCCGCGCGCCGTCCAGCAGGGCAATCCAGCTGGCGATGAAATGCCCTTCGCCGGGCGCATTGCCATGGAAGTGATCGGTTAGAGCCGCCTGACAGCCACCGCAGCCGCCATGGCCCAGTATGACGACATCCTTCACCTCCAGTTGCGTCACGGCGAACTCGACGGCCGCCGATACGCCGTGCAGACCGCCGGAGGGATCAAATGGCGGGACCAGGTTCGCCACGTTGCGCACCGTGAAGATCTCGCCCGGCCCCGCGTCGAAAATCATTGACGGCGACACCCGGCTGTCGGCGCAACTGATGATCATCGTATCTGGGTTCTGCCCCTCCGTCAGCGCGTCGTAACGCGCCTTCTGCGCCGGATAGGTTGTGGCGCGAAAGCGGGAATAGCCGTGCAGCAGTTTGGAAAATTCAGTCATATGAGCATCCCTGTCGCAGTTGTTTCCTGCGACATAGCCGCTATCTGACAGTCATGGCTACTGCACCCGAACATATCCGTACCCGCAAGCCCGACTGGCTGCGCGTAAAGGCACCGACCAGCGTAGGCTTCGCGGAAACCCGCAAGCTTATGCGCCGCCTGAACCTTAACACCGTGTGCGAAGAGGCAGCCTGCCCCAATATCGGCGAATGCTGGACGCAGAAACACGCCACGGTGATGATCCTGGGCGACACCTGCACCCGCGCCTGCGCCTTCTGCAACGTCAAGACGGGCATGCCGCAGCCGGTCGATCCGCTTGAGCCGGAGCATGTCGCCGTCGCGGCGGGGGAGCTTGGCCTCAAACATATCGTTGTGACTTCGGTAGATCGCGACGATCTCGCCGACGGCGGCGCGCGCCAGTTCGTGAAGGTAATCGAGGCGCTGCGCAAGAACGCGCCGGACACGACCATCGAAATCCTGACGCCCGATTTTCGTAACAAGGCGGACGAAGCGGTGAAGATGATCGTCGAGGCGCGCCCCGACGTTTACAATCACAACCTCGAAACCGTACCGCGGCTCTATCCCACCATTCGGCCTGGCGCGCGCTATTATCACTCGCTGCGCCTGCTTGAGCGGGTAAAGACGCTGGACCCGACCATCTTCACGAAATCCGGCCTGATGATGGGTCTGTCGGAACAGCGGCTGGAAGTGCATCAGGTCATGGACGACATGCGCTCCGCCGATGTCGATTTCCTGACGCTGGGCCAGTATCTGCAGCCGACGCCGCGCCATGCGAAGGTGGTCGATTTCGTGACACCCGAACAGTTTAAGAGCTATGGCGACATCGCCCGTGCGAAGGGTTTCCTGCTGGCCGCCTCTTCACCGCTGACGCGATCCAGCTATCATGCGGGCGATGATTTTGCGAAGTTGAAGGCCGCGCGCGAAAACCATCACGCAAAGGCTGGATAAGGCGCAACTTTCCGCGCCGTCATGCGTAGTCTCAGATGAACGGATTAGGAGACTACCCATGGCCGACATTTTCGAACTTCTGAAGCAGGATCACGACAAGCACCGGGACATGCTCGCGAAGGTTGCCGATGCGAAGGGCGCGGATCGCAAGACGCTCTTCGACAAGTTCAAGGCGGAAGCGCTCAGCCATGCCAATGCCGAGGAACAGTCGCTCTATTCGGAAATGATGGCGAAGCCGAAACAGCAGGATGAGGCGCGTCATTCCGTCGCCGAACACAAGCAGATCGACGAATATATCGAGACACTGGAAAAGATGGAGCCGGCGTCCGAAGACTGGATGGCGACCTTCGTGAAACTGAAGCATCGTTACGAGCATCATATCGAGGAAGAAGAGGAAGAAATGTTTCCGCACGCGGAAAAAGCATTTTCAGAATCGGAGCTCGAGGAAATGGGCGATAAATTTGCCAAGCGCAAGCCCGCCGAGAAGAAGGATGTGAAGAAAGCTGCGTGATTCCGGTGGCGGACGCGAAAGTTCGCCAGATCAGATGATGCCGGACAGGGGGCCGGAGGTGCGGTCACCTCCGGCCCCCTCTGACGTTGCGGTTCCGGCGCAGACATTGGCACGTCCCAAACCGACCGTGTTCCTGATCCTGCTTCTTGGCGGTCTCAGTGCCTTCGGACCGCTCAGCATCGATCTCTATCTGCCGGCGTTGCCCGCCATCGGCATGGCGATTGGTGCGGATGGGGCGACGATGCAGCAGACGCTCGCCGCCTTCCTGATCGGCATTTCACTCGGCCAGCTTTTCTATGGGCCGTTGTCTGACCGGATCGGCCGCCGACCGCCCATTCTGTTCGGTATCGCCGTCTACACCGTCGCCTCGCTGCTGTGCGTGTTCGCCGAGACGGGCGGGCAAATGATCGGCCTGCGGTTCGTGCAGGGACTGGGCAGCTGCGCCGCACTGGTGATCGCCCGCGCGGTGGTACGTGACCGCTTCGACCATCAGGATACGGCCAGGATATTTTCCTGGATCGTACTCGTCATGGGACTTGCGCCGATCTTCGCGCCGCTGGTCGGATCGCTGATCCTGGCGATCAGTCACTGGCAGGTCATCTTCTGGGCGCTTGCGGCCTATGGCGCGCTGATCGGGCTGTGGGTCTATCTCGGCCTGCCCGAAAGCCGGTCCGACGATACGCGGCAGGCGGCGGGGGAGAGCGGCTTTTTCGGCGGCATGATCGTGCTGATGAAGACTCCGCAATTTCGCGGCTACACCTTCGGCCAGGCCTTCAACATGGCCAGCCTGTTCGCCTATGTCGCCAGCGCGCCTGCAATCCTCATCACGCAATATGGCGTATCGGAAGCCATGTTCGGCTGGCTGTTCGGTATCAACGCCGCAGGCCTTATCGCGGGCAGTCAGGTGAACCGCTACTTGCTCGACCATTTCCATGCCGACACTATCATGCGTAACGCGAACAGGCTGGCGGTCTTGGCGGGCATAGTTCTGGTCGCCATCGCGTTCAGCGGATTTGGCGGCCTTGTCGGGTTGATGGTGGCGCTGTTTCTGGTGCTGGCGACCTATGCCTTCATCGCCGGCAACGCCAACGCCGGCGGGCTCAGCGTGGATCCGCGCAGGGCAGGGGCCGCCTCGGCGCTTCTGGGCGCGACGGGATTCGGCGTCGGTGCCGCCAGCGCGGCGATCACGGGCGCGCTGCCGCTTCCCGCATCCCAGGCGACGGCCATCGTCAGCCTGACCTCTTTGGTGATCAGCTGGTGGGTGTTTCGTGCGGCGCTACGTCCACAGGCACACCTGGCAGCCGTTTAGAGCTGCGGATCGTCAGCGATGTCTTCACATGCTCGACATTGGGGGCAGAAGTCAGTTCGCCCGTCAGGAAGGCCTGAAATCCCTGCAAATCCCGCGCGACGATCTTAAGGATGAAGTCGATTTCGCCGTTCAGCATGTGGCATTCGCGTACAGGCTCCAGTGCCGAGACATGCGCCTCGAACGCCTTGAGGTCCGCCTCCGCCTGACTTTTCAGGCTGACCATGGCGAAGACCACGATGCCATATTGCAACGCCGCCGGATTCAGGTCGGCATGATAGCCCTCAATGACCCCGGCCTCTTCAAGCGCCCGCACGCGGCGCAGGCAGGGCGGCGCGGTCAGCCCGACACGCTGTGCCAGCTCGACATTGGTCAGCCGTCCCTCCGCCTGCAGATAGGCGAGGATCTGCCGGTCGATATCATCCAGCCTCGACGCAGTATTTCTGATGATTTCGTCTCCACGGCGTTAAGATACTGCCATATAATCCCGGTCGATTAGCAGATTGTTGCGAAATCTGCCAAGCCGAAGATGGGAACGCCGCGTTAAAGACTTTCCGCTAAATCGCCTTTCGCCCGAATATCGTAAATGGATCGCCCGCTCCCTAGATGCATATCGACAATCGCCTCGACACGATTTCGGCATGGCCGGTGGCGGATGATGCGGATATCGCCTTCCGTGGCTTCGTTCAGATTTGCGATATACTGGACAGCGCCCAGCCGCAGGAGCTGACCCGCTATGGTCAGCGCTTGCTGGTCCGGCTGCGCGGGAAACTGTCACCTGAGGCGAGAGCGCGCCTGCTGACGACGGTAAATGGCGATGCCGGAAACGATGCGAGGGCGGCGCGCATGGCACGGTTCCTCAGTCCCGGGACGACCAGGGGCACCCAGATAAAAGGTCCGCTCTCGGTTGCCGCAGACGCCCATGCCGTCGCCCTGTCGCAGGCGGCGCAGGCACCGGTATTGGAAAAGCCACGCACCACTTTCGCCGAACCCGTCAAGACACCCGCATTCCTGGAGAGCGGTCATCAGATCGGTGAACTGATCCGCCGCATCGACCATTTTCATGAGGGTCGGCAACCAAGGGCTTCGATGTCTCTTTCCGAGGGGATGTCCTGGCGTTCCGATGCCAGTGGATTGCTGATTGAGGGCGGTACGGCGTTCGCGTCAGATCATCCTGTCCGGCTCGATATGCTCGATTTCGACGATCCCGGTCAGATGCGGCGCTCGCTGGCACGCAATACCGCCTTTGCCAACCGACGGGCGCACATTCCGGGCAGGGGCCATGCGCTCATCACGGGACGTCCGGTTTTCGATCCGGCTACCGGTCGTTTCCGCGGCTATCGCGGTCAGCTGCTGAGCGACGGAGAAGCGAGTGCGCTCGGCATAGCGGCGGCGACCGTCGCCGAAGTGGCGCATGAAGTGCGCACACCCCTCAATGCCATTCTCGGTTATGCCGAGATGATCGAGGAACAGGTCCTCGGCCCCGCCCCGGAAAGCTATCGCCGCGACGCACGGGCGATCATTAGCGATGCGAACCGGCTGCTTGCCGCGGTCGATGCGCTTGGCGATGCTGCGGCGCTTGAGGAGGGCAGGGCAGTCGAGCTGGGCGCGCGGACCGATCCGCGCGAATTGGCGGAGAAGCTCTCCGCCGCATTCGCGCCACTTGCCGAACAGCGGGCCGTTCGCCTCGTTATCGAGCTAGGCGGGGATGCTACGACGCTGGCCGCCGAATCCGCGTCGCTCTACCGGGCGGTGTCGCGTCTGATAACCGCGGCGATCGCCTTCAGCCATGCGGGCGAAAGCGTATTCGTCAGTTTCAACAGTACGGGTCTCGACATCTCCCGTCCTTCCCGCCTGAAAGGGCGCAGCGCACGCGCATTGCTTTCCGATGCCATCGACCTGCCCGACGAGGACAATGCGCCGCTTCTTGGCCTCGCCTTCACGCTTCGCATATTACGCCGTCTGGCCGAGGCCAACGGCGGTGCGCTCGACATTGGCGAGCGGACGTTCACCGTCCGAATCCCGAACGGACCGGCCGCAAACAGCGCGGAGGCCTCGTAATCCGGTAACCGCCCCCCTAAATCTGCCGAAAGGAAGACATAGCGACTCACGGCAGGACAAATGACGACATGACGGCACGCGAACAAGCGAAGGTAGCGATTATCGGTTCAGGACCAGCGGGTTACACCGCCGCGGTCTATGCGGCGCGCGCGGCGCTGTCGCCCGTCATGATTCGCGGGCTGCAACCGGGCGGCCAGCTGACCATCACGACGGATGTCGAAAACTGGCCGGGCGAAACCTCCATCATGGGGCCCGACCTGATGATGAAGATGGAGGATCAGGCGAAGCATCTGGGCACCGACGTGCGTGACGACATTGTCACCGAAGTCGATCTGTCCGCCAGTCCGAAGCGGCTGACGCTGGAATCGGGTGGGACGATCCTGGCCGACACCGTCGTTATCGCTACGGGCGCGCAGGCACGCTGGCTCGGCCTGCCCGGCGAGACGAAATACCGTGGCTTCGGCGTCAGCGCTTGCGCCACCTGCGATGGCTTCTTCTATCGCGGCAAGACGGTCGCGGTCGTGGGCGGCGGCAATACCGCCGTCGAAGAGGCTGTATTCCTGACCAATTTCGCCGAGAAGGTTTATCTGATCCATCGGCGAGAGGAGTTGCGCGCCGATGCCACGAACCAGGCGCGGCTGTTCGCGAACAAAAAAGTCGAACCCGTCTGGAATGCGGAGGTTTCCGATGTCGTCGGCAGCGACGATCCGTTGTCTGTCACTGGGGTGAAGCTCTCCGGTACGAACGGCGCGCCCGACCGGGACCTGGCGATCGATGGCCTGTTCATCGCTATCGGCCACGATCCGGCGACCCAGCTTTTCAGGGGCCAGCTCGACATGGACGAAGATGGCTATATCCACACCGCGCCCGATTCGACGGCGACGTCCGTGTGCGGCGTGTTCGCCGCGGGCGACGTGAAGGATCATGTCTATCGCCAGGCCGTGACGGCGGCGGGCATGGGTTGCATGGCGGCGCTGGAGGCGGAGCGCCTGCTGGCTGCGGATGGCGAAGCGGAGCCGATCCGGCAAGCCGCCGAATAGCCGCGTGTCATGAGCGCCTTCGACTGGGACAAGCTGCGCCTGTTTCACACAGTGGCGGAAGCGGGCAGCTTCACCGAGGGCGCACGCCGCCTCGGCATGTCGCAGCCCGCGCTGTCCCGGCAGATCAGTGCGCTGGAGGACTCTATAGGTGCCAAGCTGTTCCATCGTCATGCACGGGGCCTTGCGCTGACGCATGAAGGGGAACAGCTGGAGGAAGCGGCGGCGGAGACTTATGATCGCGTCGAGCGCACGCGCCAGACCATCGAACAGTCGATCGGGCGCGCGACCGGGGAAATCCGCCTGACGACGACGATCAGTTTCGGTTCGACATGGGTTGCGCGCGCCATCGCCGATTTCATGCCGCTATTTCCGGAAATGAACGTATCGCTCCTCCTCAGCGATGAGGATCTGGATCTGGCGCGGCGGGAGGCGGACATCGCCATTCGTTTTGCGCCGCCGACCCAGCAGGGCATGGTCTCGAAGCGACTGGACGCGGTGCGCTACCGCCTTTGCGCCTCACCCGATTATCTGGAAAAGAACGGGCGTCCGGAGACGGCGGCGGACCTCTCACGCCACAGGATCGTCGCTTTCGGTGAACCGGCCCCCGGCCCGATTCGCGGCGTGAACTGGAGCCTGGAAGTCGGCAATACCGGGCCACCCCGCACACCCGCGCTTACCGTCAACAGCATTTACGGACTGGCGCAGGCGGTCGAAAATGGTGCCGGTATTGCGGCATTACCCAGCTATCTGATCCGCTCCTCCCGCGATATGGAGACTATTCTGCCGAGCGAACAAGGCCCTGTGTACAGGACCTATTTCGTCTATCCCGAAGAGCTGCGCGGGTCGATCAGGATGCAGGTGCTGCGCGATTTCATCCTGAAACGAATGATTTCCGACCCGCTCGATTTTCCCAGCCATGCACTGACTGCATAGCTCCATTGCAGGATTGTGCACTGCACAATTGGCCTGAACTGTCGCATATAGGTTTCAACGCAGCGGCCAATGCGGCCCTGACGCAGACATCGATAGACCGCACCTCCCCGCGGTATCGATATCGGGCTCCCGGCTAACTCCTCCCTCCCTCCCCAGCCGGGAGCCCCCACTGTCTTCACTTTCCCGTAACGGTTTCGCGGCCTATGATGGCGGCGATGTTCAAGCCGCGCCCCGAACAATATGTGCACTTCCCGAAGGATTTCGGACAGCGCTTCCTGATCTTCGTCGATACCGAGGAAGAGTTCGACTGGTCGCAGCCGCGCCGCCGCGACGCGACCGATGTGAAGGCCGTGAAGGCGCTTCCCGATATTCACAATCTGATGCGCAGCTATGGGGCGAAACCGGCCTATCTGGTCGACTATCCGGTCGCCACCGACCCCGATGCCATCGACGTGCTGCGCGGATTTCAGGATGAGGGCGGTGCCACCATCGGCGCGCAGCTGCACCCCTGGGTCAATCCGCCCTTCATTGAGAAGGTCGTGCAGAAGAACAGTTTTCCCGGTAACCTGCCTCGCGCTGTCGAACGTGCGAAGCTGAAGGCGCTGAGCGATGCGATCAAGGACGGGTTCGGCAATGCCCCCATCGTGTACCGCGCGGGCCGTTATGGCGTCGGCCCGAACACCGAAGCCTTGCTTGACGAGCTTGGCTATCGGCTCGACGTTTCCGTGCGGCCCTATTTCGATTATCAGGACGAGGGCGGCCCCAGTTTTCGCCGCATAAGGCCGCTTCCCTACTGGACCGGTCCCGAGAAACGCCTGCTGGAGCTGCCGCTCAGCTCTACGTTCACCGGCGGCCTGCGCGGCGTCGGCGAAACGGCCTTCCGGGTCGCCAGCAAGGTTCCCCATCTGAACGGTATCCTGTCGCGTGGCGGTCTCCTCAGCCGCATTGCCCTGACACCGGAGGGGATTCCCGCAGATGAAGCCGTGCGCGCTGTCGAACAGCTGCTGGGCGAGGGGACACCGCTTATTTCCATCAGCTTCCATTCGCCCTCCGTCGAGCCGGGGCACACGCCCTATGTGCGCGATGCCGAAGACCTCTCGAAATTCTTCGGCTGGTTCGAGGATGTGCTGGGAACGCTCAGGAAACGCGGCGCGGTGGCGAGCAGCGTCGAGGACGTGATCGACGCGGCAGAAGCGCTTCGCGACGGAAAGGTGCCGCGGGAGCCCGTCACGCTTGAACCGGAACAGGCGCAAGGCTAAGCGCCCCCCTGCACAGAAT
>JBARZR010000327.1:0-20642 GCA_049650205.1 Pacificimonas sp. | reverse complement strand
CGAACCCTATTTAATCCAGATCGGCCTCCTCGCCCGCACCGCCAGAGGCCGCCAGATGAACGGCAAGGCCTGGACCCATCTGGGGCTATCTGCACCGACGGGGGCAGGCGACCAGTTGCCGCTAAATGATTGACGGTCCGCAGGCTCACTCCGTTCGCCACCCCCTCCGCCCTTCGGGCACCTCCCCCAGGGGGGAGGAAGAAAAAGCGTCTTCCTCCCCCCTGGGGGAGGTGCCTGCGCAGACAGGCGGAGGGGGTGCCGAGCCAAAGGCGAGGCCCCATAGTAACGTCATAACCGGAACCAAAAAAAGCAAAGCCTTGGCCAAAACACTCCGCGGCCAAATGAGCGAACCAGAACTTCTGCTATGGCAACATCTGCGCGGCTCCCCTGCCGGGCTGCGCTTCCGAAGACAGCATCCTGCAGGCCCATATGTTCTCGATTTCTACTGCGCGAAAGCCAAACTCTGCATCGAAGTGGATGGCGAACAGCACGGCACAGAAACTGCACGCGAACATGACGCCAAACGCGACGCATATTTGCGAATGCAAGGCATAAACGTCGTGCGTTATTCCACAGCAGAGGTCTGGCGCGATGCATCCGGCGTGGCCGAGACTATAGTTTATCTCGCTATAGACCGCGCAGATGGCCTCGCTTCTCTTAAAGAGAGTGTGTTGTGAACATCGCTCCCACCTCCGGCCAGTTCCACCACGGCGTCCATCGCTTCCCCATCCGCGTCTATTTCGAGGACACGGATTTTTCCGGCATCGTCTATCACGCCAACTATCTCCGCTTCATGGAGCGGGCGCGGTCGGACATGCTCAGGCTCGCGGGAATTGACCAGGTGGCGACGTATCGGGCGGGGGAAGGGGTCTATGCCGTGGCCGCGATGGATATAAAATATAAACGCCCGGCCCGGCTGGACGATGTGCTGATCGTCGAGAGCCGCGTGACCCGCGTGCGGGCGGCGGCGACGGAAATCGAACAGCTCATCCTCTTGAAAGGGGAACTCGCCGTCTCCGCGCTTGTTACGGCTGCACTGGTCGGTCCAGAAGGGCGTCCGATGCGCCAGCCGCAAGGCTGGAAAGATGAATTCAACAGCCTGATGAAACAGGCAAAAGGGGAATGATGCAGGCTGAAACCATAGAGGTCGGCATGGCCGCCGCCGCCGACCTGTCGCCTTGGGCGCTGTTTCTGCAGGCCGATATCGTCGTCAAGGCGGTCATGGTGGGCCTGCTCCTCGCTTCCATCTGGTCCTGGGCCATCATCTTCGACCGGTCGGGCCGCATGAAGAAGGTGGCGAAACAGGCCGACGCGTTCGAGGACCGTTTCTGGAAGGCCGCCAGCCTTGAGGAATTCCACGGCGGACAGGCGAAGCTCTCGCACCCGTCGGCGCAGATCCTCAATGCGGGCATGACCGAATGGAAACGCTCCACGTCCGGCGGCAAGGTCCGGCGGGAGGGGCTGCGCACGCGCCTCGCGTCCACCATGCAGGTCACCATCGACCGCGAAATCGGTCTCCTGTCCGACCGCCTGAACATCCTTGCCACCATCGGCTCCGTTTCGCCGTTCGTCGGCCTGTTCGGCACGGTCTGGGGCATCATGCGCGCCTTCACCTCCATCGCCGCCAGCCAGAACACCACGCTCGCGGTCGTCGCGCCGGGCATCGCTGAGGCGCTGTTCGCAACCGCGCTCGGCCTGTTCGCCGCCATTCCCGCCGTCATCGGCTACAACCGCCTGCTCCATCGCATCGGCACATTGGAAGGTCGCCTGATTGGCTTTTCCGAGGAGTTCCAGAACCTCCTCAGCCGCGAGCTGGACGAGCGCGAATAGCCGTGGCGATGGGTGTCGCCACAAGGGCCAGAGGCCGCGCCCGCCGCGCGCCGATGGCGGAGATCAACGTCACGCCGCTGGTCGACGTCATGCTGGTGCTGCTCATCATCTTCATGATTACCGCGCCGCTCCTGGTCGCGGGCGTCCCCGTCGACCTGCCGGACTCGAATGCGGGCGCGCTGCAAAGCGATGACACGCCAATCCAGATTTCGCTGGATGGCGAGGGCGGCGTCTATATCGACGAGCAGTTGCAGGAGGCCGGAACCTTCCCGCAGCGCCTCGCCGCCATTCGCAGCGCGCGCGCCGATGGCGAGGAACCGCGCGTTTATATTCGCGCCGACCAGGGTCTCGACTATGGTCGTATCATGAGCGTCCTCGGTGAAGTGAACCGCGCGGGATTCCGCCGCGTCGCGCTCGTTAGCGAAGCCGGCGTTAGCGAGGCGGGCACGGATAACGAATGACGGAAGCCAAGGCTCTCACCATAGCGGGCGGCGCGCATCTGGCGCTGTTCGCGGTGCTGTCGCTCAGCTGGAGCCTGATGGGCGATGAGCCGTCCATGTTCACCGAACCTTATCCCGTAGAGATCGTCGATATCGCCGACGTGCCGACGGTAACCGCCGAACCCGAACCATCGCTCGCCGCCGCACCACGCGAGACCGTCGAAGCGCCCGATATCGACGACGCGCCGCCGCTCGAGGAAGCCGCTCTCGACGACCTGCCGGACACGCCAACCCTGTCCGAACTTCCATCGCTGAAACCTGTCGAGGAAAAACCCAAGCCAAAACCCGACCCGCCCGCGAAGCCAAAGGCCGAGGCGAAACCGAAACCCGATCCCAAGCCCGCGAAAAAGCAGGAACGATCCACGCCCGTCGATAAGGCGAAGGCCGAAGCCAGCACCGCGCGCGAAGAACAGGACTTCGCCAAGCTCATCACCGACGCGCTGCCGACGCAGGCGAAGCTGTCCTCGATCCAGCAGGCGACGCTGGCGCAGGCCATCCAGGCGCGTATCTATAAATGCTGGGATCCCGCCGCAGGGGGGCCGGACTCGGCGAATATTGTCACGACCCTGCGCGTCAAGGCGGCGAAGTCGGGCGAGATCATCGGTCGCCCGGACATGGTGAAACAGACGGGCAGCGGCGAAGCCGGCTACAAGCGGGCCGCCCGCGACGCCGCCATCCGCGCCGTGATGAACCCGTCCTGTTCTCTGAAGGGTCTGCCACCCGAACTCTATGCAGGCGGCTGGGAAGACTTTACGTTGAATTTCGATCCGAAGGATTTTTGAAATGAAATTGATGTCCGCACAAACCCCTTCCTTCCCCACCGGGGGAGGGGAACCGCGCAGCGGTGGAGGGGCATACGATCCCTCCCGATTTGCGGTCTTCCCTTTCAAAACAAAAATCACATCCCCCTCCACCACGCTTCGGGGCCAACGCTATTCGCGTTTGCCCCCCCTCCCCCGGTGGGGGAGGATGCTTTTCGCCCTCGTCCTCGCGTTCATCACGACCCCAGCGCTCGCGCAGAATCTCTCGGTTGACATCAATCAGGGCGTCTCAAAACCACTCCCCATCGCCATCCCGGCATTCACCACGCAGGCCAGTGTCGACACGCCCGCCGGCAACACCACGGAACTTGGCAAGCGCGTCGCCGACGTTATCTCAAACGACCTGAAATCCTCCGGCCTGTTTCGCCCTATCGACCCGCTCGCCTTCACGACGACCGTCAGATACCCCGACGTTCTTGCGCCGCAATTCGCCAGCTGGCGCACGGTCGCCGCGCAGGCGCTGGTGACCGGCTTTGCCGAGGCAAAGGGGGACGGCACCATCACGGTCGGCTGCTATCTTTACGACGTGTTCTCGGAGGAAGTTCTCGTGCGCGAGGGGTTCAACACCACGCCGCAATATTGGCGCCGCGCCGCGCATCGCTGCGCCGATGCCGTCTATTCGCGGCTGACAGGGGAGGGCGGCTATTTCGACAGCCGCATCGTCTATATTTCCGAGACCGGCCGCGCCACCAACCGCATCAAGCGCCTCGCCATCATGGATCAGGACGGGGCCAACCACCGTTTCCTGACCAACGGCCAGAACCTCGTTCTTACGCCGCGTTTCTCGCCGACACAGCAGACCGTCGCCTATCTCAGCTATGCGCAGAACCGCCCGCGCATCTATCTTTACGACATCGGCTCGGGTCGTCAGCAGTTGATCGGCGACTTCCCCAATATGAGCTTCGCGCCTCGCTTCTCACCCGACGGCAGCAAACTCGCTTTCAGCCAGTCGCGCGGCGGCAATACCGACGTCTATGTCATGAACGCGAACGGCAGTGGTGTGCGCCGCCTGACCAGCGCGCCCGGCATCGATACCGCGCCCAGCTTCTCGCCCGACGGTCGCCGCATCGTCTTCGAAAGCGACCGGGGCGGCAGCCAGCAGATCTACGTCATGAATGCCGACGGCTCCGGCCAGCGCCGTATCAGCTTTGGCGATGGCCGCTATGGCACCCCGGTCTGGAGCCCGCGCGGCGACCTGATCGCCATGACCAAGATCGGTGGCGGCAAGTTCCGCATCGGCGTCATGCGTCCCGACGGTTCGGGTGAACGCCTGTTGACCGACAGCTGGCAGGACGAGGGGCCGACCTGGTCGCCCAACGGTCGTGTCATCATGTTCTTCCGCTCGCGTCGCGGCGGCGGGGCCGACCTGCACTCAATTGACCTGACAGGGATTAACGAGCGTCGTATACCGACACCGCTGGAGGGCAGCGACCCGGCATGGTCGCCGCTGCTCAATTAGAATTCCCGCCGGAACGAAAGCTGCGGCGGGCGGTTGCCAGATGAAGACCAGTCACAAGAAGAGGGGTTTGACCATGAAGTCCATTATCTCCCGTTCACTCGTCCTGACCTTGATGGTGGGCGTCGCCGCCTGCGCCAAGAAGGAGGAGCTTCCCCCACCCCCGCCGCCGCAGGAAGCGCCCGCGACGCCGACGCCAGCACCGGCGTCGACGGTTCAGAGCGGCAATGTCTCCGGTGCCGTCGTTCCGGGCAGCATGGAGGATTTCATGCGCCAGGCCGGGACCGACACGGTCTATTTCGCCTATGACAGCAGCAGCCTGGACGCGGAGGGGCGCGATACGCTTTCCAAGCAGGCCGCATGGCTGCAGCAATATCCCGACGTCCGCATCTCGGTCGAGGGTCATGCCGACGAACGCGGCACGCGCGAATACAACCTCGCGCTCGGCGAACGCCGCGCCAACGCCGCTTCGACCTACCTGCAGCAGCAGGGCGTTCCCGCCAGCCGTATTTCTACCATCAGCTATGGCAAGGAACGTCCGGCCGTGGAGGGTTCATCCGAAGCCGCCTACGCCCAGAACCGTCGCAGCGTAACGGTGCTGTCGGGCGCTGCCGCCAGCTAGGGCGAACCTGTACATATAATGGAAAAGGGGCTGCCTTCGGGCGGCCCCTTTTTCTATGTGGGGCAGATGACGTTCGAAATCATCGAGGACGATTTGGCCGGAAATGAGGTGCGGGCACTGCTTCGCTTCCATCTCGATGAAATGTACCGTCATTCTCCCGCAGACAGCGTTCATGCCATGCCGGTCGAAAGACTCGCTGCCCGCGATGTCACATTCTGGTCGCTCTGGAGCGCCGACAGTCTGGCGGGGTGTGGCGCGCTGAAACAGATCGACGCATCGCATGGGGAATTGAAGTCCATGCGGACGGCACCCGCCTTCCTGCGCAAGGGCGTCGCCGAGGCCATTCTCCTGCACCTCATGGCCGAAGCGAAAACGCGCGGCTATCGTCGCCTGAGCCTGGAAACGGGCCGAACCGCTCCCTTCGCCGCCGCTCACGCCCTCTATCGCAAACATGGCTTTGCGGTCTGCGTTCCGTTCGCGGACTATACGGAAAATGACTTTTCCCTGTGCATGAGCCGCGCGATCTGAACCGCCCGGTTATAATTGTCACGCGATCGCGCTATATGTATCTATGAACAAGGCAATAGCTGGAAATTTCAATGTCCATACGCCCCTGGCGCGATATCGACCGCCGCAAGTCCCGGCAGATCATGGTGGGCAATGTGCCGGTTGGTGGCAACGCGCCGATTACGGTTCAAACCATGACGAACACGCCGACATCGGATGCGCGCGCGACCATCGACCAGATCCGCGCCTGCGAGGATGTCGGCGCCGACATCATTCGCGTCTCCTGCCCCGACACCGACTCCACCGCCGCCTTCAAACTGATCGCAAAGGCCGCCGCGGTGCCGCTGGTGGCCGATATCCATTTTCATTATAAGCGCGCCCTCGAAGCCGCCGACGCGGGCGCGGCCTGCCTTCGCATCAACCCAGGCAATATCGGCTCGTCGGAGCGCGTCGCCGAGGTCGTCCGCGCCGCGAAGGCCAATGGCTGCGCAATCCGCATCGGGGTCAACGCGGGCAGCCTCGAAAAAGACCTTCTCGAAAAATATGGCGAGCCCTGTCCAGAGGCGCTGGTCGAATCCGCGCTCGACCATATCAAGCTGCTGCAGGACCATGATTTCCACGAATATAAGGTCGCGGTAAAGGCGTCCGACGTGTTCCTCGCCGTCGCCGCCTATCAACAGCTGGCGGAGACCGTCGACTGTCCCCTCCACCTCGGCATCACCGAGGCGGGCGGCCTGATCGGCGGCACGGTCAAATCCTCCATCGGCATGGGTAGTCTGTTATGGGCGGGCATCGGCGACACCATCCGCGTCAGCCTCAGCGCCGAACCGATGGAAGAGGTCAAGGTCGGCTTCGAAATGCTGAAGGCGCTCGGCCTCCGCACACGCGGCGTCCGTGTCGTGTCCTGCCCCAGTTGTGCGCGCCAGGGTTTCGATGTCATCCGCACGGTCGAAACGCTCGAAAAGCGCCTCGAACACATCAAGACCCCCATGTCGCTCAGTGTCCTCGGCTGCGTCGTGAACGGCCCCGGCGAAGCGCGCGAAACCGACATCGGCCTGACCGGCGGCGGCAAGGGCAAGCATATGGTTTATCTAAGCGGCGTGACCGACCATCATGTCGAAGACGCGGACATGATCGAGCATATTGTGGGCCTGGTCGAGAAGAAGGCGGCGGAAATCGAGGCCGGACTGTCGGAAGCGGCGTGACGAAATCCGCCGCGGCCGTGGCGTTCGTGGCCGCATTCGCGATCCTTTCCGCCTGCGCCGGGCCGTCGGGCCATATGGCGATGGCAGGCGAAGCTCATCCTGAAGCCAGTCCCTATTCCGAAAGCGCCGACGCCATGGCCGATGTGGACGCGGCGCTGGCGCGCGCCTCCACGAGCGGCAAGCGCGTCATTCTCGTCATGGGCGCGAACTGGTGCCATGACAGCCGCGGCCTCGCCGGGCTGTTCGAAACGCCGCGCTTCGCCGCGATGCTCGGTCCGCTTTACGAGATCGTCTATGTCGATGCGGGCCAGCCCCGCGCGGATCAGGCCACGAATATGGACGTCGCCCGGCGTTTCGGCATAGAAAACCTTATTGGCACACCTAACGTCTTTATACTGTCCTCGTCAGGCGAGCGGCTGAATGGGGAAGACGATGTTCTCGGCTGGCGCGACGCCGCCAGCCGTGACCCCGATGACGTTTACGATTATTTTGCCGGTTTTGCTCCAGACAGCGACTGAACAAGGGGGCGGGGCGATGGCACGGGACTGGGTGGAAAATCTGAAGCGCGATCTGGAATCGCCGGTCGAGGTTCGCCGCTTCGGCAGCGGCTGGTTCGCGGGGTTCTTTTCCATTCTGTTCGCCATCGTTGCGCTTTGCCTGGTCGCCGCGCTACGCTGGCCGGAGCTTTTGGCAACCCCCGAACTCGCTCCGCTTTACGCCTGGTCCGGCCTGCGCGTCATCATCCACGCCGCCTTGCTCGGCAGCTATATCCTCGCGCTACTCAGCCTGATGCTGCGCCCGCGCAAGGTCATGGGCGCATCCGCCCTCGTAATCGCCGTCGCCGCGACTATCCTTGGCGGTGCGAATGTGCAGCCGGACGAGGCGCGGTTATGGGGTATTTTCTTCGGCCTCGATTTCTTCGCCGTGAACATGATCGCCACCGGCCTGCTCTTTGCACCGCTGGAGCGCCTGTTCCCGAAACGCCGCGAGCAGCGCCTGTTCCGGCAGGAATGGCGCGAGGACCTGTTCTATTTCCTCGTCAGCTCCATGATGGTGCAGATCATCACCTTCCTGGCGCTCGCCCCCTCAGGCGTGATCATGTCCGCGACGGGCAGCCTCGACAGCATCCGTGACGCCATCGCCAGTCAGCCCTGGACGCTGCAATTTCTTGAGGTCGTCATCCTGACCGACCTCGCGCAATACTGGTTCCACCGCACCTTCCACCGCGTGCCGTTCCTGTGGGGTTTCCACGCCGTCCACCATTCGGCGAAATCGATGGACTGGCTGGCGGGTGCGCGAATGCACTTTTTCGAGATCATCCTGCTACGGGGCGTGACCTCGCTGCCGCTCCTCACCTTCGGCTTCGCGCCCTCGGTGATGCAGGCCTATGTCGGCTTCGTCTATATCTACGCCTCGCTGGTCCACGCCAATCTGCGTGGCGATTTCAACGGCCTGGGCAGATTCGTGGTCACCCCGCGCTTCCACCACTGGCATCACGCCATAGAGGTGGAAGGCGTCGACAAGAATTTCGCGATCCACTTTCCATTGATCGACAGGATCTTCGGAACTTACTACCTGCCGGAATCTGCCTGGCCGACCGGCTATGGTGTGCCGGAGGACGTGCCGAAGGGCTACGGCGCGCAATTCGCTTATCCGTTCCGTCGCAAGCGCCTGATGACGGGTAAGGGCTGACATTAAGATTCGCTTAGGGATTTGCGGTGCAAAACGGAGGGCATGAAAGCCTCTCCCCTGATCCTGATCGCGGCCCTGCTACCGGCGTTCGAAGTCTTCGGCCTGCTCGCGCTTTAGGGCTGTCGCCGCAACGCTGGATTGCCATCCTCCAGCGAGGGCAGAAATGCAGGCTCGATCTTAATATTCGCCGCCTGTTCATAGGCATGGCCCAGCGCAAGGATGCGGGCGTCGTCCCATTTCGTGCCCATGAAGCTCAGTCCCACGGGCAGTCCGTGGACGTCACCCATGGGCACCGTGATATGCGGATATCCCGCCCGCGCGGCCAGGTAGCCAGCGCCGCCGCCATGCCAGCTGTCGCCAAAGACGACATCGATCAAAAAGGCGGGCGCGGTCGTCGGTCCGACAAGCGCGACGACATCATGTTCCGCCAATAGCCTGTCGATCCCGTCCTTGCCCGACCAGGCGACGACCGCGTCACGTGCGGCCACATATTCCGGATCGTCGATGGAGGTGGCCTCGGCCTTTTCGAAAATCGACTGGTCGAATACGGACAGCTCGCGCTCGCTTGCGGCATTATACGCAATCAGATCGGTCAGGCTCCGTGTTGTCACAGCCTCCGGCGTGCTGGCCAGATAGTGGTTCACACCGTCTTTGAACTCGGTCAGCAAGACCGTATAGCCCTGATCGCCCTCCAGCGGTTCCGCGCCGAATTCGGCAATATCGACCAGTATAGCGCCTTTTGCCTCAAGCACCGCGAGCGCCCGAGCGAACGCCTCATCCGTCTGGAAACCCGTGGCGAAGCGCATCACGCCCAGCCGCACATCTTTGAGAGCGTCACCCTCAAGCGCGGCGACGTAATCGACGCGCCGCGCATCCGCCTCCGCAGTCGCCGCATCGGCGGGGTCGGTACCGGCGATGGCATTCATCACGCGCGCCGCGTCCCGAACCGTTTTCGCAATCGGTCCGGCGGTGTCCTGCGTAACGCTGATGGGCACGACGTGGGTTCGGCTGACCAGACCGACGCTGGGCTTGAAGCCGACGACGCCATTCATCGCGGCGGGGCAGGTGATGGAACCGTTCGTTTCCGTGCCGATGGCGATATCGACCATCCCGGCGGCCACGGCGGCGGCACTGCCGGAAGACGACCCGCAGGCGCTGCGGTTCAGCGCGTGGGGGTTTCGCGTCTGGCCGCCCACACCGCTCCAGCCCGAAATCGAGTCTTCGGACCGGAAATTCGCCCACTCGGACAGGTTGGTCTTGCCCAGGATGACCGCCCCCGCCGTGCGCAGGCCCGCCACCAGCGGCGCGTCGCGGTTCGTGACATTGTCCGCCAGCGCCAGACTGCCCGCCGTCGTCGGCAGTGACCCCGCGCTGTCGATATTGTCCTTTATCAGCACCGGCTCGCCGAACAGCTGCCCCCGCGTGCGCCGTTGGCGATCCAGTGACCGGGCCTGTGCCAGCGCGTTCGGTTCCAGAGCGATGATGGCATTGATCTGCGGTTCGGTTGCTTCGATACGCTCCAGCGCGGCAGACACGTTGCGTTCCGCAGGGCCGGGATCCTGCGCAGCCGCCGCGCCAGTCAGCAAACCGAGGGCGAGCGTGGCGACTGCGAGTTTCATTTGGCTTCGTTCGCCCGGTCGATGGATTCCATCAGGATCTGTTCGGCGGTCTTCCGGTCTTCCCACTTGCCGACGCGCACCCATTTTTCGGATTCCAGATCCTTGTAATGGGTAAAGAAATGTTCGATCTGCTGCATGATGATATGCGGCAGGTCGCTGCGTTCACCGACACGGTTGTAATAGGGGAAGGTGGTTTCGACGGGCACGGCCAGCAGCTTCTCGTCACCACCCATTTCGTCTTCCAGCATCAGGACGGCGATCGGGCGGCATTTGACGACGCAGCCGGGGATGAAGGGCGAACGCGCGACCACCATGCAGTCCAGCGGGTCACCATCGGGCGACAGCGTGTGCGGCACGAAACCGTAATTGGTCGGATAGCGCATCGGTGTGTGCAATATGCGGTCGACGAACAGCGCGCCTGACGCCTTGTCGAATTCATATTTCACCGGTTCGCCGCCGACGGGAACCTCGATGATGACGTTGATGTCCTTGGGCGGATTGTCGCCGATGGCGATTTTTGTGATGTCCATTTGACCGCCTATAATTGCTGCACTGCGGCAATGCGAGGCCTTTGCGGGCGCGCCCCGAAATTGTCATGTTGAGCCGATGAAAAGCCTCATCCGCGTCGTCGACCTGGAAACCACCGGTTCCGTCCCGCCCGCGCACGGCGTGTGCGAAATTGGCTGGCAGGATTTGCGGCCCGATGCGGACGGCGTCTGGCAGTTGTCCGGCCCCGGCGGCGCGTTTCTGGTCGATCCGGGCCGGGACATTCCGTCCGTCACGCAGGCGGTGCATCACATCACGACAGAGGATGTGAAGGGCGCGCCGTTCTGGAAGGAGAGCGCGCCGCAGGTTTTGCAACGGGATGGCGGCTTCACCGCCCTGGTCGCGCACCGGGCGAGTTTCGAGCAGCGCTTCTGCACGGCAGAATTGACGCGCGGGGCGGACTGGATCTGCACCTGGAAATGCGCGCTCCGCCTGTGGCCGGACGCGCCGAGTTTCTCCAACCAGAATCTGCGCTACTGGCGAAAGCCGGCGGGGCTCGACCGGCAAAAGGGACTGCCCGTCCACCGCGCCTTTCCCGACGCCTATGTCTCCGCCCACCATGTGCGCGACATGCTGGCGGAAGCGAGCGTGGCCCAGCTCGTCGAATGGACCGCGCTCCCCGGCCTTCTTCCGCGCGTCCAATATGGCGAGGATCGCGGCACATCATTCGATGAACTTTCCACTGAAAAACTCCAGCGCCTGCAAAGCGATCGCAACGAGGATATGCGTTACACCGCAAGCGTCGAACTGGAGAGGCGCGGGCAGGGTGGTGCGCCGTCCGTTACCGCCAGGCAGAACGAACTTTTCTAGCGCTGGCAGGCGCACGCGCTATAAGCCGCTGCCATGACCGCCGCCGCTTCCGAAGCCACAACCGATCCCACACGCGCCGACGCGCTTGAGGACAACCAGCTGAAGGCCAGCTTCGTTTCCGAGGTCGAGGATGCCGTCGAGGCTGGTGACCAGGAACGTGTGCAGGCCCTGGTCGAGCCTCTCCACAACGCCGACATCGCCGACCTGATCGAGCAGTTCGCGCCCGGCGACCGCGCCGACCTTGCCGCCGCGCTTGGCGACAAGCTGGATCCCGAGATCATCGCGGAAATGGACGACGAGGTCCGTGAGGATCTGATCGACCTTCTCCCCGCCGCGCAGGTGGCGGAGGTTCTCGGCGAACTCGACACGGACGACGCCGTCGCCATCGTCGAGGATCTGGACGACGCCGAGCAGCAGGCCGTCCTGCGCGAACTCAGCGCCGACGACCGCGCCGCCATCGAGGAGGCGCTCGGCTATCCGGAGGAATCCGCCGGCCGCCTGATGCAGCGCGAGCTGATCGCCGTGCCGGAGCACTGGCGCGTCGGCGAAGTCATCGACTATATGCGCGGCGGTTCCGACGAGGAGCTGGCTGAAGACTTCTGGGAAATCTTCGTCGTCGACTTGCGCCACCATCCCGTCGGCACCATCCGTTTGTCGAAACTCCTTCGCAGCCAGCGGGACATGGCCGTGCGCGATATCATGGAAGAGGAACAGACGCTGATTCCTGTCGATATGGACCAGGAAGAAGTCGCGCTGAGATTTCAGAAATACAGTCTTATCTCCGCGGCTGTCATTGACACGAACGAGCGCCTGGTCGGGATGATCACGGTCGATGATATTGTTCACATCGTGCGTCAGGAGGCTGACGAGGATTTCCGCAAACTGTCCGGCGCGGAGGAGGGCGGCCTCAACGAGCGCACGCGCGACATCGTCCGGCAGCGGCTGCGCTGGCTCATCATCAATCTCGGCACGGCGGCGCTTGCCAGTCTCGTCATCGGGCTGTTCTCCGCCACCATCGAACAGATGGTCGCGCTCGCCATCCTGATGCCCATCGTCGCCTCGCTTGGTGGTAACGCGGCCACGCAGACCATGGCCGTCACCGTGCGCGCGTTGGCGACCGACGAGCTTACCGAATCCAACACGCGGCGCACCATCGTCAAGGAAATCCGCGTCGCCTGCATCAACGGCCTCGCCGTCGCGGTCCTGATCGGCGCGGGCGCGGCGCTGTTCTTCGCAGACTGGCAATTGGGCGGCGTCATCGCCGTCGCCATGCTTGGCAATATCATGGTCGCGGGGCTGGCCGGTGTGCTGGTTCCCGTCACGCTCGACCGTATGGAGATCGACCCGGCGATCAGCTCTTCCGTGTTCGTCACCATGACCACGGATGTGATGGGCTTCCTGCTTTTCCTTGGCCTGGCCAGCCTGTTGCTGTTGTGACGGGAGCAGATAAGCCGCGCGTTCTCCTGACCGACGACGAACCGCTGGTCGCGCGGCTCTATTCCCGCGCGGTGGAAGCCGCGGGCTACGAATCCCATTTTGCTCCGGATGGCGAGACCGCCTTCGAAAAGATCGTCGAGGCCGCGCCTGACCTTCTCGTGACCGACCTCAACATGCCCGGCCTCGGCGGCGATGCGCTGGCGGAGCGCATATTGCAGCGCGGACTGAAGACGTTTCCCATCATCCTGATGACGGCCGACGACACCGCCAGCCTGCTGGAATCCGGCGTCCGCTCGGGCGTCGACGATTTCATGGTGAAGGGAATGCCTTTCGATCGCTTCCGTGCACGGCTCGCGCACTGGATCGAGGGGCCGCACAAGGGACTGCCCGCCCATATCCGCGCCGACGCGCGCGAAAGCATCGGCCGCCGCCCACCGCCCAGCCCGCCCATCGAACGCCTGCACGGTGACCTCGACTGGCTTTCCGCGCGGGCAGGAGTCGTGGTCAGGGATCTATTGTCCCGGGAAGGCGCGGACTATGGCACGCGCCCGGTCGAGGCGCTGCGTTTGCTGGGTGTCATTGACGGTACGCTGGCGCTACTGGCCCGCTCGAACGGCCTCGCGCAGCTTCGCCGTCTGGAAACGACGACCGCCGTCGTCGCGGGTCTGGACTCGGCGCGCCAGACCCAGTTGCAGCCGCTCCTCGCGCGGTTCGAGCAGGTCGCGCGCGACGCCACATTCCGCCACGCGGCACAGTCGCTGAAGCTGCGCCTGTGACGAAGCTCAGCCTCACCAAAACGGCCGTCGGCTGCGCCAGCACCGGCGCGCTCGAAACCCGCAACCGCGCTCGCACCCGCGACTGGCAGGGGCGGCAGGCGACCGCGATCTACACCCGCTATCGCCCGACCCGGCACGAGGAACTGGTCGGCGGCTCGCTCTACTGGATCATCAAGCACATCATCAGCGTACGGCAGGAAATCCTTGGTTTCGAGCAGGCCACCTGGAAGGGAAAACCCGGCTGCCGCATCTGGTTGGCCGCCGACATGCGCCCGGTGAGCCCGCGCCGCAAGCGCGCGCATCAGGGCTGGCGCTATCTGGAACCCCGAAACGCCCCCGCCGACCTGATGGCGGGCGAAAGCGATGTCGGCGAGATGCCGCAGAAATTGGTCAGGAAGCTGGCGGAGCTCGGGCTGGTCTAGATCCGGAATCTAGCCGCAGTTCACACGACCGGAACCCGCCACTTTGGTTTCGCATTTCGCGCCACCAGTGATGTCCACATCGCCGGATCCCGCGACGCTCACCTTGGCCGCTTCAGTAGCACTGGCGGCGATATCGCCCGACCCGGCAACGCTCGCGTCCAGGCTCTTGCAGTCGAGGCGGCTGGCATCCAGCATTCCCGAACCAGCAATTTTGTAGGTCGCCGTGCGGCAGATCCCGTTCACGACCATGTCGCCGGAACCTGCGATAGACAGCTTGACGTTCTCCGCTTCGATGCGGCCGACCGACATATCGCCTGCCCCGGATAGCGACAGGGTGATGTCCTCGCCCTTCATCATGCTGATCGCCATGTCGCCGGATCCGCCGAGGCGCGCTTCGGTCAGTACCGGAACCGTGACTTCGATCCGGACGCGACCATTGCCGCTCGACCAGGGTAGCCAGCCGCTACCATCCGATCTTGTTTCAATTTTTAGAGTGCGGCCCCGGACCTCCACGTCCAGCTGGTCGAGCGCATCCTGATCGCCGGTCGCGACAACGCGCTGTGATTTCCCGGTGGTGACAATCACGTCGTGGCTTCCGCCAACGCTGATCGACTCGAAATTTTCGATCATCCAGCTTTTGTCCGCAGCTGAGGCGGCTGTCGCCAATGCCAAGGATGCGCAGGATATGAGCAGGTGCCGGATCATCATGATATCTCCCTAGGTGTATTATCTACTTAATACAGCTGCGAAGCTACGGCAACACTTTATTGGCAACAACCGTTTCGGCTGTGACGAACAGAGCCGAAATTGCGGTGAAAGTGTCGGAAAACTTTACACCTGCCGACGCTCATATGAGTTTCGTAATGATTGGGAACATGATTACCGTCGCTCTTTCAGTGTTTTGTGGAATAGTGCTAAAACTGGCACATAGCTTGCTTGGCATTCCAGTATCAAGAGTTGGTTGTTTTTGCGTTTGCTCCGAAAATTTGATCCGCCTCCGCTGTCGAGCGAGGTAACATGGGGAAAGACAATGAAGACTTTTTCAAAACGTTCGGGCGCGATTTGCGCCGCGGCACTTATGGGTGCCTCACTTTTCGCTACATCCGCTGCTGCGGCTCCGGTCATTCAGTGGAGCTACAACATCACCGCTGAATGGGATGCCAGTCAGACCTTTTTCAGTGGCGGCAGTGGCCAGACTTTCGTCAACGAAAGCGAAATTTCCTGGGGCGCCAACGGCGGCAATTATGACGGTCCCGACGGAGATCGCAGTGCGTTGGTCATTACGAACTCA
Organism: Pacificimonas sp.; assembly: GCA_049650205.1. Lineage (GTDB taxonomy): Bacteria > Pseudomonadota > Alphaproteobacteria > Sphingomonadales > Sphingomonadaceae > Pacificimonas. Next base: position 5,108 of record JBARZR010000327.1, on the reverse strand, counting down.
CCGGCGAGTGGCCTGATTCTCACCAACGTCGAAGACAAAGCCGCGAACAGCTTCGAACATTTCAACAACGTCATTTCCGCTAACTTCAAGCAGCTGGAAACCACGGTTCTGGGAATCGACATTGCCCTTGATCCGACAAATCCCGATGGTGCGGCCCTGCCGATTGAGATGTTCCACTTCGACATTGCGTTCAACGAGACGGTGAACACCGGCTCGAACGGAGAATGTGCTGACGGAACACCGGTATCCGACGGTCCGTGCATGGATATATTCGTCGTTCTCGGTGAAAATGCCGATGGTTATGACTTCGAATATGACGGCCAGAGCTATCGCTTGAACTTCTTCACCGCTGACGGCGCGTTCGGCCCGCTCAGCGATGAGGCCTGCTTGAACACCGGTGCCGAAATCGGTTGTGTCGGCTTTCGGACGATGGAAGATGCGATCACCGCCGTCGACTTCCAGTTCAATATCGAGAATAGGGGTAGCCTGATTCCAGTCCCGGCACCGGGTGCGCTCGGCCTTCTGGGCCTTGGCCTTCTGGGCATCGGTGCAGCACGTCGCCGCAAATAGGCTGGATCTCCAGCGGAAAATGACCGGGTCGGCAGAAATGCCGGCCCGGTTTTTTTGTGTTGGCGTTTCCGTGCATACGTTCAATTGTCCACTTCCGGTTAATAATCCCGCATTATCAGCCGATAATCCAACTTGTCGGAGTCTTGCCTGTAATGTTCAAGAACATCGCCGCTATATTGACATCGGCACTGCTCGGTAGCGCCTGCGCCGCGCAGAATGCGAATGGTAGCAATGCGCGAATCGACGCCGATCCGGCGCTGTTCCGTGTTGCTGACGAGGACACCACCATCTACCTGTTCGGCACGATTCACATGCTGGACGAAGGCCGTGACTGGTTCGACGAAGCCGTCAAGGTCGCTTTCGACAACAGCGACGAACTGGTGATTGAGGCGCTGATCCCCAGCGATCCGGCGGAACTCGGCCCCGTCATGGCGCTCGGCCTTGATCTCACCGGCGCGCCGCTCCGTAGCGAGATGCCTGCTGCGGCAGCGGCCACACTGACCGAGGAGCTCTCGGCGAAGCCCGGACTATCCGCGCAAATCGACATGATGGAGCCCTGGCTTGCGGCGCTGACGCTATCGACTCTGGCCTTCGAAAAGCTCGGCTTCTCTCAGGAAAATGGCGTCGAGACGCTTTTGCAGGCGGAGGCAACGCGGCAGGGCAAGCCCGTCAGTGGCCTGGGAAAATTTACCGACCAGATCGCCCTGTTCGATTCCATGCCAGAGGATGAGCAGATGGATTTCCTGCTCACTTCGATTGAGGAACTTGACCAGGTCGAAAGTGTCGTCGGTCGCATGATCGGCTCCTGGACCGACGGCGACATGGACGCGCTGGCGGGTGTGATGAACGAGGGGTTCGAGGAGGGCGGCGACTTGCGCGAACGCCTCCTCACAAACCGTAACGCCAACTGGGCGGAATGGATCGATGCCCGCCTTGACCAGCCGGGAACGGTCTTCGTCGCCGTCGGTGCCGGCCATCTGGGCGGTCAGGACAGCGTGCAGGATTATCTGGGCGCGCGCGGCATCGTCACGACGCGGATCGAATATTAGCTCCAGGCGGCGGTGTTCGCCGGGTTTGCCGCCGTGACACTGACCCTCTGGCCGACGCAGTTTTCCGCCATCAGCCTGTCCAGTCCGTCCTGCATCTTCGCCACGAAACGCTCGCCCTCAATCGTGCCGACAATGACGCCATGCTGCGCCGCGCCCTTGTGAAACGCGACGGTATAGCCGTCGATGACGCCAGCACCGGACGGCTCCGGGTTCAAAGGCGTAACCGGCAGCGCATCGGCCTCGGCCTGTAGAGCGCTCAAGTCCGTCCGTTCGCCATATCCGGGCTGCCCCGAATAGATCCCGAAGGCCGACTTCGTCAGAAACCCGCCATTGGCGAAGATCATGCCTGGCGTGTCGGGGTTGCGACGGCAGGCGGCGACCATTTCGGCAATCGCGTGCAGCGAATAGCCATTTCCCGGCCCTCCGAAATAGGGCAGCCCGCCGGTCAGGGTCAGCCGCGCCGGATCGTCGACCGTCAGGCCAATCTCCTGCGCGCCGAGTTCTACGGCTACGGGGAAGCAGCTGTAGATGTCGATGGGTCCAAGCTCGCCCAGCATCACGCCCGCCTGCGTCAGTGCCTTCCGTGCTGCGATCCCGACCGTCGGCGACACCGCCAGATCGGCGCGCTCAGCGGGCAGGCGCTTGTCGGCGATCTCCGACTGACCGTGCAGATAGACGCGCTTGTCCTCAGCAATGCCAAGCTCATCGGCTTTGGCAGTCGACATCAGCAGCACCGCCGCCGCCTGATCTACGAGGCTGTTCGACACCATATATTTAGGATAGGGCCAGGATATCCAGCGGTTTGCATCCGTGACTTCAGTCAGCGCCTCAGCCGAGCGCGCCACCGGGATCTGCGCAAACTTATTCCCCGCCGCAACCTCGGTAAATGGGGCCATCAGCGCGCCCATCCGCGTCATATGTTCCTCGATCGACCATCCCTGCGCCGCGCCATATGCGGTCTCGAAGATCGGGTAGATATTGGCGGGCAGCGCCAGTCCATTCAGATATTCCGCCTTGCTGAGCACCGGAAAACCGTCAGGCTTCACCTCGGGCTTTGACGGTGCATCCTCACCCCAGTCCAGCTCAAGGTTTACCTTCTTCGCCATCGCCTCGGCCCGCATCGCCTCGCCGCTGGTAATCAGCCCGATCTCGCTGTCGCCGTCCCGGATCGCGTGCGCCAGCATATTGACGAACATCTGCGGGCTGCTGCCACTGGGCGGGCCATAGATCATGCGTTTGGGATCCGCGCCGATCCGCTGCGCCACCGACCAGGGCAGGTTCGTATAGCTACCAAAGGGGGATTTCCAAGCCGCCGCTCCGCTGTCCGCGAACAGGCGGCAGCTGGCGATGGTGTCGATGGCGGGCGTCTCCGCCAGTCCCGCGTCGGCAAGGGCCAGCTTCGCCACATGCGCGATCATGTCGGCGGGGGAGAACGCCTTTTCCGGGTCGGTCCCCCGGCCGACATATTGCGCCGCGCCGACCAGGACAGGCGTGCGCGGGTTCATCAGCCCGCGCCCTGTCCGACGGTCTGCCGCGCGGGCACATCGACGCTCGCACTGTTCCCGGCGTGCTTTTTATACTCCAGCCGCGCGATGGTGCGGTTATGGACTTCGTCCGGGCCGTCGGCCAGTCGCATCGTGCGCATATTCGCATAGGCCTTGGCCAGCCCGAAATCCTGGCTGACACCGCCGCCGCCATGCGCCTGGATGGCGTCGTCGATGATCTTCAGCGCCATGTTCGGCCCGGCGACCTTGATCATGGCGATCTCGGCCTTTGCGGCCTTGTTGCCGACCTTGTCCATCATGTCCGCCGCCTTCAGGCAGAGAAGGCGGTTCATCTCGATCTCGGTGCGCGCTTCGGCGACCCGCTGTTCCCAGACGCTGTGATCGGCGATGCGCTTGCCGAACGCCTCGCGGTTCAACAGCCGCTTCACCATTGCCTCCAGCGTGCGTTCCGCCGTGCCGATCGTCCGCATGCAATGGTGAATGCGCCCCGGCCCCAGCCGACCCTGCGCGATCTCGAATCCGCGTCCCGGCCCTAGGATGATGTTCGCCTTTGGCACACGCACATCTTTCAACTCGACCTCGGCATGGCCGTGCGGCGCGTCGTCATAGCCAAAGACATGCAGCATCCGTTCGATCGTCACACCCTTGGCGTCCAGCGGTACCAGAATTTGCGACTGCTGGCTGTGGCGCGGCGCGTCGGGATCGGTCTTGCCCATGACGATGGCGACCTTGCAGCGCGGATCGCCAACGCCCGACGACCACCATTTGCGGCCGTTGATGACATAATGGTCGCCGTCTTCCTCGATCCGCGTTTCGATGTTCGTGGCGTCACTGGAGGCGACGGCAGGCTCCGTCATCAGGAAGGCGGAGCGGATCTCGCCCTTCGACAGCGGCACCAGCCACTCGTCCTGCTGCGCCTTCGAGCCATAGCGCGCCAGCACTTCCATATTGCCGGTGTCGGGGGCGGAGCAGTTGAACACTTCCGACGACCAGCCCACCCGGCCCATCTCCTCGGCCATCGGCGCATATTCCAGGTTTGTCAGCGGCGTGCCGTCAAACTCATAGTGGTGCACCGGCTCACCACCATGAGTTGGCGGGACGAACATGTTCCATAGACCCGCTGCTTGTGCTTTCGGCTTCAGTTCCTCGATCACCGGGATAATTTTCCAGCGGGCGCCTTCCGCATCCTCGGCGGCATAGCGCGCCTCGTTCGGATAAATATGCTCGTCCATGAAGGCGCGCAGCCGCGTCAGCATGTCGTTGGTTTTGTCACTATAATCGAAGTTCATCTCGGTCCGTTCTGCGGGCTGTTACGGGTGCTTTGTAACAATAGCGGACGGAACCGGCGCGTCCCCTCGTCATTTGGGGAAGGGTGACGAAATGGCCAATTCCGTCGGCCGCCCTTGGCGCGGCCCCTTCAGCGCCCTATTATCGGGGCATGAACCGTTTGCGATTGGGCCTCACCGGGCTTGCCCTGGTTTTTGTCATGGTACTGCTTGCCGCCGCTCTGTTCGGTCCATTCACGACCGTGCCGGGGGAGGGGGGGCAGAATGAAACGCTTGCGACGCTCGGCGTCGCTCCAGGCAATGAAGAGGCGAAAACCGAAGCGCCGCCACCTGCGCCGCCTACGATACAGGAACAGTTCGATCAAGATCCGCTGCCCGCGCTTCCCGAAGTGGTCGAGGAACCCGACATGACCGAGGGCGACCTAACCGAAATCTAGGACGATCCGCAAGGTACACGTGAAAAAGCCCGCCAGTGCCGATCGCGCTGGCGGGCTTTTCCATTTATCCCGCCGGACACATGGCCCGGCGGAGAGGTTTATGCCTTGGTCAGGTGCGGCGAGATCAGCTTGTTCATTTCGAACATCGTCACCTTGTCCTTGCCAAAGATCGGCTTCAGCTTGCCGTCGGACATGATTTCGCGTTTGTTTTCCGGATTTTGCAGGTCATGCTTCTTGATATAAACCCACATGGCGCTAACC
>JBARZR010000326.1:0-4471 GCA_049650205.1 Pacificimonas sp. | reverse complement strand
TGCCATCTGGCGCGTGCCTGCAGATCGTCAACCTGCAAAGCCCGCGCATCGGCCGCCTGCTCGCGCCCTGGTTCCAGCCCCGTTTTCTGAAGGGCGGCGTCTATGAGCGCATGGCGGCGGCGCGCGTAGAAGCAGTCTCCGACATGGTCTGGGAAAGCGGTTCGGCCGACGCGCCATTTCATGCCCGGCATTTCCAGCTGTTCATCTCGGTTGGTCTCCCGGAAGAGAGTTCTTCGAGCGCGGACGATCTCATCGCTTGTCGCGAAGGGCTTCTTGGCGCGCTGCGCTCGCTCGACATTCCCGTGCGTGTCGCTGGACCGGAAGACATCATCGCGCTCGTCGATGATTTGACATCGCCCACGACCGCACCGAGCGAGGACGAGCTTGCCTATAACAAATATGACGCGCTCGACCGGCAGATGATCCGCCGCGACCTCGCGCTCGACGTCCGCGCCGACCGCATGATCCTCGAAACCGAGCGCTTCCGCGCGACGGGCGCGGAGGTGGACGGCGTTTCGGAGATCGGCGAAATCTATCCGGACCGGTTCGACGTTCGTCATTTTGGCGTGCGCGCGATGCCGGAGCGCTGGGCACCCTGGGAATGCGCGCGGCTCATCGGCGATCTCTTTACCGACAAGCTCCGCTTTCCCTGCCCCGCCGCGACCATGCTCTGCCTCGTCTATCCCGACCAGGACGGCGCTTCTGCAAAGGCCGGCATGAAGTTCATGCGGAAGACCTCCCTCGCGGAAGGCCGCTCGTCACGCTTCCTCCCCAACATCGGCAAGCAGGCTGCCGAATGGTCCCATGTGAAGGCCGAGCTCGGCGAGGGCCGCCGCCTGGTCGAGCTGTTCTATGGTCTGACCGCCTGGTCACCGGACGGCATGGGCGACCGCAACGAGCGCACCATCCGCTCGATCTACAAGTCCGCGGGCTGGGATCTGTCCGATGAACGCTTCCTGCAAATTCAGGGGCTGCTCGCGGCGATGCCGCTGACCCTCGCGGACGGCCTCGCGGTCGACATGAAGCGGCTGAAACGGTTGAGGACCATGCTCTCGACGACGGCGGCGAACATCGCGCCGCTGCAGGGCGAATATCTTGGCGGCAATGTTCCACACATGCTGCTCATCGGACGGCGCGGCCAGCCCTTCTTCTGGTCGCCGTTCGAGAACGCCGCCGGCAATCACAATATCGCTATCTGCGGCAAGTCGGGGTCGGGCAAGTCTGTACTGCTGCAGGAACTCTGCGCGGCCATGCGCGGCGCGGGCGCGGATGTGGTCGTCATCGACGACGGGCGCTCGTTCGAACATTCGGCGCGGCTGCAGGGCGGCGACTTCATCGAGTTCACGCTGAGATCCGGCTTCTGCCTCAATCCCTTCTCCATGGTCGACGAAGCCCGCGCCGCGAGCGACGAGGATTACCGTCTCGACTGCCTGACCATGATCAAGGGCATCGTTGGCCAGATGGCAAGGCACATCGGGACGCTCGACGACACGGAACGCGGCCTGATCGACGCCGCGGTCGGAACCGTGTGGCAGCAGGTTGCGCGCTCGGGCTCGATAGACGCGGTGGCGTCCGCACTTGCCGCCGGAGAAAACCCACTTGCCGCCGACCTTGCGATCGCGCTCAGCCCGTTCCGCTCATCCGGCACCTATGGCGGCTTCTTCAACGGCGAGGCGACGCTCAAGCTGAAAAGCGCGTTCACCGTCTTCGAGATGTCGGACCTGTCGAGCCGCGAGGAACTGCGCTCCGTGGTTCTGTCGGCCGTCATGTTCATGACCAGCCAGGCCATGACGCAGGGGCCGCGCGACCGCCGCAAATTGCTCCTTATCGACGAAGCCTGGTCGATGCTGCGCGGCGGGTCGATGGGCGACTTCGTCGAGACCTATGCCCGCACCTGCCGGAAATACGGCGGCGCGCTCGCGACCGCGACCCAGTCGCTCAACGACTATTACAAATCGGACGGCGCGACCGCCGCGCTCGAAAACTCCGACTGGATGCTGGTCCTCCAGCAGAAACCCGAAACTATTGCGGACTTCCGCAAGAACGACCGGCTCGACATGGACGAGCGCACCGAGGGCCTGATCCGGTCTCTCAAGCGGAATGGCACGGAATATAGCGAGGTCTTCATCAAGGGTCCGGACGTGCAGGCGGTCGGGCGTCTCGTGCTCGATCCCTTCTCCGCGACCGTCTTCTCCTCGTCCCCAGCCATCTTCGCCGAGATCGAGGCGCGGCAGGCGGCGGGCGCCAGCATGACCGAAGCCATCGATGCCGTCGCCGGGCGCGTCGGCGCGCAGCCGAAACGGGAGAGAGCGGATGACTAGACCTCTTGCAAAAGGGCGCAGCTTCGCGCGCTGGTACCGGGACCGCTGCCTCTGGCCGAACGGTGAAGGTCCGGAACGCCTAGCGAACTGCCTGCGGTTCTGCGGTTGGACGGCGACGAACATTCTCATCGTCCTCGGCCTGCCATTTCTTCTGTTGCTCGCCATCACCGGGTTCAGTTTCGAGCTCACCCTGCTGCAGATCGACAATCTGACGGACCGGTTCGCCGATGCGGGTCCAGTCCGGCGGGCGGCATTCGAAGACCAGTGCCGTCTCGCCGCGGCCTTCGCCCTCGCCGTGATCTGCGTCCTGCGCTGGCCCGGACTCGTGATGGCGAACGGGGGAGGCGCGCAATGACCGACGTCAATTCCAGGGGCCTGCCAACGACCAGAGCATCAGACGCTTCCAGCTCGGCCGACGTTGCTGTCATGCCGCTTAAAGTCGGAACGCTCCTGATGCTGACAATCTCGGTTGCCGCACTGCTTTGGGCGGGCTGGGCCACGATCACGCTCATGGACGTCCGGGATCGGCGCATCGTCACCGTCGGTCTCGCGGATCTGATGGCCGATTTCATCGAGGTTGAATCGCGGAGGGTTGGCGACCCTGAAACCGCGAAGATGCGAACGGCCGAGTATCTCGCCGCCGTCGACCGCGCCGTCGCGGGCCTCGCCGAGGACGGCACCACTGTTCTCGTCGCCGAAGCTGTCATTTCCGACACGGCACCCGACCATACCGGCAGGGTCCGCGCCCGGATCGCCGCCGATCTCGAAGGAAACGCGCGATGACCAGGAGCAACCAGACGCCTGCAAGGGAAACCCAGACAAGACAGGCATCGCGCGGTCAGCGCTGGCTGCTAATCGCCGTCGCGGCCACCATCGCGCTCGGCTGCGCGGCGCTCTCGAGCTGGTCCGACCGGCACCTCTTTGTCATCAACGCGAGCGCATCGCTCCCCAACTGGGCCTACTGGATCGACCGCATGGGTAAACCTGTCGTCGGATCGCATTTAGCCTTCCTGCCGCCCCGCAACGATCTGGTCACGGTTCATTTCGGATCGACGCCGCCTTTGTTCGTCAAGCGCGTCTACGGCGTGGCGGGCGATGTGGTCACCCGGTCGGGTCGGGCGCTCTTCGTGAACGACAGGCCAGTCGGGGTCGCCAAACCGACAAGCCGGACCGGCATGACGCTTACGGCGGCGAGCAGCGGCCTGATCCCTGCTGGCTGCGTCTACGCCGGGACACCACATCCCGACAGCTTCGACAGCCGCTATGCCGAGATCGGCCTCGTCTGCGCGAACCGCATCGTCGGCACCGCGAGGCCGATCCTGTGAGGTCTCAGAACATCCTCCTCACCGGGCTTCTCACGGCGTCCGTCGCCATGCTCGCCGCCGCGAAAGCATCGGCAGCCGATTACGGCGTTCGCGGCGAAGTCTTTCCGGTCGTGGAAACCGACCTTCTCGGCACCATCGAGACCCGACTTCACGCGATGCAGGCGTCGGGGAAGATCGACGACGTCAACCGCAGGCTCGCCGCGCGCACGACCGCCAAGGTCAAACGCCCGCCCCGTGTCGACGGCATCGGAACGGCGACCCAAACGCGGGTCTGGACCTTCGATCCGTCGATCACCGCGCCAGAGAACATTTTCGATAATCGGGGCATGCTGATCGTCGCGCGCGGTACCCGCGTCAATCCGCTCGATCATGTCCCGCTGAGGCAGGCGCTCGTCTTCCTCGACGGCGACGATCCCGCGCAGGTCGAATGGGCAAATATTCAAGACCTGAACGCCAAACTCATCCTCATCGGCGGCTCGCCATTCGACCGCATGAAGGCCGCGCAGCGACGCTTCTATTTCGATCAGGGCGGCAAGCTCACGACCCACTTCGGCATCCGCGCCGTCCCCGCCACCGTCGAACAGCAGGGCCGGACACTGCGTATCTCTGAAATTTCTCTAGCCGCTGAAGGAGCCAGCCAATGACCATCGAACATCGAGATCGAGAACCGGTCGATCTGCGCCGCCTCCGCCACCTGTCGGCATTCCTCATGTTCGCGTCGGCGGCCCTCGCCTGCTTCCCGCGTGTCCTTGCGGACCTGCACCCCTGGCTGGTGCTGGCCGTCCCTGTCGCCTGCGCCGCGTCGGCGACACTCGGCTGGCGCTA
>JBARZR010000325.1:0-6404 GCA_049650205.1 Pacificimonas sp. | reverse complement strand
TCAGGAGTGGCATGCCCCGGCGGGCGGCATGGTCAGCCATGCCATCGCCACCGCGCCCCGCCCCGCGCACCTTGCGCGGTTGCGGCAGGAAAATGGCACACCGGCCTTTGCGGATGACAGCTTCGTCACGCTCTTCACCCTGCTGCCGGAGGTCGAGGCCCGGCTGGACGCCATGTGCCGCGCTCTTCCCGGCCTGGATGGTACGGCCGGTGGCGGCGACGCGCCGACCCGCCCGCGCATCCGGACCCTTGCGCTGGAAATTGCGGGCGTGACGCTCAGTCAGATCGCCGCGTTCATTCCCGGAGGCATCCCGCCTGACCTGACCGACGACGATCGCCGCGCGGCCTATCTGGGGTTGTTCAAGAAGGCGGGAACGGAACTGGGCAACGCCGCCAAACCCGTGACGGTGCTGCGTCGTCCCGCTGGCGACGCCGCGATTCTGACCGCGCCCGGTGCGGCGTCGCTGGGCGGATCGCTCTGGGCATTCGACCATCGCGGCCGCGCCGTCGATCCAGGCGCCGTCGCGGCCTGGTGGGCACATCTGGGCGAGACCGCCTTCACGAACCTCTGGGCTTCCGAGGATGCCGCCGACCAGCGCACGGCAGCAGTGGATGATTTCCGCAGCGTCCATGTCGTCACGGCGCATGAGGGGCCATTGCCATCAGAACAACGCGACCGATTGGCCTTTGACAATCTGGATCAGGTCGCCGGTTCGCGTGCTTTATACGCCGCCGATGTCAGCGGCAGTGCGCCGACCATCGCGATGTCGGGGGATGTCCCGCCGGACCACGACCCTCTGCCGGTTCCCCGCATCGCCCTGCTGCCCCATGGCCGCTATGAGGAGCTGACGACGACAGCCAGACCGCTTTTCCAGGCTTGGCCCGATGCGGCGTGGCCAGCAAATCTTCGCCGCGATTTCGCCCGCATCGCCGTCGTGGATGTCGAACAGCATTTAGTGGGCCTCGACCGCAGCGACCCTGCACAGGCCTCTGACCGCGCTCGTGTTGGCGTGGCACGCAACACAGCGCCGACACCCTGGCAGACCCGCGCCGATGCGGGCACGGCGGCGGTCATGTCCATCCTGCGCGGCGGCGATGCCATCGCCATGGCTCCCGTTATGGATTTCGGCTGGTCCGCGTTGACTGCGGCGGCCTCAACAGCGGAGGCTCCGGCGGAACGCCTGCCCTTCACCGTTCATGCCCTCACCGGCGAGGGAACGGAAACCAGCGGTGTCGCTTCCGGCCAGCGCGTGCTGTTTCGCTTCGAGAATGAAGAAACTCCGCTGTCCGAAAGAACGTGGATCCGTCTCCACCCAAACGGCCTCGACCGTGAGACGGGCCAGCGGTTTCCCATGGACGGCGGCGGTGGCCGCGTCGGCGCGGACGGCGTTGCCCATGTCGTCGCCCTGCTTCCGGATGGTTCCGCCGCGCCAGAAGCCGATATGTCATTCGAGGCGGTGGTCGTCACGGACACCGGCGCACGCCACATTCCCGAACTGCGGTTTCCCCGCCCCGCCATATTGTCCGGCACCCGCCTTGACGTCGGTGCACCCCCCAATGTGCCTGCGGGCTTCACCCTTTACATCGCCGAAACCGGCACATCGCTGACGCGCGGCGCGGCAGGCTATGGCGGCGGCCAGACTCTGATCGCCATCCCGGACGACCCCGGCGCGGAGGATTACGCCCTTGTCGACCTGACCTCTCTGCATGCGTCGGATTACGCTGCCGACATATTGCGACAGGCTGCCGGGGCCAGTGACACGCTCATTGTCACGACGCCTGCTTTTGCGAACACTGACGATGGCGATGTAACGGGTGGAGACATCGGCCTGCTCCCCGCCCGGATCGTTCATCGCGACCGCGACGGACTGACTGACAGCATCACGACATTCGGACGACCCGTCCCGACCATGGAACGGCGAGAGCTGGCCGCCGTCGATATCGCGAATGCCATCGGTCTGATTGGCGGCGCGCCCGGCTATGACTGGCTGCACGAACAGCCGCCTGCCCTCCACGGACACCCGATGATGCCCGGCGCGGCAGAGGTTCACGCCGTCGCCGCTGGCATCGCCGGCCCCGCCGCCGTGCCCTTGTTCGAGGCGCTGGCCGAGCGCGCCGCATCCAATATCGTCGAATTCATCGAAACGGCGCAGGCCGCGCCGACCGCACCTGCCGATCCGGGCGGTCCGTCCGGCCATGTCGCGATCCTCCAGACCATGACGCGCGGCATAGCGGGTGACGCCGCCATACGCGCACTGGCCGCGGCTGACCTGACGCCGGGCCAGGCATGGCTCGATATCAAACAGACCGTCGAAGATACGATCAACGCCGTACCCGGCGTCGACGTCGATCTCGATACCGTCCTCGATTCTCCGGATTTTGAGAATGAGTATCTCGCTGGTGCCATCGACCGGCTGATCCGCCTGACGAAGGACGGTGCGGTCGAGGCGGCGACCTCCCTGACGGCGGCCATCGCCCGCGCCGAGGATTTCATCTATCTCGAGACACCCGCGATCGACACGCTGGCCGATCCCGCGGGGGATGGCACGCTTTTGTCAAAGATGCTGGCTCGCCTGACCGAGCGCCCCGGCCTGCGTCTCATCATCGCCTGCCCGGAAAACTTCATGCCGGGTCTGCCGAAGCCGATGATCGCGGTCAGGAGGGCCGCCATCTCCGCCGCCGTCGACGGCCTTCAGCCCGTGCGTGACCGCGCGGTTGTGTTCACGCCCGTGGCGGGCGTCGAGCGCCCGCTGCACATGGCCACCACAACCGTCATTGTCGACGACGCCTATGTACTGACCGGGTCGGCGCATCCATGGCGGCGCGGCCTGACCTTCGACAGCGCGCTCAGCGTGGCGGGTTTCGACGAAACGCTGACGGACGGACGCCCGGCCAGCATCGCCGCGCTGCGCCGCACACTTGTCGGCAACATGCTGGGTGTCGGCGCGGCACTTGCGCCCGGCGACCCTGCGGAGCTGGTAACCGCCATTCACAAGATGCAGCGCGCGGGCGGCCTCGGCCGCATCAAGCCCGCTGCATTCCCCGCCATTCCGCATGATGCCGATATGGAAAGGCAGCAGATATGGAATCCCGATGGCGGTACGGGCGGCATCGCCGACGCCTACCTGTTCTTCAACGATCTTATTTCCGGTGCCGTCAAAGATGAGGTCTCCAGCGCAGTGAGATAGCCGCGAGACGAATGGCCGAAAAGATCAGGCCCCGAAAACCTGCTCCGCGAGCGCTTTGTTGTTCTGCCGCAGATGAACCGTCAGCCGCGCGATCGGCAGACCCGCATTCTGCCGCGTGATGATCTTGTCCGACAGCCGGATCGGCTCACCGGGGAGGTGAACGTTTTCCAGCAAGATTCGGTTCTTCAGGGCATGGTGCCAGCGCTCGATCTTGCCCTGCGTTCGCGGATGGAACGGAGCGCCGCGACCATGGCGCATCTTCTAATCGGCCAGTTTGACAGTAACGTAGCCGGGACCATTGTCGGACAGCAGACGCGGTTTGTGCACCACCGTTGCCTGGTCGCCGCCCTACGCCTCAAGCGCCAGCTCCAATGTGTCCGTAATATCGTCGTCACCGCATCGTCGCGCACAGCTTCCAAACACGGATGTAGCGGGAGGACTCGTCGCTTATGGTCGATAGAAATTACCAACCCGTGCCAATGATCTTCAGATAGGCAAAATCGGTCTGCCACAGCTGGTTGATAGCGGTCGTTTTGTCCTTGAACTTGCTGGCGGCCTTCATCACGATCATGTTGGGACGGGTGATCAGATCATGGCGCTTCACAAGCTTGTAAACGCTGGCTTGCGACACGGATTCGAAGCGAAGCGCGCCCAACTGGCGCTGCCCATCTGTGAACGTCACCGCCAGCTCTCCGGCACTCAGCGCCCGGCGTTCCAGCGCCATATCCAATATCTGGCCCTGCACCTTTTCGGGGATCCGGTACCATGCCCCGCGCGGCCCTGGTCGCCGATCTTCCAGCGCATCTTCGCCGAGCCGCCACGTCTCCATGCTCGTCCATGGCGTCGACGTGCCCTGTATCGAGAATTGCGATGTTCATCATTCTGCTTTCCGTTTGGAAGCCCCCCGCCAACGGGTGTCGGCGGGGACGCGGGGATTTCGGTTGATGATGGCACTGGCGGCTCAGGCGTTCAGTTACATGCGGGTATCCGGATACGCGCGCTGTATCATGGGCGGGCGGGCCAGCAGGACGGCGCATGTCGGCTTTGTTCGCGATGCCTTGGAGCGGGCGCTGCGCGATTGGCGGCCAGTATGTCTCAACCAAATACACCGGGCGTCTTGCCGAGGCCGGCATCGAACCATCGGTCGGCCGCGCTGGCGACAGTTATGACAATGGCTTGGCCCACACGATCAATGGCCTTTGCAAGGCCGAGGTGATTCACCGGCGCGGACCACGGCGATCGTTCGCCGCCGTCGAGTTTGCAACACGGGAATGGGTCGACGGGTTCAATAACCGGCAGCGGCTCGAACCTATCGGCAATATCCCACCTGCCGAAGCTGAACAGAGCTATTCCGCCAGGCTGGACGACATCCCAATGGCCGCGTAACTGAATCCAGATGGTCTCCGACAATTCCGGGGCGGTTCAGATGTCAGCCTTGCGCCCAAATTTCAGTTGTTCGAGTGCCCGCGATCTTCTTCCGAAAGCTGTCGTTCGCTGAGTTAAACGTCTAGAGCAACTGAGCGCCTTATCGCTGTCGCCGGAAATACGGTGCTCTCGCCGGCAACTGCGACCTGATAGGTCCGAGACAGGTTTGTATTCAATAGAATTTCGAAAGTCGCGGTCTCTTTGACACGATTTTCTAACGGTTTGAGTGCAAACTGGCACCTCAAGCAAGGAACCCGAACCCACCGTGCACATACTGTCCGCACCGAACCATGGCGAACAGGAGCGCCATTTTCCGTCGCCTATAGAGGTGCTGACAAGCCTGTCGCGCCCGCCCTATTTCCTGCTCGTCAGGGGAACTTGCGACAGCATTGGCTCAGGACCGGTTGAAAAGCTCCTTGTCGCGGCCAGCTTGTTCGGAAGACCGCATGCGACGGGAACGGTGAAGATGTCCCGTACGCGCGTGAGGATCGACGCCGATGTCGCACGCCGCACGGGTCCGGTCACGCATTACAGCCGCACGTCCCTGCCCCTGCCCGCGCATACCGATTCGACGACCATGGACGTGCCGCACGACCTTGTCGCCTTCTGCATGATCCGGCCCGATCCGGCGGGCGGCGACAGTTTCGTGGTGTCTTCGGCAGATGTCCTGAAGGCGACGAGCCCTTCAGACGTCGCCCTGTTGAAGACTCCCGTTTCCTTTGGAAAACGATCCTATCCCGTGTTGTCGCAAGGCGTGGATCCCGCCATCCGCTATTACGAAGCGCAGATCGATCGCGGTTCGATGGATCGGGACACGGCCGCCGTGCTGAGCCGCCTCGACGCGCTCCTGGCCCAGCCTGGCTTGCAGCACCGGTTCCGGCTCCAGGCGGGAGACGTGCTTTTCCTGAACAACCGAAAGGCGCTGCACGGCCGAACCGGATTTTCTGCAGACAGCGACCGGTTGATGCACAGGTTCAGGATACATGTACCGGCGCTTTCCATGCGCGGGGGCATGTGATGGCGGCCACACGCGCTTCTGAGAACGACATTCGCACCCTGGCCGTTCGCGCCGTCACCCAGGCCCGGTCGGGCAACCGCGTGCTGGCGGCGGCGCTCCTCGATCAGGCGGTGTCGGTCGCGGCAGGCTGCCCCAGGACATTGTCGCGGCTAGGCCATATCTTCATTGAACAGGAAAGCCTCGGCCCGGCCCTGGCGGCATTCGACGCAGCCCTTGCTGCAGGACCTGAGTCTTTCGATGCGCTGATGGGAAAGGCCGCTTTGCTTTCCCGGTGCGGCGACGAAGCGGCGGCCGAGCGCCTGACCGAACGGGCCGCGCGCCTGGCGCCCGTCCGCGGCGGCGAAGGGGCCGCACCGCATGTCGATGCGATCGCCTGTGCACGCTGTCTGCGGTCCAGCCGCTATCGGATCGTGCGGAACAGGCGCAGCGGCATGCGCGCGACCTACAAGGGCGGGCATTTCGCCTTGAAGGGTTTTTTCGAGGGTGACGCGCCGTCCATGGCGACGATGAACCTGGGCTATGGTGACAAGGCGCTTTCCCTGCCGGGATCGCCCGCGCTTCTGATCAACACCATCGCCTGCGCCGACGCGGCGCGGCAGAGCCTGACGGCGCTGGCGGCCTATGTGCGCGGCCGCCCGCACATGCCGGTCGTCAACCGGCCGGACGATGTGCTCGCCACCACGCGCGACGCCAATTTCCGCCGCGCGCCGACGGGTGACGTGCGGTTCGCCCGGACCGTGCGGCTTAGCGTTTCGGCCCCGCCGGACGCCGTTC
>JBARZR010000324.1:0-2239 GCA_049650205.1 Pacificimonas sp. | reverse complement strand
GGCAGTCTATCACCAGCGCGTCTTCACGAACCTGCCCGCCAAGGGGCTGATCACCGACATCGAGTGCGAGACGCGCGACGCGGTGCATCTGGAGCGGCTGGTCGAGGGTCTGCGCGCGCATGGGTATGAAGTGCGGATGGTGGAGTTGGCCTGACCACGCACAAAGGCGATCTTAACCAACGGCGCGCTAAGCCCGCGCCATGCACGCCCGCAGCTTTGCCCATAACCAGCGCCCAATCATCCGCCGCCGCGCGCGCAGGACGCACCGGCGCGCGCGGCATGTGAACCAGCAGTGGAAGATCGCCTATGCCGATTTCGCCACGGCGATGATGGCGTTCTTCATGCTGCTATGGCTGATGTCGCATTCGGAAAAGGTCAGCCTGCAGGGGGTCGCGGATTATTTCGCGCCGTCGAACGCGACGATGTCGAATTCTTCGGGCGCGGGCTCGATCCTTGCGGGCGCGGCGCTTGGCCCGGACGGTGCGAAGTCGTCAGGTGCCTATAATCCCGATATGCTGGCCGCCCTGCCCTCGCACCGCGACGCGCTTGGCTATGGCACATCGGAAACACGCGACCAGCATTCGAACGCCGCCCACGCCGCCGCGGAACGGAAAGCGAAACGGGTGCGCACGGCGCTGGCCGACGCGCCGCTGCTCGCCGCCGCGCAGGACAGGCTGAAGATCGACGCCACCATGGCGGGCACGCGGATCGAACTGACCGACAATGCGCGCGTGTCGATGTTCGAAACGGGCGCGGTCACGCCAAACGCTTATGGCCGGTCGGTGCTGACGGCGCTTGGCGGGCGGCTGGCGACGGAGCGCCAGCGCATCGCCATTGCCGCGCATACCGATGGCACGGGATCGGACCCGGCGAACTGGCGGCTGTCGAGCGGGCGGGCGCTTGCCGTACGCGATCTGATGGCGCGCGCGGGTGTGGACGCGAACCGTTTCGCCGAAGTGTCCGGCAAGGCCGCCGCTTTTCCCTTATTCCCGATGAACCCTTTGCGCGCCGAGAACCGCCGCGTGACGATCCTGCTGCTCGACGAGCCATCGGCTGCACCTGATAAACTAGCGCGCTAGGCGAATCGCCTGATCTTTGCTGTGCTACCAAAGTGACCGATCAAAGTTTCAGATTTCCGCGCTTCTTCGTGACAGCGCCGACACCCTGCCCCTACCTTCCGGGAAAAATGGAGCGGAAGGTGTTCACCGAATTGCGCGGCGGCGACGCCCATCAGCTGTCGGAAGCGCTTAGCCGTATCGGCTTTCGCCGCTCGCAGAATGTCATTTACCGACCCAGTTGCGACGGCTGCCGCAAATGCGTGTCGGTACGGGTGATCTCAAAGGAATTCCGCCCCAGCGCCTCGCAGAGAAAGCTGCTGCGCCGCCATTCCGATCTCGACGTGTCCGCCTGCGCCACGAAAAGTACCAGCGAACAGTTCGCACTGTTGCGCCGCTATATAGATGCCCGCCACCCGGTTGGCGGCATGGCCCGCATGGACGCCTATGATTACGCCGATATGGTCGAGCAGACGCAGGTCAACACGCTGGTCATCGAATATCGCGAGCCGCCCATAGAAGGCCGCAAGTTCGGCAAGCTGGTCGGCGTCGCCCTGACGGATCAGCAGTCGGATGGCCTGTCAATGGTCTACAGTTTCTTCGATCCGCATCTGGAAAGCCGCCCCGGCCTGGGCACGTTCATGATCCTGGACCACATCATGCGCGCAAAGGCGACGGCGCTGCCCTACGTCTATCTGGGCTACTGGATTGACGGCTGCCAGCGCATGGCCTACAAGAACCGCTTCCGCCCCCTGGAGGCGCTGCATGGCAGGGGCTGGGTCCGCGAGGATTGAGACGGTTCCGCTGGGATCCGCTATCGCAAAAGCCGTTCACTTCCCGAAATGTGCTGGAATCGCGGCCAGACGTTTTTCTGTTTCGGCGAGTGGAGAAACGCTTGCCGAATTGCGCCGTTGTTACATTGCCTACAACGAAGCGCCGCCCACCTCCCCCCACGACCGGGCGGCACATGAAAGGAGTAAGGCAATGAAGAAGAACGTGATTATTACGGCCACCACAGCAGCTCTGATGGGTTTCGCAGCCCCGGCGTTCGCACAGGATGCCGTCATCGAGGCTCCCGAGGGCGAAGTGAACGTCGATGCGGAAGCGGAAATGGAAGCGCCCTCCAGTGACGATGCCATCGTCTCCGATGAGGACTACGGCATGGGCGGCCCCGACGTCACCGC
>JBARZR010000323.1:0-11784 GCA_049650205.1 Pacificimonas sp. | reverse complement strand
ATCCGGAAAACCGGGCGAAATGAGGGAAGGGATGACGACAACCCCTCAGAAAAACCGTCATTCCCGCGCAGGCGGGAATCCATTCATGCTTGATGTCGACAGGTCGCATACAATGATGAAGATCAAGCCGAATGGATTCCCGGCGTAGCCTGTCCTCGCGAAGGCGCGGGCGGGAATGACGCTTAAGAGGGGGCAGGACGAATCCGAATGACCCCACTTCCCAGCCCCGACTCCGCTGAAACCCGCGCCGCGCGGCCCTTCGGCAAGCGCAGCCTGTCCCGGCGCATGCTCGCGATCGCGGCGGCGTGGGTCGGCATCATGCTTCTCATCGGTGGCTTCTTCCTCGACCGCACCGTCAGCGCGATCATCGCCGACAATTTCGACAGCCAGCTGGAAACCGCGCTCGGCTCCATGATCGCCAGCGCGGAACTCTCGGAGGTCGGTGAAATCCGCCTCGCCCGCCCGCTGGAACAACAGCGGTTCCGCGAACCCTATTCCGGTCTCTACTGGCAGGTCGCCACGGACGGCCAGACGCCCTATCGCTCCCGCTCCTTGTGGGACCGCGCGCTTCCCGCAAATGTCGCGCCCGACCGCGACCGCAGCGCCTTTTACGACATCGACTTTTCCGGCGAACCTCTGCGTGTGGCCGAACGCAGCGCGCGCTTGCCTGGCGCGGATACGATGTTCCATTTTCAGATCGCCGAGGACCGCACCGAACTTGATGAGCAACTCGGCCGCGTCCGCACGACCCTGCTCTGGTCGCTTGGCGCACTTGGGCTCGGCCTCCTGATTCTCTCGGCGCTGCAGGCGATTTACGGTTTGCAGCCGCTCCGCCGCGTCCGCCGCGAAATCGCGGAAGTGCGCGCAGGCCATGCCCAGCGCGTCTCCACCGATTTCGTCAGCGAGGTCGAACCGCTCATGCACGGCATCAACGAATTGATCGAGCAGGCCGAGCATCAGGCCGAGGATGCCCGCCGCCACGCCGGCAACCTCGCCCACGCGCTGAAAACGCCCATGACGGTGCTGGTCAATGAAAGCGCGGACAAGGACACACCGCTTGCCACCGTCGTCCGGCGTCAGACCGCCTCCATGCGCCGACATGTCGACTATCATCTTGCCCGCGCCCGGGCGCTTGGGCGCCGCGCCGCGCTCAACATGCGCGCGCCCATCTGGCCGAGCCTGGAGGCGCTGCGCCGCACCGTCGAGCGTATGTATCTGGGTCGCGTCACCATCGACCTCGACGGCGACCGCGACCTCGATTTCCTCGGAGAAAGCCAGGATCTTGAGGAAATGGTCGGAAACCTGCTCGAAAACGCCGCGAAATATGGCGGGGGCCGAGTGTTCGTCACATTATCTGCGCCCGACGCCGCGCAAATCCTGATCGAAATCGAAGACGACGGCCAAGGCATCCCCGAAAGCGACCGCAACCGCCTCTTCAATCGCGGTGCGCGACTCGACACCGACAAACCCGGCACCGGCCTCGGCCTCGCCATCGTCCGCGACGTCGCGGAAATCTACGGCGGTGCGGTGGACCTTGGCGAAAGTGACGACCTTGGCGGCCTCAGCGCGCGCCTGACCCTACCAAGGGCCGCCCGCTAGTTTTTGCTTCCATAATAGGAAAATTCCTGTCTATTAGATCGGCTCCTTCAAAACCAGGAGCATCACGTGACACAGACAATCGACAATCTTCTCGACGACCTGATCCAGCGCGAGGGGGGCTTCGTCTCCCACCCCGACGATCGCGGTGGCCCGACCAAGTTCGGCATCACCCGCGCCGTTGCCCGCGCCAATGGCTATGACGGAGCCATGCGCGATTTCCCGCGCGCGCTCGCCCTCGAAATCTATCAGCAGCGCTATTGGGACGCGCCGCGTTTCGACGATGTCGCGAAAATCTTCCCGCATGTCGCGGCGGAGCTGTTCGACACGGGCGTGAACATGGGGCCGGCGACGGCAACCAGTTTCCTGCAACGCGCGCTCAACGCGCTCAACCGCCGGGGTCGCGACTGGCAGGATATTCCGCTCAGCCGCCGCGTCGACTGCGAAACCCTGTCCGCCCTCAACGCTTTCCGCGCGAAACGCGGGGTCGCGGGCCAGACTGTGCTTCTCCGGGCGCTCGATGCGCTGCAAGGCGCGCGCTACATAGAACTCGCCGAAGGCAGGGCGGCGAATGAGAGCTTCGTCTATGGCTGGCTCGCACACCGCATCGCCAATGTCGGCGACATCGGTTCGGGAGCGGGGGCATGAGTGTGATCAACAGCCTGATCGGCCCCATCGCAGGCCTGATCGACAAGATCATTCCCGATCCCGAGGCCCGCGACCGCGCCAAACTGGAGCTCCTCCGTCTGGAAGGCGAGCGCGAACTGGACGCCATGCGGACTCAGCTGTCCGCCATCGTCGCCGAGGCAAACAGCCACGATCCCTGGACCAGCCGCGCGCGGCCCAGCTTTCTCTACGTCATGTACGCGCTGCTCCTATGGGCGATCCCCATGGGCCTCATCAGCGCGGTAGAACCGGACATGGCGGCAGCAATCGCGCGCGGCATGAGCGCCTATCTGAGCGGCATACCCGAACCGCTCTACATGCTCTTTGGAACGGGCTATCTCGGCTACACGGCCGCGCGGAGTTGGGGAAAGGCGAAGGAAATGAAGACCTGATTTCGACTGAGACGTTGGCGCGGCTGCCCCGGCTTCGGGGAGGGGTGGCCGCGCTAGCCTTCCCGGCGATTAATGAACGCCAGCTTCTCGAACAGCATGATGTCCTGTTCGTTTTTCAGAAGCGCGCCATGCAAAGGCGGGATCAGTTTCTTTGGATCGCGCGACTGCAATACCTCCAGCGGCAACTCCTCGTGCATCAGCAGTTTCAGCCAGTCCAGCAGCTCGGACGTGGATGGCTTTTTCTTCAAACCGGGAACTTCGCGCATAGCGAAAAACACCGCCAGCGCCTCCATCACCAGCTTCTTCTGAATGTCGGGGAAATGCACGTCGATGATCTCCGACATCGTCTGCTTGTCGGGGAATTTGATATAATGAAAGAAACAGCGGCGCAGAAACGCGTCCGGCACTTCCTTTTCATTGTTCGATGTGATGATGATGATTGGCCGCTCGCTGGCCTTCACCGTCTCTCCGGTCTCATAGACATGGAACTCCATGCGGTCGAGTTCCTGCAGCAGGTCGTTCGGAAACTCGATGTCGGCCTTGTCGATCTCGTCGATCAGCAGGATTGGCGTCTCTTCCGCCGTGAACGCATCCCACAGCTTGCCGCGTTTGATATAATTGGAAATATCGTGGACTTTCTCGTCGCCCAGCTGGCTGTCGCGCAGCCGGGAGACGGCGTCATACTCATAAAGACCCTGCTGCGCCTTCGTCGTCGACTTGATGTTCCACTCGATCAGCGGCGCGCCCATCGCCTTGGCGACCTCGGCGGCCAGCACGGTCTTGCCCGTCCCCGGTTCACCCTTGATCAGCAGCGGCCGCCGCAGCGTCGCGGCGGCGTTGACAGCCACTTTCAGATCGTCGGTGGCGACATAGTCCTTCGTGCCGTCAAAACGCATTTCATACTCCGTGAAAATGGAATTTCGGAGGCTGTGCTAATGGACGGCAGAGGCGGCGGCAACCTGTCAGCTTTCGCCTGTTTGCCTAACTCCTGCGCGCGGCGGCGCGGGCCGCGATCAGTTCCAGCAGCTGCCCGTGCAGCTGCGCGAATTGCTGCGCACCGAAGGTCAGGGCGCGCATCGTCGGGCGCGCGTCGAACGCGGCTTCGGCGGCGTCCGTAGCCGACAGCAACGGCGCGTCTGGCCATTCCCCATAGGGGGCGGGCCATCTGGAGGAAAATGCAATCGTCCCAGCGTTGTCGATCGCACTGCGCAGCTGCGGCCAGTCGTTCAGAAAGGCCAGAACCGAACCCAGCGCACAGCCATTTCGGCTCGATTGCGCCAGCGTCAGCATGGCATCGCGCAAACCGCGTACCAAGGCTTCTGCGTCGCTCAGCCCCGACAGGTCCGTCCTGGGGCCGGACATGACGCAAAGCTCCGTCAGCCAGGCACGGTCCGCATGAAATGCAGCTGCGGCGGGTTCCAGCCACGTCTCGAAGTCGGGATTTACGCCCGCTGCGGTATCGAACAGGCTGGGCAGTTCCCCATGCAGAATGGCGATCAGATGTACGGCATCCGCCACGAAGGCGTCCGGATCGCTGCTTTCTCCTGCCGCGACGGCAGACAGCGGCGCGCGCGTGGCACGGCCCATGTCTTCCAGTGTGGACAGCAGCATATGCACACTCTCCACCTCTGCGGGCGGCGTCGCTTTCAGGGGCGCGGCTCTTGTCACGCGACATCTCGATCGGCACTGTTCATCCGGATTGGATATGCGATTTTCGTGAAGAGGGATTTAATGCCGCTTACGAAAACACGGCGGGATATCATCCGATACGGCGGTAATCCGAATAGGTTGTCACCGTTTTCTGCGTCCCGCTTTTCCCCATCATGGAGCCCGTCATGGTCACGGTCTGGCTGTCGAGTACCGGTGTCCCGTCCGGCATCCGCCGAAAACGCGACTGCGTGCGCATGTCGTCCAGCTTCGCCACCAGCATGATGCGCGTCGGTTCCTTCAGCCGGAAGCGGGTTTCACTGACCCATGGCTTCCCGCCGTCCCGCGAAATGGTCGCCACGCCCGACAATTTGCCGGACAGGTCCACCGGGCTGCCCTGGAACGTGTCCTTGGCGAAGCTGTCGAAGCGCAACTCGTTTGCGCCTTCCGATGCGGGCTGTCCCACCCAGCGGGTCAGGCGCGCGTAGGATGGCACTTCTTCCTTCTCATAACGTTTCGCGGCGGTTTTCAGCTCTTTCGCCGTCGGGGACTGACCATCGATACTGACAAGCTGCCAGCGCGACTTTGCGGGCTTTGCAGGATCATAGCGGTCGATGAAGACCTTCCTTTCCCGCTCGCCTTTCTTATCGACGCTTTCGAATGTCGTCGTGCGCGTAAACGCCATCTGCACGTCCCCCTGCGCCTTGGCATGGGCAAGGACGGCGTCCTGCAACGCGCCGGCATGAGCGGGCAGGGCGGGCAAGAGTGCCAGCAGCACGGCGGCGAAATATCTGATCATACCTGCCTTTACGCCGCTGGTCCTGTCCATCACCTGAATGAAGCTAGACGTCCAGAAAGCTGCGCATCTTGCGGCTGCGGCTGGGATGTTTCAGCTTTCTGAGCGCCTTGGCTTCGATCTGGCGGATACGCTCTCGCGTCACGCTGAACTGCTGACCGACTTCCTCCAGCGTATGATCGGTATTCATGCCGATGCCGAAGCGCATGCGAAGCACGCGTTCTTCACGCGGCGTCAGCGATGCCAGCACGCGCGTCACGGTTTCCTTCAGGTTCGCATGGACGGCGGCATCGACGGGAATGATCGCATTCTTGTCCTCGATGAAATCGCCGAGCTGCGAATCCTCCTCGTCGCCAATCGGCGTTTCGAGAGAGATCGGTTCCTTGGCGATCTTCATCACCTTGCGCACCTTGTCGAGCGGCATGCCAAGCCGTTCCGCCATCTCTTCCGGCGTCGGCTCGCGGCCGAACTCGTGCAGGAACTGGCGCGACGTGCGCACCAGCTTGTTGATCGTCTCGATCATATGCACCGGGATGCGAATAGTACGCGCCTGGTCTGCGATGGAGCGCGTGATCGCCTGACGGATCCACCAGGTCGCATAGGTCGAGAATTTGTAACCGCGGCGATATTCGAACTTGTCGACCGCCTTCATCAGGCCGATATTGCCCTCCTGGATCAGGTCCAGGAACTGCAGCCCGCGATTTGTGTATTTCTTGGCGATGGAAATGACGAGCCGCAGGTTCGCCTCCACCATTTCCTTTTTGGCGATTCGCGCCTCGCGCTCCGCCTTCTGCACCATGTTCACGATACGGCGGAAGTCCGGCAGGCTGACGCCCGTCTGCGCGGCGATGTCCGTGACCTGCATACGGATATTCTCAACCGCCTGCTGCTCGCCCTCGGCAAAGCTGGCCCATTTCGGTCCGCGCGCCTTCACTTCGTCCAGCCAGCCCTCGTCCAGCTCGTTGCCGACATAGGTGTCCAGGAAATCCCGGCGCGGAATTTTGTAGCGTTCGGCCAGCCGCAGCATCTGTCCGGCCAGCGACATCAGCCGCTTGTTATAGCTATACAGCTGCTCGACCAGGAATTCGATCTTGGCATTGTTGAAGAACACGCTTTCGACCTTGTCGGTCAGTTCGCGGCGCAGCTTCTGGTATTTTTTTTCCAGCTTTTCGTCATAATCGTCGCCGGAATTCATCGCGTCCAGACGCTCGTCCTGCAGCTTGGCGAACTTCGTATAGACTTTCTTGATGGCATCGAACTGGTCCAGCGCCATCGGTGTGACGGCCTCCTCCATCTGCGCCAGCGACATGACCTGGTCGTCGTCATCGTCCTTGTCGGCCTTCTTCGCCTTTGCCTCATCATCTTCGCCATCCTCATCCGAGGATTCATCTTCGGCCTCGTCATCATCGTCCTTCAGCGTGACGTCCTTCGGCAGGTCGCTGTCATCGCCGGCATTGACCTCTTCCTCGGTCGGCCCCTGATTCAGCATCGCGTCGAGATCCAGGATCTCGCGCAGCTGCATCTCGCCTTCCTTGACCGCGTCGGCCCAGTAGATGATCGACGCGAAGGTGAGGGGGCTTTCGCACAGCCCCAGGATCATCGTGTCGCGGCCGGCCTCGATACGCTTGGCGATGGCGATTTCGCCTTCGCGGCTCAGCAGTTCGACCGCCCCCATCTCGCGCAGGTACATGCGGACCGGATCGTCCGTGCGGTCCAGTTTTTCCTTGGTGCGGGTGGAGACGAATTTTTCCGGCTGGCCGTCCTTGCCCGCGGCGGCCTTGGCATCGGCGGGCGCGGGTGTGCCGTCATCGTCCTCGGCCTCGTCGGACTCGGTGACGTTGATGCCCATTTCGCTGAGCGCGGAGGTGACATCCTCGATCTGGTCGGAGGTCATTTCCCCCTGCGGCAGCGCTTCGTTCAGCTGCTCATAGGTGACCCAGCCACGCTTCTTGCCCGCCGCGATCAGCTTTTTCAGCCCCGCGTCGTTCATGTCGATCAGGGGTGCGCCGTCGTCCGCATCCGCTTTTTTCTTCGTTTTTGCCGCCGTTGCCATAAATTTCAAAACCCGTTGTGAGCGGCGTCACTCGCTTTGCGGCTCGTCCATCGCTGCCTCTTCCTCGGCAGTCCGGCGGCCCTGGGCGAGTGCCCTCAGCTCGTTATCAATCCGCAACTTTTCCCGTGTCAGGGCCATGCGGTGTTCAAATTCATCCTGAGAAAGCATGTCATAGCGCGCGCGCAGATCAGCTTCCTCAACATCGATATGCGCCAGCGCCATAAGATGCCCTGCCACACATGCCAAGTCTTCCGCCGCCATCCGGGCGGCCTCTGTATCCGGCGTCCGGGGCCGCGTGAAGGTGAAGGTCAGGCGGTTCAAGCCCGTGACCTCTTCCGCGAGCTGACCGAGCCCTCTGTCGTCCAAGTCGGAAGCCAGCGCCTGTTTGTCAAGCGTCGGATCGCGCGACACCGCCCGAAAAATCGCCGCGCGCAGCCGAGACTGTTCCGGATTCGTTATGTCGAGGTCGGCAACCGCCTCGCCCGCGCTGTCCACCAGCCACGGATTTGCGAGGATACCAGTCAGAATCGCCAGTATCTCCCGCTCATAGGGGGTATTTTCCGCGACCTGCTTCATCCCGAACGACGCACCGCCGAATCTGTTGTCGAATTTCCGGTCGAACCGCCGGCCATATTGTCCGCCGCCAGCGGATTTTCCCTGCACGAACATCGCATCGAAGCGCGCCTTGAATTCGCTGCGATACAGCTGCTGCACACTGCCATCCCCGATGGTCCCGGCATGTTCGCCCAGCCGCTGGCGCACGGCGGCCCGGCGCTCGGGTGTCTTCAGGTCGACCCCCTCGGTTTCCGTGCGCCACAAATGCTCGATCAGCGGCTCGGCCTTTTCCACCAGAGCTTCGAATGCCTTGATCCCTTGCGCCCGCACCAGATCATCCGGATCCTTGCCTTGCGGCAACATCGCGAAGCGCAGCGATTTGCCTGGCTCCAGCAGCGGCAAGGCCCTCAGCGCCGCGCGGTTCGCCGCCCTGACCCCTGCGGCATCGCCGTCGAAGCACAGCACCGGCTCCGGCACCGCGCGCCAGGCCAGCTTCATCTGGTCCTCCGTCATCGCCGTCCCCATCGGCGCGACGGTTTCGGGAAAGCCCGCCTGCGACAGCGCGATAACGTCCATATAGCCCTCGACGACGACCAGCCGGCCAGACCTCCGCGCGGGCGGCGCGGCGCGGTTGAGGTTGTAAAGCAGCCGCCCCTTGTCGAAGAGCGGCCCGTCCGGACTGTTCAGATATTTCGGTTCGCCCGATCCCAATATGCGCCCACCGAATCCCACTGTGCGACCGCGCATGTCATGAATCGGAAACATCAACCGCGACCGGAACCGGTCATAGGGATCGCGCCCCGCGTCGTCCGGCTGCACCAGCAGCCCCGCCGCGATCATCTTGTCTTTGGGCGCGTCGACAGCGTTCAGCAGCGCCCCGCGGCTGTCCGGAGCGAAACCGATGCCAAAGGTCTTCACCGTCTCCGCCGTCAGCCCACGCTCCTCGACATATTTCCGCGCGCCGGCACCGTCGAGGCTGCCCAGCTGCTTGCGAAACCAGTCCTCCGCCATCGCGGCGACATCGTGCAGCCCCTGCGCGGCCTTCGCCCGCTCGCGCGCCTCCGGGCTTTCGGTCGGCATCTCCAGCCCGGCCTGCCCAGCCAGCTGCTCGACCGCGCCGCGAAAATCCTGCCCTTCCTGCTCCATCAGGAAACTCACCACATCGCCATGCGCGCCGCAGCCGAAGCAATGGTAGAAGCCCTTGTCGTCATTTACATAAAAGCTGGGTGTCTTCTCATTGTGGAAGGGGCAGCACGCCTTCATCTCCCGCCCGGCCCGAATGAGCTTCACGCGCCGCCCGACAATATCGCTGACGGGGACGCGCGTGCGGATCTCATCGAGAAATGCGGGTGGAATGGACACGGTATGTTGTTAGCGGGAGGACCCCGATCTCGGCAAGGTCACGCACGCCTCCAGACATCGTCATCCTCGCGAATGCGGGGATCCAGTGTCACGACCGATATTGAAATCGTTGGATTGTACCCAACACTGGATTCCCGCTTTCGCGGGAATGACGGCTTCAGGGAGAATTTACGCCGCCCGCCGCCGCGCCACCATCAGCCCCGCTAAACCTAATCCCAGCAGCCCCAGCGCCGCAGGCTCCGGCACCTCCGCGATAATCGCAGGAACAGGCCCGTTGCCCGATCCGTTGCCATCCGCGCCCGACAGGCCGAACCCGGCACCCGGCCCGCTCGGCGGCTGCGTGGTCTGGAAGAAGAAGGTGATCGTCTCGCCGGTACCCCAGCCATTTTCCGGGTCGGTGGTCCAGACGATATTCCCCGTCGCCTCGTCGAAATCGATGGCGAATTCGCCATCGCTGTCAAAGGCATCGGCCGCCTGTGCAAAGCTGTAACCCGCCACGCCGGTAAAGCCGGACGCGTTGAAGTCCAGGCTGAATTCGCCGACATTGTTGAAGTCCACGACCGGCGCATTCGGCTGGAACGGCACATCGTTCTCAGAATCCGCGCCCGGCGTGATCTGGTAGATGAAGGTATAGATCGTCCCCGGATCGTTTTCCGGCGGCACACAGGGGTCGACCCCGGCGGGGCAGTCCACCTGGCCGATGATGTCCGCGATGGAATTGCCATCGCCGTTCAGGATGGAGGCGTTCACTGTCGGCCCGACCGGCCCGACGATCGTCCCGCCCCGCTCGACACTTTCCAGATCTGTCGGCGCAACAGGCACGGCGAGAGCGGTTCCGGCCAGCAATGCGGTGGTTGCGGCGGCGGAAAGGATGCGGATCATGGCTGGTTCCTCATTTTCGGACTGTCCCGTTGCCAATGGTGAACGGGACAATCCCAATGAGGTTCCCGCTCTAGCCCTTCGTCATCAGTTCCTGCTTCACCATCGATCCCGCCGTCGACATGTCGATCTGGCCTGCGAAGCGTTCCTTCAGCTCGGCCATGACGCGGCCCATGTCCTTCGGCCCCTCCGCGCCCAGTTCCTTGACGATCTCCCGCACGTTCGCCTGCGCCTCGGCGGCGGGCATCATCTGCGGCATGAACTCCTCGATGACCTGCAATTCGGCGCGTTCCTGGTCGGCCAGTTCCTCGCGGCCGCCTTTCACATACATGTCGATCGACTCGCGCCGCTGCTTCGCCATCTTGGTGAGGACCGAGGCGGTCAGCACGTCATTGCCGCCGCCGACGCCCAGCCGGTCGTCGATTTCCTTCTGCTTCACGGCGGCAAGGATGGCGCGGGTCGCGGCGACGCGGCCCTTGTCCCCCGATTTCATGGCGGCGATCTGGGCGGCTTTGACCTGTTCGGCAATCATGACAAACTCCGTTTGATGTGTGCGGGATCAAATAGGGACTGCGGCGGCGTTTGAACAGCGATTGACCCGAATCCCTCCGGTGCATATCACGCCCCCTTAGCTTACAACTTGGCCCTAGATTAAGGAGCGCGACCCGCGTGACCGAAACCGACCACTCGCGCCCACCCGAAGGAGCCACGGGCGCCCTGGTTCTTGCGTCGGGCGAAGTCATCTGGGGCAGGGGATTCGGCGCGGCGGGCCATGCGGTGGGCGAGGTCTGCTTCAACACGGCCATGACCGGTTATCAGGAGATCATGACCGATCCCAGCTATGCCAGGCAGATCGTCACCTTCACCTTCCCCCATATCGGCAATGTCGGCGTAAACGACGAGGATGTGGAGGCCGACACCCCCCACGCCATCGGCTGCGTCGTGCGGGAGGATGTCAGCGCTCCGAGCAATTTCCGCAGCACGGGGTCGTTCGACGCATGGTTGGCGAAACATGGCCGCATCGGCATCTCCGGCGTCGACACCCGCGCCCTGACCCGCAAGGTCAGGCGGGAGGGCGCCCCCAACGCCGTCATCGCCCACGCCCCCGATGGCAAGTTCGACATGGACGCCCTGCTGGCGGCGGCGCGAGAATGGAGCGGCCTCGAAGGACTGGACCTCGCCAAAGACGTGACGCGCGAGGAAACCGGCGGCTGGAACGATGGACCGTGGGCGTTGGGGAAGGGGTTCGGCGTCGGCCCTGCCGATGGCCCCCACGTCGTCGCCATCGACTATGGCGCGAAGAAAAACATCCTCCGCCGCCTCGTCAACGCCGGTGCCCGCGTCACGGTCGTGCCCGCAAGCGCGACATTCGATCAGATCATGGCGCTGAAGCCGGCAGGCGTGTTCCTCTCCAACGGCCCCGGCGACCCCGCCGCGACGGGCGAATACGCCGTCCCCGTCATCAAACAGCTCCTGGGCGCCAACATGCCCATCTTCGGCATCTGCCTCGGTCACCAGCTCCTCGGCCTCGCGGCGGGCGCGAGGACGTCGAAGATGTTTCAGGGCCACAGAGGCGCCAACCACCCCGTCCAGCGCCTCTCCGACGGCCGCGTGGAAATCACCAGCATGAACCACGGCTTCGCCGTCGACGCCGACACGCTGCCGGAGGGCGTTGAGGCTACCCACACCAGCCTGTTCGATGGGACGCTCTGCGGGATCGAACTGACCGGCAGGCGGGCATTCGGGGTGCAATATCATCCGGAAGCCAGTCCGGGTCCGATGGACAGCGACTATCTGTTCGAGAAGTTTGTGGGTGGATTAGGGTGATTGTTAAGGCC
>JBARZR010000322.1:0-2199 GCA_049650205.1 Pacificimonas sp. | reverse complement strand
CACGGGCGGCAGCTTCCTCGATGGCGGCGGGGGCGAAGTCCGATAGCGCGACGCTGGCGCTGGCCTCTCCAGCGAAGGCGCGCAGGCCGATCTCGGCGTCTTCCGACCGCGTGATGTCCTCGACCTCGCCCAGCCGGACGGAGACGGATGCGCTTTCGCCGCCGACAAAGGCCGCGTCCGCCATGTCGGCCCCGGCCCTGCGGGCGGCGGTCAGGACGGCGTCGAGATGCGAGAGCGCTTCGGTTTCGGTAATCATCGCGCGGATGTAGGGGCGGGCGGGGCCGGGGTCAAAGCATCACGCTAGATCAGAGTCGCGTAACCGATCCCCAGTGCGGAGGCGAGCCCAACCCAGATGTTCGCGCGAAACGCCTTCAGCGCGCGATGGTGCTGGCCGTTCTTGACCATATTCGCCACCAGGCCGCCCGCGAAGACCGCCGGACCCGCACCGCTGAACGCGGTGACGATATCGTCGGACACTAGCCAGAGGGAAGCGAACAGCAGGCCACCAAAGGCCATGTAGAACAGCTGGATCGCGGTCTCCGCCTGACTGCCCAGCGCCCGCGCGCTCGACTTGATCCCGGCCAGCGCATCGTCCTCGGCATCCTGCAGCGCGTAGATCGTGTCATAGCCCAGCGTCCAGAAGACGCCCGCCAGATAAAGCAGCTCCGCCCCCCAGCTCAACTCGCCCGTCGCCGCCGCATAGCCCACCAGCGCGCCCCAATTGAAGGTCAGGCCCAGCCACGCCTGTGGCCACCAGGTGATCCGCTTCATGAAGGGATAGGCCGCGACCAGCAGCAGCGCCGCCAGCGCCACCAGGCCCGCGAACCGGTTCAGCTGGATCAAGACAAGCAGCCCGATCAGGCACAGCCCGATCAGGAACACCCACGCGCCGCGCACGCCAATCCGTCCGCTGGCGAGGGGCCGGTCCTTCGTGCGTTCGACCTGCGCGTCCAGATCACGGTCGATGATATCGTTGTAAACGCACCCCGCCGACCGCATGGCGAGCGACCCCACGAAGAACAGCGGGATGAGATACCAGTCCCGCATGACCTCGCCCGCCAGCAGCACGCCCCAGGCGCATGGCCAGAACAGCAGCCACGTCCCGATGGGCCGGTCCAGCCGCGCCAGCCGCGCCCAGACCTGCGCCCGGGCGGGCAGCATATCGACGACGGAACGCCGATCGGCGTCGGGGGTCATATCAGGGTCGGTCTTCATCATCCGTCCCTTAGCCAACAGCCGGGATGACAAAAAGACAGCACGGCCCTAGTCCAGCGACCATGGCTGGCAAACACGTCCCGCGCCTTCACTGCGCGCAAGAAATCATTGCCGATAGCGCGCTCTCGCTCGGCCCGGATGCCGCGCGGCACTTGGGCAGTGTCATGCGGCTGGGATCTGGTGATGAGGTCATCCTGTTCGATACTATCACCGGTGAATGGCGGGCGGTGATCGAGGCGGTGTCGAAGCGGGATGTCGTCGTGCGGCCTGCGGAATATCTTCGTCCGCGCGAGACCGTGCCGGACATCTGGCTGCTCGCCGCGCCCATCAAGCGCACGCGTTTCGAATGGACAGCGGAAAAGGCGTGCGAGCTGGGCGCGGCGCGGTTCCAGCCAGTCATTACCGAGCGCACGGGCGGGGTCGAGGCGCAGCAGGCGAAACCGGAGCGCCTCCGCGCGCACATGATCGAGGCGGCGGAGCAATGCGGGCGGACGGCGCTTCCGGAACTTGCGGACGCGGCGGCGCTGTCGGACGTCCTGGCGGACTGGCCTGAAAATCGCGCGCTGATTTTCTGCGACGAGGAGGGCGGCGAACCGGCGCTGGACGTTATGCGTACCACGCCAGCGCCCGCCGCCATATTGATTGGCCCCGAAGGTGGGTTTTCGGATGCGGAAAGAGACATAATCCTGTCGCAGGCGAACAGCCGCAGACTGTCGATGGGAACGCGCATCTTACGTGCGGATACGGCGGCGGCGGCGGCGCTGGCGATCTGGCAGGCGTACCACGGGGGCTAGCGTTCCGTTCCGACCGGCGCACGGATGTCTCCGTTCGTCGACGACGGCGGGACGCAGGGCGCGTTCTTGCGACATCATGTGATGATGAAGACATTTTGCCTGACGCTCGCCATCTGTCTGTTGCCTTTCGGGGCCGCGGCGCAGGACTTTTCCTCAATCGGCTACAACACCGTCATGGCCGGTATCCTGC
>JBARZR010000321.1:0-8056 GCA_049650205.1 Pacificimonas sp. | reverse complement strand
CTTCCACACATCCCTGGATGGCATCATTAATAAGCGTTGGCCCATCAGGCACACTTACGTGATCCTCGGCCAAGGTGTTTTTGCTTATACTGGCTTCAAAGCCATCATAAATGCATTGGGAATAGCTGCTGATAAGGCTTTCCATTTGAGGCGGTATCGGACTCAAAGGTAGCGATTGTGCTGCAAGAAAAATTGCGAGACTCACCCCACGGCCCCCTCAAGCGAAATACCCAGCAGTTTCTGCGCCTCAACGGCAAACTCCATCGGCAGCTGCTGCAGCACTTCCTTGGCGAACCCATTGACGATCAGCGCGACGGCTTCTTCCTCGTCCAGGCCGCGGGATTGGGCGTAGAACATCTGGTCGTCGGAGATTTTGCTGGTCGTGGCTTCATGCTCGATCTGCGCGGAGGGGTTTTTCACTTCGATATAGGGCACGGTGTGGGCGCCTGAATCCGATCCCAGCAGCAGGCTGTCGCATTGGGTGAAGTTGCGGACATTCTCGGCAGAGGGTCCCACCCTTACCAGGCCGCGATAGGTGTTATCGGATTTGCCCGCGCTGATGCCCTTGGAGATGATGGTCGAGCGCGTGTTCGCGCCCAAGTGGATCATCTTCGTGCCGGTATCGGCCTGCTGGTGATTGTTCGTGAGGGCGACGGAGTAAAATTCGCCGACGCTCGATTCGCCTGACAGAACGCAGCTGGGGTATTTCCATGTTACGGCGCTGCCGGTTTCGACCTGCGTCCATGAAATCTTCGAACGGTCGCCTTTGCAATGGCCGCGCTTCGTCACGAAATTATAGATGCCGCCGACGCCGTTCTCGTCGCCCGGATACCAGTTCTGGACGGTGGAATATTTGATTTCGGCGTCGTCCATCGCGACCAGCTCCACAACGGCGGCGTGCAGCTGGTTTTCGTCGCGCATGGGGGCGGTGCAGCCCTCCAGGTAGCTGACATAGCTGCCCTTTTCCGCGACGATCAGCGTGCGTTCGAACTGACCGGTATTTTCCGCGTTGATGCGGAAATAGGTGCTGAGTTCCATCGGGCAACGCACGCCCTCCGGAATGTAGACGAACGTGCCGTCGGAAAAGACCGCGCAGTTGAGCGTGGCGAAATAATTGTCGCGCACGGGCACCACGCTGCCGAGGTGCTTCTTCACCAGCTCGGGATGTTCCTTGATGGCTTCGCTGATCGACAGGAAGATCACGCCAGCTTTCGACAGTTCCTCGCGGAAGGTCGTGGCGACGCTGACCGAATCGAACACCGCGTCGACGGCGACCTTGCGCGCGCCCTCGACATTGGCGAGCACCTTCTGCTCCTCGATGGGGATGCCCAGCTTCTTGTAGGTGTCGAGGATGGCGGGATCGAGCTCGTCGAGGCTGCCGATGGTCGGCTTCTTCTTCGGCTCGGCGTAATAATAGGCGTCCTGATAATCGATCGGGTCGATGTCGAGCTTGGCCCAGTCGGGCGACTCCAGCGTTTCCCAGATGCGGAACGCCTTCAGCCGCCAGTCGAGCATCCATTGGGGCTCGCCCTTCTTGTGGGAGATATAGCGCACCGTCTCCTCGGTCAGGCCCTTCTTGGCCATTTCCGATTCGACGTCCGAGGAAAAGCCCCATTTATACTTGGAGGCTTCGTCGGCGAGCGCTACGGTTTCTGCGGTGGCCATCAGGCGGGTTCCTTGACTTGAATGAGGTCGGAAAGTTTCACGTCCGACAATGCGCTGCGAACAGTCCGGTTGATCGTCTGCCAGTGCGGCTTGACGCTGCAGGTCGAATGAATGGCGCAGTCCTCCGCGCCCTCGTGCAGGCATTGCGTCAGCCCGATGGGGCCATCGACCGCCTCTATGATGTCGGTCAGGCGCACGTCCTGCGCCGTCCGTGCGAGCGATACGCCGCCCGCCGCCCCGCGCGTCGCGTCGAGCAGGCCGGCGCGTGTCAGCAATACGGTCAGCTTCGCCGCCGTGGGCGCGGGGATGCCCGTCGCCTCCGCCAGCGCCGCCGCGCTCATGCGCGAATCGGCTTCAGCCAGGCGCACCATGGCGACGACGGCGTAATCAGCGAGGTTTGACAGGCGTATCATCAATTCAGACCTTTCCGGTCCTGTTTATATCGGACGCCGTCCACAGGTTTCAAGCGCAGCCTTTGCCGCAGGGCGATACATTCAAAATCGGGAAAGGCGTGGGGCTCAAAATGCGCCATACCGCATATGGGGTATGACGTCCCGTCATGACGCCGCCAGAACGGCAATTGCAGGGAATGAGAGGGTGTGATCTGCATCACGCGCAATCATCACCCAGCGTTCTAGGTTATGCCTATTCAGCGGGTGTGCCGACGGTCACGATAGTGTTCGACATCGAATCCAACACGATCCGAAGGGCCAGAGGCGCAGGTGCTGAAGACTACCTGAGACCGTCGGTGAATACGCGGGAGAAAGCAACAAAAGGCAACAGGGTAAGCAACTTTCAGAACGCAAACTCAAAACGCCAAGCTACTCAAACGTCACGCAAGCATTATACATCGCTCACGGTCTGTAAATGCACGATCCGGGAACTTGTTCCGGGATCGTGCTTTTTATGTGCTGTGCTGTAACTGCAATTGCGCTAATTGTCCCATGTTGACACAAGCGATGCACGAATTTCCGGACGAGGCAACGGCTATATCCCTATCTTGATCGACGGCAATGGCGGCAACCCGCCATTTCCTGCACTTGGCACACCCATTGCTATTCTGTTGCCATAGCTAGCGGCCACGGCCCCGGACGCCAGCGAAAACAAGAAGTGCAGCCCCGCGAGACCACGGCCCCGGTCTCGCGGGGTTTTCGCTGTCGTGCGACATGGGCAAGTGCTTGTTCACTTTCCAGGCGTAACAATATGTATACCCAGGCGCGGCGCGTGCTAAACTCGTCTGCGCACGTCCAGTTACGAGGTCCAGACATGAAACACCGCATTCTCTACGCACTGCTCCCGCTCGGCATGGCCGCGCTCGTGCCGACCCAGACCAGCGTGCAGGCGGCGAACACGCCCGACACCTATCGGCAACTGGACCAGCTGATGGATATTTTCGAGCGGGTACGCTCGGAATATGTCGAGGAAGTGACCGACGAACAGCTGCTGGAGGGCGCGATCGACGGCATGTTGCAGAGCCTCGACCCACACAGCTCTTTCCTTGCCGCGCGTGATTTCGAAACCATGCGCACGCAGACGGACGGCGAATATGGCGGACTCGGCCTGTCGGTGACGATGGAGGACGGCGCGGTGAAGGTCATCGCCCCCACCGACGACACGCCCGCCAGCCGCGCCGGGATCAAGGCCGGTGACTATATAACTCATATCGACGGCGAACTGATCTATGGCCTGGACCTGAGCGAAGCGGTCGAACAGATGCGCGGCCTGCCGGGAACGCCCATCGGCCTGACCATCGTGCGCGAGGGCGCCGACAAACCGCTGGAACTCACCATCGAGCGGGCGATCATCGAATTGAAGCCCGTCAGGTGGGAAGTCACCGATAATATTGGTGTCATCCGTATCTCGACCTTCAACAAACAGACCGGCGAAGCCACGCGCGATGCCATCGACGCGGTCCAGAAAGAGGCTGGCGAGAAACTTCTTGGTTACGTCATTGATCTTCGTTCCAACCCTGGCGGTTTGCTGGATCAGGCGATCGAAGTTACCGACGCCTTTATGAAGGATGGCGGCGAGGTGGTCTCGCAGCGCGGTCGCAAGAAGGGCGATGTGCAACGTTATTTCGCCCGAATGAATGACATGACCGGCGGCAAGCCCATTGTCGTCCTTGTCGATTCGGGCTCCGCCTCCGCCAGTGAAATCGTCGCGGGCGCGTTGCAGGACCATCGTCGGGGGCTGGTCGTGGGCACGCGCAGCTTTGGCAAGGGCAGCGTCCAGACGCTGATCCCGCTCGGCACTGACACGGCCTTGCGCCTGACGACGGCGCGGTACTACACGCCGTCGGGCCGTAGTGTGCAGGAGGAAGGCATCGAGCCCGACATCACCGTGCCGCAGCTGTCCGATGAGAATTACAAGGACCGCCGCATCGTCCGGGAAAGCGACCTGCGCCGCTCGCTGAGAAACGAGAGCGTCGAGGACAAGAGCATCATCGAAGGTGACGACAAGGCCAATCCGCGCTTCGAAATGACCGCAGAAGAATTGAAGGCGCAGGGCATCGAGGATTATCAGCTGCATCATGCGCTGCAAATCCTCGGGCGTCTTGGCAAAGCGGGCGGTGCCGCATCCGTGCGGGCTGGACGATAGCGCATGAGTACGGGCCGCATCATATTGACCGTCTTCGGTGGTGCGGTGCTGTTCGTCGGGCTGGCGACCCTGTTCGCGCACCTGCTGCGTCCCTTCGCTCCGGCGAAGGCGGCGCAGGCGGATCAATATGCCGGGGCGGACAGGCCTGAGCGCGACACCCCGGAATCGCGCGAGGACCTGCGCAGGACGCTTCGCGACAACATGAAGGTCGGGGGCGGGCCGGAACCCCTGGTGCTGGACGACGGGGATGCGGCCCAGGCTGCCGGGGCGACCACGCCGCCGCCCGACCTTCCGGACGGCCCTGTCATCGCCATCGTCATGACCGAACTCGGTTCCAACGCCGCC
The DNA here is from genome assembly GCA_049650205.1 of Pacificimonas sp. Classification (GTDB taxonomy): domain Bacteria; phylum Pseudomonadota; class Alphaproteobacteria; order Sphingomonadales; family Sphingomonadaceae; genus Pacificimonas. Next base: position 3,448 of record JBARZR010000321.1, on the reverse strand, counting down.
AATTCCCGCCGCGCAATCGCCGACCTGCCGGCGGAGATCACGTTTACCTTCACGCCCTATGCGGCGGTATCGCCAGCGCTCGCGAAGGCGGCGAAGGCGGAGGGACATGAAGTGTTCGTGTCGCTGCCGATGGAGCCGCAACGCTATCCGCGCATCAATCCGGGCGAGAATACGTTGCTGCGCGCCTCGGATGCGTCGGAAAATCTGGAACGGCTGGACTGGGCACTGACGAAATTCGCCGATCTGGACGGTACGACGGGCATGATGGGCAGCGCCTTCACGCAGGACGCCGTCGCGCTGCGCCCGGTGATGAAGGAACTGCACATGCGCGGGCTAACCTATATCGACGCGCGCGCGTCGGGTCGCAGCGTGGCGGAGCGGACGGCGCGGGATTCCGGGGTGCCCTCGCGCTCGAACGACCGCTTCATCGACGAACCGCCGACGGGCGCGAATATCGGCGGCAATCTGAGCGCCTTGATCGCCACGGCGAAGCGGCGCGGCTACGCCATCGGCTATGCCCGGCCCCTGCCGGCGACGATTACAGCGCTGGAAGCCTTTGGGGCGGAAGCCGAAGCGGCGGGCGTGACGCTGGTCGGCGCGGCGCGGCTGGCGCGCGGTCTGCCGGATGATGTCTGACGCTCGTCAACGTTGCCGCGCCTGTTCGTAAGTGCCAAGAACGCGAACCCATTTGGTGAAATGCATGAGCTCCTCCATGGCACGGTCCACGGCGGGGTCGCCTCTTCGTCCCTCGATATCGATGTAGAATTCCGCCGCCTGAAACTGGCCGCCGCGCATATAGCTTTCCAGCTTCGTCAGGTTGACGCCATTGGTGGCGAACCCGCCCAATGCCTTGAACAGCGCGGCGGGCACGGAGCGGACCTCGAACGTAAGACTCGTCATCACGGCGGCATCGGCGGGCGGATCGAATGGCGTTTTCGACAGCGCCACGAACCGCGTCGTATTGTGCGGTTCGTCCTCGATGCCGACGGCGACCGCGTCCAGACCGTATAATTCCCCCGCCAGTTCCGAAGCGATCGCCGCCATTGACGGCTCGCCGCGTTCGCGAACCAGCGCCGCCGAGGCCGCCGTGTCCACTTCCACATGCGGCTCGATATTCCACTCCTGCAAGCGCAGGCGGCATTGACCCAGCGCCTGCGGGTGGCTGTGCGCCGCGCGGATCGCCGCCCGCGCCGTGCCAGGCAGGGCGAGCAGGCAATGCCGTACGCGTACGAAATGTTCATGCGTGATGTTGAGGCCGCTTTCGGGCAGCAGGAAATGAATGTCGGCCACGCGCCCGTGCAGACTGTTCTCGATAGGGATCAGCGCGGTTCCGGCCTGCCCCGTTTGCACGGCGTCGAGCGCCGAGGTGAAATTGAAGCAGGGCAGCGGCGGCCGGTCCGGAAACAGTTCCCGCACGGCCTGGTGCGAATAGGCCCCCGGTGCGCCCTGAAAGGCGACGGCGCGGGCTGGATCGGCGGCGGCGGCCCGCTCCATATCTTCGACGAGGGCGGCGGCGAGGGGCGGGTAACTGTCCATCGCCGAAGCCTACAGCGTCATCGCGGGTGCCCCGTCAAGTCAGCCAGATCGAAAGGGCGCGCCTGCGGCAACAGTCGCGCTTGGCAAAAACCGGAGGGGCCTCTATGTGCCACTCGCAAAGACAACAGACGTGCGCGTAAATAACGTGATCGAACGCGGCGAAAGGATATCCAGGTGGACAGTTACGAGTGGAACAAGATTTTTGGCTGGCTGCTGGCGGCGGCGATCGCCGTTCTGGGCCTGGGCATCGCGTCGGGTTTCGCGTTCACCGATACCAGTGAGGAAGAAAACGCCTATCTTCCCTGCGGTGAAGCGGGCTGCGTGACCGAAAGCGCGGACGCAGAGGACGCGGTTGACCCCATGTTGGAACTCGCCATGGCCATGCCGGAAGCGGACGCGGCCAAGGGTGCGAATGTCTTCAAGAAATGCGCGACCTGCCATACCATCGAAAGCGGCGGCGCGAACAAGCAGGGTCCGAACCTCTATGGCGTGATGGGCCGCGATATCGGCAGCCATGCGGGCTTCAGCTATTCCTCCGCCCTTTCCGAAACGCCCGGTGGCTGGACCTGGGAGATGATGAACGAATATATCGCCAACCCGCGCGGTGCGATTCCCGGCAACGTCATGGCTTTCGCGGGAATTTCCAAGGCCAAGGACCGCGCCGACCTGTTTGCCTATCTGAACAGCCAGGGATCAGGCCTCCCGCTGCCCCCCATTCCCGAAGTCGCCGAAGCCGACCCGGAAGAGACCGGTCCCGACGAAGCCAAAGCGGATGATACGGTCGAAGCCGATGTCGCCGACGCGGAGGCGGTGCCGAACAGCAATGTCGGCGGACCCGGCGCGCCCAACCAGGATGCGGACGACGATCCCGCGAACTGATCGGCGCGGGTCGGCGCTCACCTTAAAAAAAAATAGCGCCAGCGTCTGACCGGGGCTCTGGCGCTTTTTTTGTATCTGGACCCGCGCCTCAGACCTCTTCGCCGTCCTCGATGCCGTAGAATTCGCGCACATGCGCCCAGCCTTCCTCGGCGGTCTCGACCATGTGAAACAGGTCGAGATCCGAGTGCGAGATCGTTCCTTCGTCGGCCAGCGCCTCGAAATCGACGATGCGGTTCCAGAAGTCCTTGCCATAGAGGAGGACGGGCATTCGCTTGATCTTGCCGGTCTGAATGAGGGTCAGCGTCTCGAACAGTTCGTCCAGCGTGCCATAGCCGCCGGGGAAGGCGGCGACGGCGCGGGCGCGGATCAGGAAGTGCATCTTGCGGATGGCGAAATAGTGGAACAGGAAGCTGAGCTCCGGCGTCACATACTGGTTCGGCGCCTGTTCGAACGGCAGCACGATGTTGAGCGCGACGGATTCCTTGCCGACATCGTGCGCGCCGCGATTGGCCGCCTCCATGATCGATGGGCCGCCGCCCGACACCACGACGAAATTGCGCTTGCCGTCCTCGGTTTGCGGCAGTTCGGACAGCAAGCGGGCCAAACGGCGCGCTTCCTCGTAATATTTCGCTTTCTCGCAGAGTTTTTCCGCTTTGCGCTTCTTCTCGGGCGTATCGGCGGCGGCGATGATCCCTTCGACGGCCGCGGGTTCCGGAATACGGGCGCTGCCATAGATGACGAAGGTGGAGTTGATGCCATGCTCTTCCTGAAGGAGGTCGGCTTTCAGCAGTTCCAGTTGCAGCCGCACGGGGCGCAGTTCCTCGCGCGTCAGGAATTCATCGTCCTGGAACGCCAGTTCATAGGCGGGATGGTCGGTCGGGCCATGTCCGGCGCGTTTCGCGTCTTCGCGGCTGGTCGGGAACAGGCGTTCGGGTAGATGGTCGCGTGTGCTCATATATGTGCTTTCTTTTTTTCCGGTCAGGCCTGTCGGCCTGAAAGTCTGTGCCGTCCCGCGCCCCCTGCCCTACCTCCC
>JBARZR010000320.1:0-5375 GCA_049650205.1 Pacificimonas sp. | reverse complement strand
CGCACCCCGCATTCCTATCTTGGGCGCATGAAATCAGAACGGCGGACCATCCTCCGCTTCCTTCCTTACCTATGGCCCGCCGACCGACCTGACCTGCGCGCGCGTATTGTCGGTGCGATGCTGCTGGTGCTGGCCTCGAAGGGCGTCATCCTGTTGATGCCGTTCGCCTACAAGGCCGCTATCGACGCCATGAGCGCCGAGGGCGCAGCGGATGCGCTGCTGATCGCCATTGGCATGGTCGTCGCCTATTCCGGCGCGCGGTTCGGTGGCACGCTTTTCGACAATCTGCGCAACACCGTATTCGAGAAGGTCGGTCAGCAGGCTGCCAGTAATCTGGCGCAGGACGTCTTTCGGCACATGCACCGGCTCAGCCTCCGCTTCCATCTGGAACGGCGCACTGGCGCACTGACGCGGATTATCGAGCGCGGGACGAAGAGCATCGATTCCATGCTCTATTTCCTGCTGTTCAATATCGCGCCGACATTTCTGGAACTGGCGGTGGTCTGCGGCATCTTCTGGGTCAAACTCGGGCCGCCCGCGGTCGCCGCCATGCTGGGCGCGGTCGCCGCCTACATCATCTTCACCTGGAAAATCACCGAGTGGCGACAGAAGCTGCGCCGCCAGATGGTGGAACATGACAATCACGCCGCCCAGCGGGCTGTCGATAGCCTGCTAAACTACGAAACCGTGAAATATTTCAACGCCGAAAATGTCGAGGCGAAGAATTACAATGACGCCATCGTCACCTACCGCGACAGCGCCGTCAAATCGGAAAACAGCCTCGCGCTGCTGAATGTCGGACAGGCACTCATCACCAATCTGACCATGGCGGCAGCGATGGCCTATACTGTCTGGCGCTGGGCGCAGGGCGACATGACGGTGGGCGATCTGGTGCTGGTCAATACGCTGCTGATGCAGCTATTCCGCCCGCTCGACGCGCTGGGCTGGGTTTACCGAAGCATCAAGCAAGGTCTGATCGACATGGAGGAGATGTTCCGCCTGATCGACACCCGCGCCGAAATCGCCGACCGGCCGGGGGCCGGGGCCATTCGTGTCGATGCTGGCAGGGTGGCGTTCGACGATGTCGTATTCCGCTATGAAGAAGATCGCCAGATTCTTCACTGCGTCAGCTTTGATATTCCGGCGGGTGATACCGTTGCCGTCGTCGGCGACAGCGGCGCGGGGAAATCAACACTCAGCCGCATTCTCTACCGCTTTTACGAGATCGAGGACGGCAGCGTGACCATCGACGGCCAGAACATCGCCGCCGTCACGCAGGACAGCCTGCGCGCCGTCATCGGCATCGTCCCGCAGGACACCGTATTGTTCAACGATAGTATTGGGTACAATATCGGTTATGGCCGCGCGGGATCGTCACAAGACGCAATCGAAGCGGCTGCGGCAGCTGCGCAAATTCATGATTTCATAATCAGCCTTCCGGACGGTTATGACACCGTCGTCGGCGAACGCGGTCTGAAGCTGTCGGGAGGCGAGAAACAGCGTGTTGCCATTGCGCGCACCATCCTGAAAAACCCTCCAATCCTGATCCTAGACGAAGCGACGAGCGCCCTCGACAGTCGCACGGAACAGGCCATCCAGACTTCGCTGAAAGCGGCGAGTCGTGGGCGCACGACTTTGACCATCGCCCACCGTCTGTCCACTATCGTCGACGCCGACCAGATCCTCGTCATGCAGGCAGGCCGCATCGTCGAGCGCGGACATCATCTGGACCTGCTGGCAAAGGGCGGCGTCTATGCCGACATGTGGGCACGGCAGCAGGCGGAGCTGGGCGCGGCTATGGTCTGACACGAAACTCCTGAGCGCAAAAAAAGGGCGGCACCGCTACGCGGCACCGCCCCATTTTTTGGTCTAAACTATTCGCTTAGGCCGCCTTGCGACGGCGACGCAGGGCCAGAACGCCGAAGCCGAGGCCAAAGAGACCAAGTGCGGCGGGTGCGGGCACCTGCAACTGAGCTTCGATAAAGTCGGTGTGGATGGCGGTCGGTACGACGCCAGAAAATTCACCGAATGAACTGTTCAGAGCACCGTCGATGTCCCCGAAGAACTCACCAAAGCTGAGACCATAAGACGTCACGGACGCGATCACGCCGTCAACGAACTGCGGTCCACCCGAGTCACCGCCAGAGCTGGCTGCCTCGGTAGGGCCACGACCGAGGTCGCAATATTTGTCAGACCGTTCAATCCCCAAGCCCAGTACCGCAAGACGACACGAGGCATCATTGACCTCGACACCATTATCCAGGGTTTCAACGCCATTATCCAGATCGTACAGGTAGGAGAATTCGACATCGGCCGTTCCGAAGAACTTCTCGCCGGTAGCGTCCGCGTCTGTGAAGAAGCCATCGAAATCATCGTCGCCAAGACGGAAATCATAACGGTTGTCACCCTGACGCAGGCGACCCGTTCCAAGATTGCGTCCCACATCGCCGCCGACATCGGAACGTGCGCCATAACCGGCGATGTTGAAGTCGACGCCGGTCAGGTCACTTGCGCGGTCGAAATCATAGCTGTTGCCATAGGATTCCGGCACGATGAACGGCAGGGTCAGAACCGCGATGTCGTTCTGGTCGATCACCTCGCCCGTGTAAGCCGGGTTGACGGCATATTTGGTGACCGGAAGCGTCCGCACATTCGGTCCGCCAGCGTAGACGTTCGTCGACGGATCGCCGTCGAAGAAGAAAATGGTCGTGCTGATCGGATTGGGCGTGCCCGCACCGTTACTGACGCAATGCGCCGCGGTCAGGACTGAACGGCGGTCGTTCAGAAGCGAACCCGAACAGACGAAACGGCCGATCTCGGGACCGTAGTCCATGAGCATGCCGACCGTACCACGATATTTCGGATCCTGTGCGAAATAGATAGGATCGCCGCCACCAGCTGGTGTCGCCGTCGAGGTTCTTCCGATGATATTGTTCGTCGCCGTCCAACTGGAACCGCCGAATGTGCCGGACTGCGTGTTACCCGCAGCGTGTGCGGACGTGGCAATGGTTGCCGCCGCAGCCAGAAGAATTGACGCAAATTTCACTTGAGTACGCATGAAGTGAACCCCCAAACTTGGTTGATGACGACACCCCTCTGTGCCGTCTTATCCGCCTGCCAAGCAAGAGGCGGGCCACATATTGCACCGCGATGTAATTGTTGGCATTCCGAAAAAACGCCTATTGGCTCGCTGTAAAAAGTGTAAACCCTGCCGACACTTTGTAGCGCTTTGACGCCGGATCAAAACGATCCGAGTGCGGCCCTGACGATCATCAGACCAAGCGCAATCCAGCTGAGTGAGAACAGTGCGAAGCGCAGCATGACGATATTGGCCGTCGCCTGTACGAGCGAATGGGCCACGCGCATTATGACATAACCCCAGGCGCACCAGACATGCATCTGATCCGCCTGCCCCAGCACCACGATGGCGATGACGATGGCGTAGAACAGCGCCGGCGCCTCGAACAGGTGATTGTAATTATCGGCCACTCGCGCGACACGGGACGGGAGCTGGTAGCTGCCGGGATGCGCGGCGTCCTGCGGCGCGATGCCCGCCTTCGTCATCGCGGGCAGACGCGTGACGTACATCCAGATGAACATCACGAGCGTTAGTACACCCATGGCGACGATTGAATGCAACATTGACGTCGCGGCGGCCGGCAAGGCGATCAGGCTCATCGTATTTCCCCTTTTACACCCGTCCTAGCGTATCGGGAGAAGATTTCGCGCCCCGCCTATATGGCAGGGCGCAATCCGTCATGCCCCTTCGGGAACACCACCGGTTTCGTCGCTCCCGCGTCCGGCGCGCTTGCCCGCCTTGGGAATGGCGCTGGCACCGGTTGCGGCGCCGATTACGCGCGGTTTCGGACCATCTGAACGGTCCAGATCCTCACCCTTCAACAGCTTGTCGATCTCATCGCCCGACAAAGTTTCATATTCGAGCAAGGCACCAGCGAGCGCATGCAACTGGTCCTCATTGCCCTTCAGAACCTCGTTCGCACGGGCGAGGCCGCGCTCGACGATGGATTTCACTTCGGCATCGATCAGCTGCGCCGTCTGTTCGCTAACGGGCTTCTGCTGCGTGTAGCCCTGACCCAGAAAGACTTCCTGCTGCCCCTCGGACAGCATGACGGGACCAAGCTTGTCCGACATGCCCCACTGCGTCACCATGTTGCGGGCAAGGTCGGTGGCGTACTGGATATCCCCCGACGCGCCGGACGAAACCTTGTCATAGCCGAAGATGATTTCCTCGGCGACGCGCCCGCCCATGGCGACGGCCAGGTTCGCGTGCATCTTGTCGCGGTGATAGCTGTATTCGTCACGCTCCGGCAGGCGCATGACCATACCAAGCGCTCGGCCGCGCGGGATGATGGTCGCCTTGTGAATGGGGTCGGACGCCGGTTCGTGAACGGATACCAGCGCGTGGCCAGCCTCGTGATAGGCGGTCATCTTCTTCTCGTCCTCGGTCATCACCATGGACTTGCGTTCACTTCCCATCATGACCTTGTCCTTGGCCATTTCGAAATCGGCCATGCCGACAAGGCGCTTGCCAAGACGCGCCGCCATCAGCGCCGCCTCGTTTACCAGATTGGCGAGATCGGCTCCGGAGAAGCCCGGCGTACCGCGCGCGATCGTCCGCGAGACCACATCGGGAGCGAGCGGCACTTTTTTCATATGCACTTCAAGGATTTTCTCGCGGCCCTCGATATCGGGGCGCGGCACGACGACCTGACGGTCGAAGCGGCCGGGACGCAGCAGCGCTGGGTCGAGCACGTCGGGGCGGTTCGTGGCCGCGACGATGATGATACCTTCATTGGCGTCGAAACCGTCCATCTCGACCAAGAGCTGATTCAGCGTCTGCTCGCGCTCGTCATTGCCGCCGCCGACTCCGGCGCCGCGATGGCGACCCACCGCGTCGATCTCGTCGATAAAGATGATGCAGGGCGCGGATTTCTTCGCCTGTTCGAACATGTCGCGGACACGACTGGCGCCGACACCGACGAACATCTCCACGAAGTCGGACCCGGAGATTGAGAAGAAGGGCACTTCGGCCTCGCCAGCGATGGCGCGCGCCAGCAGGGTTTTACCCGTGCCCGGCGAACCCACCAATAGCGCACCCTTCGGGATCTTGCCGCCCAGCCGCGCGAATTTCGAGGGATCCTTCAGAAAGTCGACGATTTCCTGCAATTCTTCGCGGGCTTCGTCGATGCCCGCGACATCGTCAAACGTCACCTTGCCGGATTTCTCCGTCAGCATTTTGGCGCGCGATTTGCCGAAGCCCATCGCACCCTTGCCCGCACCCGACTGCATCTGGCGCATGAAGAAGATCCAGATACCGATCAGCAGCGCCATCGGCAGCATGTTGATCAGGATCG
>JBARZR010000319.1:0-8446 GCA_049650205.1 Pacificimonas sp. | reverse complement strand
CGTCCAGCATGTCGCCGAACACGCGGTCCTTCGTCATCACGCCCAGAGATAGCGGCGTGACAAAGCTTTTCGCGCTCTCCGTCATCACCGCGCGCACGGTCGCGCCCTCGCGGTTCAGGAGCCGGATCAGCTCCAACGATTTATATGCCGCGATGCCGCCGGAGACGATCATGAGAATGCGTTTGCCGTTCATGCGGGATCACCTGTCAATTCATCGCGGCAGATTTCCGCCAGCTCGTCCAGGTCGCCTTTGGCGACCTCCCATATTGGTGCGGGCAGAATGGCACCGTAATCATGACTGATCAGATTGCGCATCGCATACATCGCGCGCCAGGGGATATGGTCATGCCTCGTTTTCAGATGATCGGGAAGATGGCGACATTGCTCACCGATCACTTGCAGGCGGAAAGCAGTCAGATCGATCTCATTACGGTCGGTTTCGAAGGCAGCATAGTCGATATCCTCAAGCCGGTCGTCGATCATCTGGATCAATTCGAGAATCAGCGCCAGACGCTCGCGGAAGTCACGCGCCATTAAAAAATTTCGATCATATCCGCGTCGGCGGTATGACGAGCGAATTTCCGTATCGCCTCACGTTCCAGAAAATCGACCGGTTCACCAAGATATTCGCTAAGGCGTATCTGCATTTTCGCCTGGTCCAGCAGACTGAACCGCGAACGGCTGCGATCCACTTCGAAGGCGAGGTCGATATCCGATCCCATACAGGCTTCATTACGGGCGACCGAACCGTAAAGGAACAGGCGCGAAATGCCCGCCTGCCGCATTTCAGGCGCAAAATCGCGCAGGCGTTCAATGGCGATATGCTGTTCCATAACGCGGTATATAACCGCTTCCCGCCTCGAACCCAAACGACAACTGGACTCGCCCCATAGGCAAGCTAGAGATTTGCCATGCCCGCATTTTCCGCCACCTCCCTGCGTACCGCCATGACGAAGGCCGCGCGGTCGCGAACGTTCGACATGAGCGGGGTGACGACGTCCGCGCTCGACCTGTCGGGGATGGCGGGACGGCTCTACACGCCCGCTACGCTCAGGACGGACATCCCGCTCGTCTATTTCCATGGCGGCGGATTTCTGTTCGGCGATCTGGAATCGCACGACCGGCTGTGCTGCCGCCTGTCGGCGCTAATGGGTGTTCGGGTTCTTAGCGCGGATTATCGCCTCGCGCCCGCGCACCCGCCCCCCGCCCAGCTTGAGGACGCGCTCGCCGCCTGCCGCTGGGTATTGGCGGGAAATATCGGCGCGCATGACCGCGTCATGGTCGGTGGTGATTCGGCGGGCGGCTATCTGGCGGCCCGCTGCGCGCTGGAACTGGGGCGCGATGCCGTTTCGGCGGAGTTCCTGCTCTATCCGCTCATTCAACTTTCCCCCGATCTCTGGCGCGACCGCACCTTCGGGGCAAGTCGCTGGGCGGGGCGCGTGGCGGTGACGTGGATGGCGAAACACGGTCTCGACCGGGAATATCCGCCGCTCGCCATGTTCGACCTCGGCGCCCTGCCCCCGACCGTCATTTCCACCGGCGACTGGTTCGATCCGGTCTCCCCCGACGCCGCGCCCTTCGTGACGGCGCTCGAGGAGGCGGGCGTCCCCGTCAGATCACTCCGCGACGCCGGCCTGGTTCACGGCGAATTCTGTATCCCCGACCGCTCTCCCCGCGCCGAGCGCGTGCTGGCGCGAATCGCCGCCGCCGCCGATGATCTCGGGCTATTGGGCTAGGAGAACGCCGCCAGCGAAAGGGCCAGCGCGGCACCGACACCTGTCCCCAGCAGCATCCAGGCGGAACGTCGCGGCCCCCTTGGGCGCGGCAGCGGTGCCAGTGGCGGCGCGGGAGGCGCGCCGCCTTCCTTTGGCACCAGCGTCATCACGCGGCGCATGAAATCGGGGAATTCCGCCAGCGTGCGGGCGTTACGGATCAGGCTGTTGGCGACCACCGCCTCCGGCCCGAACTCGTCGCGGCTCCATTCCTCGATCAGGGGCGCGGCGATCACCGACATATTGACGTCCTCGTCCAGCGCGAAGGCGACGCCCTCCACCATCACCATGGTTTTCTGCAGCAGCAGCAGATGGGGCTGCGTCACCATGTCAAACTGGCGCGTGATTGCGAACAGGCCGTCCAGCATATTGCCGATACTGATGTCCTTCACGGGAAGCCCGCGGATCGGTTCGCCGACCGAGCGCAGCGCCGTCGTGAACTCGCCGATATTGTGATGCGGCGGCACATAGCCCGCCTCGAAATGGATTTCCGCCACGCGCTTGTAATCGCCGGTGATCAGGCCGCTCAATATTTCCGCCAGCCACAGCCGCGCCTGCCGGTCGATGCGGCCCATGATGCCGAAATCTATGGCGGCGATGCGCCCGTCCGGCAGCGCGAACAGATTGCCCTGGTGCAGGTCGGCGTGAAAAAATCCCGCCATGATCGCCTGCCGCAGGAATCCGCGCACCAGGATGCCCGCCAGTTCGCGCCGGTCCAGGCCCGCCGCGTCGATGGCGGCGATATCCGTCATCTTGATGCCGTCGATCCATTCAATGGTCATCGCCCGGCGGCTCGTGCGGGTCCAGTCGACATCCGGGACAACAAAGCCCGGCTCCGCCGCCAGCTGGTCCTTCAGTTCCGACGCCGACGCCGCCTCCATGCGCAGGTTCAGCTCACGCTCCACCCAGCGGCGGAAATAGGCGATGGTCGCGCGCGGGCGCAGCCGGGCGAATTCGCCGCCCATGCGTTCGATGCGGATGGCGACCCATTCATAAGTCTGCATCGCCCGCTCGAAATCATCCTCGATATGCGGGCGCAGCACCTTGATGGCGACCGTCCTGCCCTCCGTCGTCACGGCCTTGTGCACCTGCGCGATGCTGGCGGAGCCCACCGGCGTTTCCTCGATATGGGAAAACATCTTCCCGGTCGGCACGCCAAAGGCTTCCTCGATCGACGCCTTGAAGATGTCGAAAGGAAAGGGGGCCAGATTGTCCTGCAGCCGCGCCAGTTCCCGCGCCGCCTCGACCCCGATCAGGTCGGGCCGTGTCGCCAGCGCCTGCCCCAGCTTGATCGCCGCCGGTCCCAGATCCTGAAAGGCCGCGACATAATCCGGCTCTTTCGGCGCGCCCGATGCGATCCGGGCAATCCGCGACAGCCGTTTCAGCGCGGCCGGCGCGTGCGGGTTGGTCTCGAACACACGCAGCACGCCGTGCCGCGCGAGCGTGCGGCCCCAGCTGATCACACGCAACATGTGCCTCAGATCACTGGTCATGTCTTCCAGCCGACATGGATCGCGCTGACGCCGCCCATCACGGGATAGGTCGCCACACGGGAAAAGCCCGCCGCCTCGATCATGCCCGCAAATTCGGCCATGGGCGGGAAGCGGCGGATCGATTCCACCAGATATTGATAGGGTTCGGCGTCGCCCGCGACCATCGCGCCGATCTTCGGCCAGGCCGCCATGGTGACGCGGTCATAGACCTCCCCGAACACGGGCCATTCCGCGCGGCTGAATTCCAGACAGCAGAAGCGCCCGCCATAGTTCAGGACGCGGTATGCCTCGCGCAGGGCGGCCGGAATATCGGTCACGTTCCTTATGCCATAGGCGATGGTATAGGCGTCGAATTCCGCATCGGCGAAGCTCAGCGCCTCGGCGTTTTCCTCGGCCCAGTTCAGCCCCGTCAGCCCGCGTTTTCCTGCCCGCGCGCGACCGACCTCTAGCATGTGGGGATTGATATCGGCGACCGTGATTTCCGCGCCGGACGTCGCCATGCGAAAGGCGATGTCACCCGTACCGCCCGCCATGTCGAGGATGCGCTCGCCCGCGCGCGGCTCCACGCGCGCCACAAATCTGTCCTTCACCAGACGGTGCGTGCCGCCCGACATCAGATCGTTCATCACGTCGTAGCTGCGCGCCACCCGCTCGAAGACGCTGCCCACACGGGCGGTCTTTTCGCCGGGAGAGACCTCTTGGAAGCCGTAGGAAACCGTTTCGCTCATGGTGTCAGTCATACGCCGCGCGCTTAGCCTGCCCTACCGCCTGCCGCAAACGCGCCTTATGTCGCGTGATTGTCGGGCCTGATGGCCCAAGCCTGTTCCGCCCCGCTCCCCCTGCCCTGCCACCCACCAGTGTAACCTATGGGGTGACAGGGCAGGGGGAGCGGGACGGAACAGGCTGCGAGCGTTGGCGAGCCAAGAAGGAGATCTCAAATACCCGAACTTCCCGAAGTCGAGACCACCATGCGCGGCGTCGCGCCCTTGCTGGTCGGCGAGCGTCTGACGAAAATCGAGGTCCGCCGCCCGGACCTGCGCTGGCCGATCCCGGTGGACTTCCGTCAGCGCCTGCAGGGCGCGACGGTCACCCGCGTCGGACGCCGGGCGAAATATGGTCTGATCGAGACCGACCGAGGCGATTCGGTCATTCTGCATCTCGGCATGTCGGGCCGTTTGCGACTCGATCCCGAAGACGACCAGAAGCATGACCATGTGCTCATCGAAACGGCGAAGGCCCGCGTCGCGCTCAACGACCCCCGCCGGTTCGGGTCGCTGCACATTGTCGAAACCGACCAGCTGGAGACGCATCCGCTGATCGCCGCCTGCGGGCCGGAACCGCTGGGACCGGATTTCGACGCGGACCATCTGCGCGCCGTCACCAAGGGCAGCCAGTCGCCCATGAAGGCGCTGCTGCTGGACGGGAGGCGCGTCGCGGGCCTGGGGAATATCTATGTGTGCGAAGCGCTCCACGAAGCGGGCGTCCGCCCCACGCGCAAGGGCGCGCGCCTGACGAAGCGGGAAGCGGCGCGGCTGACGGACAGCATCCGCGCCGTCCTGACCCGCGCGATCGCGGCCGGCGGTTCATCGCTAAGGGATTATGCCCAGCCTTCCGGCGAGCTCGGTTATTTCCAGCATGATTTCCGCGTTTACGGACGGGAGGGCGAGGCGTGTCATGGTTGCGGCGCGCCTGTCCGCCGGATCGTCCAGTCCGCGCGCTCAACCTTCTACTGTCCGCTATGCCAGAAATAGCGAACCCGGAATCCGCCGCATATCTTGACCTTCGGCCCGTCCCCGCCTATGTCCCGCCTCTTGCTGGCGTTCGGGAATGCTCCCACCGCCACCCTTGACACGCACATCTGAAGACGAGACCAAAAGCCAATGGCCAATTCCCCCCAGGCGCGCAAGCGCATCCGCCGCAACGCCGCCCGCACCGAAGTTCTGGGCGCGCGCCGCAGTTCCGTCCGCACCTTCATCAAAAAGGTCGAATCGGCCATTGAAGCCGGTGATTCGGCAGCGGCGAAGGAAGCGCTGAAGGCGGCCCAGCCGCAGATGCAGCGCGGCGTCGCCAAGGGCGTGATGCACAAGAACACGGCGGCGCGGAAAATCTCCCGCCTCAGCGCGCGAATCGCGGCGCTTTAGCGACATTTCAAAAGGGCTGTCCGAGTCGATTTCTCGGCTCCACAGCTTTTCAAGGACTTGCCGGAAACAGGCGCGCCAGGACATCTCCGGCGCGCCTTTTTTCATGTCCTATCCCTGCCGCCGACAGGTCTTTGCGCGGGACGTTTTCTGGCCGCTCGGCCACCTCTCCGGCGCACACCCGGAACCCCCTGTCGACGCCGCAACGCAGCGAATCGCGGGGGGTCCGTGTCAATCACTTTATTTCGAATATATGACGCTTCGAAGGCTTGATCGCACCGGCTTTGAAGGCCTACAAGATGGACACGCCGAGGGGCGGAGCGGGGACGTCACGCCCCAATATATATGACGAGTTTTGGTATTGACCGCCGTTGGCGACATCTGGTGGCGTTGAGTAAAGCTGTGCGCACCTTTCGCGCATGGACGATCCCACTTGTGCCGGGACATTTATTGCAGTTCGATTAGATCGTTACTGCGGCGTCCCGATCTTTCAAGGCAATGGCGGTGGCGAATTCGCTGCGCGCACCGGCTTTTGATCGATCGCACGCAATGAAGATGAAAGAGGACAGATGCGTACGAAAGGGGAGGATATAGCGCACGCGAACGCCGCCTCCGCCGCTATCGATACGCCGGATTCCCCTCAGTCGAAACCCGCATCCCTGCCCAAAGCCGGGAGCGGCGAATGGGACGCCGCCACGCGCTGGTCGGACGTGCGCACCGCGCTGCGGGGCGAGCTTCCCGCGCGCACCTGGGACAGCTGGTTCGCGCAGATGGGCTTTGCCGGTGTCGACGGCGACTGCGCCATCCTTTCCCTCCCTTCCGCCTTCGTCGCCGACTGGGTCCGCGCGCAATATGCCGAGCGGCTCAGAATGCTCTGGTCGCAAGGTGGCAGTCCCATCGACCATGTGCGCATCGTCACGGGCGCGGCGGTCATAGAGACGCCCGTCGACCTCAGCGTTCCCGCGCCCGCGCCGCGGGCGGCGCCGCTGCGCGACGAGGTGCTGAACGCGCGCTACACGTTCGACAATTTCGTCATCGGCAAGGCGAACGAGCTTGCCTATGGCGCAGCGCAGACCATGGCGGAGGGCGGGGATACCGGCTTCAATCCGCTGTTCCTGCACGGCGTCACCGGCGTCGGCAAAACCCATCTGATGCACGCCATCGGCTGGGAAGTGCGCCGCCGCGAACCGCACGCCAAGATCGTTTACATGTCTGCGGAAAAGTTCATGTACGAGTTCGTCTCGGCCATGCGCGCGAAGGACACCATGGCCTTCAAGGCGCGGCTGCGCGACGCCGACCTGTTCATGATCGACGACATCCAGTTCGTCGGCGGCAAGGATTCGACGCAGGAAGAACTCTTCCACACCATGAACGAGGTCATAAACGCCGACCGCCGCCTGGTGATCAGCGCCGACCGCAGTCCGCAGGATCTGGAAGGCATCGAGGCGCGTGTGCGCAGCCGGCTTTGCTGGGGCCTGGTCGCCGACATCAATCCCGCCGACTATGAACTGCGGCTCAACATCCTCACCGAGAAGCTCGCCGCCCGCAAAGCCGCCGAACAGGCGCTGGTCGGCCCGGACGTCGTCGACTTCATCGCGCGCAAGATCACTGCCAATGTCCGCGAGCTGGAAGGCGCGCTCAACCGCGTCATCGCCTACAGCGTCACGCGCCGCGTACCGGTCGATATCGACGGTGTCCGCGCGCTTCTCGCCGCGCAGCTGCAGGCCAGCACGCGCCGCATCACGGTGGACCGCATTCAAAGGCTGACGGCGGACTTCTTCAACATCAAGCTGGCCGACATGATGTCCGCCCGCCGCGCCCGGGACATCGCCCGCCCGCGCCAGATCGCCATGTACCTCTCGAAGCAGATGACGCCGCGCAGCTTCCCCGACATCGGCAGGCGCTTCGGCGGGCGCGACCACACGACGGTCATGCACGCCGTCAAGCGCGTCGAACAGCTGCGGTCAGGCGACGGCGAACTCAGCGCCGATATCGACCGGCTGGTCAGGTTGATCGATAGTTAGACTGTTGGAGGGCACTGACGCGCCCAAGGCTGCGAGCGAAGCGAGCCTGAAAAACTCTATACCGCCCGCACTTCTTCCACTTCCGGCACATAATAGCGCAGCAGGTTCTCAATGCCGTTCTTCAGTGTCGCCGTGGAGGACGGACAGCCCGCGCAGGCGCCCTGCATCCTGAGATAGACGATCCCATCGTCGAAGCCGTGAAACACGATATCGCCGCCGTCGCCCGCCACCGCGGGACGCACACGGTCGTCGAGCAGTTCGACGATCTGCGCGCGAATATCGGCGGTGTCGGGATCTTCGGCGATCTCCGGCGCGGCGGCCCCTGCGGGGGCATCGTTCAGCAGCGGCGCGCCGCTTGCGAAATGATCGGCGATGATGCCCAGCACCTGCGGCTTCAGGGTCGTCCAGTCGCCGCCCGCCGGGTCGCGCGTCACGCTGACGAAGTCCGCACCGAAAAACACGCCGGTCACATCGCCCTGCGCGAACAATGCGGTGGCGAGCGGCGAGGCTTCCGCCGCTTCCGGCGAATCGAAATCATGCGTACCGTCGGGGCTGACCGCACGGCCTGGCTGGAACATCAGCGTGGCGGGATTGGGCGTCGTCTGCGTCTGGATATACATGGGGAAAGCTCCGGTCGGTTCCCTTCCCATGTGGCGCGCCGGACGCGCGGCTTCAAGTCAGTCGGACGCGGAACTGGTCAGCGCGTCGATCGCCCGGTCACCCAGTGACCCCGGCACGATGATGACGACAACGGGCAGGCTGCCCGCACGCTCGCCGGAAAAATAGGAAACGAGCGTTCCCGGCTGACCCTTTGGTGCGGCGCCAAGCACCAGAGCGGAAATCTGCGGATTCTCGCCCAGCACAGCCGCCGTTTCGTCCGCCGCCTTGCCCGTGCGGATCACCAGCGAGGGGCGGATGCCGGACAGCGCCACGACTTCGTCCGCCGCGCGCGACAGGGCCGCCTCCGCCGCCTCCTGCGCCTCGGCGGCGATCATGTCCTGCACGCTGCCCCATTGCAG
>JBARZR010000318.1:0-2747 GCA_049650205.1 Pacificimonas sp. | reverse complement strand
TAGATACATAGTCTTTGTCAAGTAGGCTCTGCAACTTGGTATTCTCACCTTTTAAACTACTCAAAATAGATGATACCCGAGTGTTAAAGAGAAACTGCCTCTTCAATTTAGTAATCTTTCGCTCAATCCCAAAAGCGTATGCCAACGTAGCGAGGGAAATCAACAGGCCGAAAATAGAACAATAGCTACCAACATCGCTTAAGCTCATAGCAACCTTTATTCACTCTGGTTTAAGGTATTCTCTCTAAAAGCTCCTGCGCTTTCTCCGCATAGTCCCCCTCCTGCTCCGCCAGCATCTGCAAATACGGACGGGCGGCCTCGGGCTTATTGGCCTTTAGGTAGGCCAGGGCCAGGTACCACTGGCTTGGTTCGTAGAATAAACCGGCTTCTTCCTGCACCACCCGCTCGAACAGCGGAATAGCCCGCTCGGGCTGGTCACTTTCCAAATAGCTAGCTGCTTGGTAAAAGGTGTAGCCCAGGGTAGCTAGGGCGTCGCCTTGGGCGAACAGCGTAAGGGCTTCATCGTACTGCTGCGCGTCGTAGGCCCGCATCGCCCGCTCCAGCACGGTTGCTTCTACTGCTTCAACCGACCGCTGCGCCGGGTTGATCAGGTTAGGGAAGGGTTCGTGGTAGGCTACGTACAGTTCTTGGGGACTAGCAGAAGGAGGAATAAAAAACAGATAGCCTAACATTAATACTGTGAGCAGCGAGGCGGCAACGGCTACCCAGGTAGTTAGAAACCGTCGGTTGGGCCGCCTTGTGTCAACCGCCGTTGGGGCAGGGTTAGCCAGTTCAGCCTCTACCGCTATCAGGCGCTTTTTTAGTGCCTGGCTTCCGTCCAGGCCAATGCCCGCAATTGTATCGCGGTGCAACTCCAGATCCTCGGTCAGGGTGGTATCGGCAGCTAGCTGCTCTTCAAACTGTTGCCGCTCCTGAGCGTCCATTTCGCCGTGCAGGTAACGGTCTAGCGTAGCGTCATTGTCGGGATGGTCTTGCATAAGTAGCCAGTAGTAGATGAAGTAAAACGTCTTTGCTCATTCTGTTTACTTCCTTAATCCTTAGTATACCGCTGTGGTAAACATAAAGTTAACTTTTTTTCTGTTTCTGTTTACTTCTTTCTAATCCGATGCATTAAGGGGCAAAAACAGAATATCCTGTAACCCTAAATTTTATCTCTTCTATGCACTATTTCAAAAATATGACGTACGCGCTCGTTGCCACCCTGCTGCTGTTCTCGGCCTGTGGCGAAGATGATCCTGAACCGGTGGGCAACGCCCCCGTCGCCAATGCCGGAGCTGATCTGGACGCCAGAGCAAACAGTTCGGTCACGCTGGATGGCACCGGCTCGTCCGATGCCGAAGGAGCCATTACCTACGCCTGGGCCCTCACCACCCGGCCCGACGGCAGCAGCGCTTCTATCAACAACGCTACCCAGGCCACCGCCACCTTCACCCCCGACGTGGCGGGCACCTACGTGGCCACCCTTACGGTAACCGACACCGACAGTAATAATGCCAGCGACGTCGCGACCATTACGGTAACCGAGGCGTCTGGCGATCCGCCCGTAGCGGTGATCGTTGATCAAGAAAGCCGCGCTATCAGCGAGGACAATGGCAACAACACCGTGACGGTAGGCACCAGCTACGCCCTGGATGGTAGTGGTAGCTCGGACCCGGACACCGATAGCGATGACCTGACCTTTGCGTGGGAGGTGGCCAGTGCCCCCGCGGGCAGCAGCACCGCCCGCGTTACGGCGGTATCGGGCAGCCCCGACGAGGCGGTGTTTGTGCCCGACGTGATCGGAGACTTCACCGTCCGGCTCACCGTAACCGACCCCGAGGGCAACGTGGATACGAACGAGGTGGACATCGAGTCTAACGCTAATCCGGTGGTTATTGACCGTAGCATTACGGAAACTACCGTGTGGAAAAACGTATTCACGAACCCCGCCCTGCCCGACTATTTTGTGAAAGCGGATATTGACGTAACCGCCCAACTTACCGTGGCCCCCGGTGTGACGGTGATGTTCGAGCCCAACCGCGGACTGTCTATTGAGGGCAACAGCGGAGCGCTGGTGGCCGTTGGCAAAGCGGATAGCCTGGTGATATTCACCGCGCAGGATACCCTGAACGGCTGGGACGGTATTGTATTCTTTACCAACAACGCGCAGAACGAGTTTAATTACGCTGACGTATCGTACGGTGGGCAACTCGATTTCCGCTTTGGGGTGCTGGCTGCCAATATTGGAGTAGACAACAACGGCGGGGTTAAAGTGAGTAATTCTACCGTATCCAACAGCTTTAACTACGGCATATATCTGGAAAACGGAGCAACGCTCCGGGCGTCGGGAAACAACACCCTAAGCGACAATGATAACAATCCAATTGCGCTGTCTATTAGCCAGGTGGGTAGCTTAGACGAAGCGAGCGTTTATTCAGGTAACACCGACAATACCGTGGAGATTTTTGCCTCAACCCTTGCGCAGGATGAAGAACTGGTTGTTCCGGCGCTTTCTAACGGCACCGCTTACTTTGTATCGGGACGGCTGGACATTGATTCGGGAATAAAGGCTCAACCGGGGTCATCGTTTGAGTTCAACACCAATGCCTTTGTGGAAGTGGCAAGCACCAACGGCTACTTTTCGGCCGAAGGGACTGCTAACGACAGTATTGTGTTTACGGCGCGTAATCCGGCCGACGGCTGGGGAGGTTTCTCTTTCTATACGTCTAACAACAGCAACTCTTTCC
>JBARZR010000317.1:0-5806 GCA_049650205.1 Pacificimonas sp. | reverse complement strand
GGCGTGCAAGGCGCTGCGCGAGGAGGGGTACCGGATCGTTCTCGTCAACTCCAACCCCGCCACGATCATGACCGATCCCGACATGGCGGACGCGACCTATATTGAGCCGATCACGCCCGAGATGGTGGCAAAGGTCATCGCGAAGGAACGCGAGCTGCACCCGGGCGAAACGCTGGCCGTCCTCCCCACCATGGGCGGGCAGACCGCGCTGAATACTGCGCTTTCGCTGCATCAGGACGGCACGCTGAAAAAATACGGCGTCGAGCTGATCGGCGCGGATGCGGAGGCCATCGACAAGGCCGAGGACCGGCTGAAATTCCGCAACGCGATGGACAAAATCGGTCTCGAAAGTCCGCGCTCCGCCATCGCGCATAACGAGGCCGAGGCGCTGGAGGCGCTGGAGCAGGTTGGTCTGCCCACCATCATCCGCCCCAGTTTCACGCTTGGCGGCACGGGCGGCGGCATCGCGTACAACAGGGAGGATTTCCTCGCCATCGTGCGCGGCGGCCTCGATGCCTCTCCCACCACCGAAGTGCTGATCGAGGAATCGGTTCTGGGGTGGAAGGAATATGAGATGGAGGTGGTGCGCGATAAAAACGACAACTGCATCATCATCTGCTCCATCGAGAATATCGACCCGATGGGCGTTCACACGGGCGATTCCATCACCATCGCCCCCGCGCTGACGCTGACCGACAAGGAATATCAGATCATGCGCAGCGCCAGCATCGCGGTGCTGCGCGAAATCGGCGTGGAAACAGGGGGTTCGAACGTCCAGTTCGCAGTAAACCCGAAGGACGGCCGCCTGATCGTCATCGAGATGAACCCCAGGGTTTCGCGCAGTTCCGCGCTGGCGTCGAAGGCGACGGGCTTTCCCATCGCCAAGGTCGCGGCGAAACTCGCCGTCGGCTATACGCTCGACGAGATTGAGAACGACATCACCGGCGCGACGCCCGCCTCGTTCGAACCCACCATCGATTATGTCGTCACGAAAATTCCGCGCTTCGCGTTCGAGAAATTCCGCGGCGCGTCCAATGAATTATCGACGGCAATGAAGTCCGTGGGTGAAGTCATGGCCATCGGCCGCAGCTTCGCGGAGAGCTTCCAGAAGGCCCTGCGCGGCCTCGAAACCGGCCTCTCCGGCCTCGACCCCGTCACCGACCTTGCCGGGGACGGCGATGTCGCCGCGCGCCTCGCCTACCGCGCGCCCGACCGTATCCTGGTCATCGCCGAGGCCATGCGGCGCGGCTTCCCGGACGAGGAGATCAACCGACTGTCGCACTACGACCCCTGGTTCCTGGCCCGCATCCGCGAAATCATAGACTGCGAGGCTCTGGTCGCAGACAATGGCCTGCCGCAGGACGCCGCCGGCCTCCGCGCCCTCAAGGCAATGGGCTTTTCCGACAAGCGCCTGTCCGCCCTCAGCGGCAAGGACGCCGCCGCCCACCGCAAGGCGCTCGGTGTGCACCCGGTCTTCAAACGCATCGACACCTGCGCGGCGGAGTTCGAGGCGAAAACGCCCTATATGTATTCGACCTACGAGGCCCCCATCTTCGGCGCGCCCGAATGCGAATCCCAGCCATCCGACCGGCAAAAGGTCGTCATCCTCGGCGGCGGCCCGAACCGCATCGGGCAGGGGATAGAGTTCGACTATTGCTGCTGCCACGCGGCGTTTGCCTTGGCCGACCCGCTTTCACTTCCCCGTCATTCCCGCGGAAGCGGGAATCCAGAGTCGGACACAAAAGTCGAGACTGGGGCCGCACTGGATCCCCGCATTCGCGAGGATGACGATGGTGAAACGGGCGCAACCGCCTTCGAAACCATCATGATCAACTGTAACCCGGAAACCGTTTCAACGGACTACGACACCTCCGACCGCCTCTATTTCGAGCCGCTCACCCCCGAGGATGTCCTCGAAATCCTCCGCGTGGAGCAGCAGAACGGCACCCTCGCAGGCGTCATCGTGCAATTCGGTGGCCAGACCCCGCTGAAGCTCGCCCCCGCCCTCGAAGCCGCTGGCATTCCCATCCTCGGCACGTCCCCCGCCGCCATCGACGAGGCGGAGGATCGCGAGCGCTTCGCCGCGCTCGTGGGTCGCCTCGGCCTGAAACAGCCCGCCAACGGCCTCGCGCGCAATGTTGAGGAAGCACTCGCCGAGGCGGAAAAGGTGGGTTATCCCGTACTCCTCCGCCCCTCCAACGTGCTCGGCGGGCGCGGCATGGAGGTCGTCGACAGCCCGCGCCAGCTGGAAAGCTACATCCAGACCGCCGTCGACGTGTCGGAGGGCGCGCCCGTCCTCGTTGACCAGTATCTGCGCGACGCCATTGAGGTCGACGTCGACGCCCTGGCGGACGGCGAGACCGTGCACGTCGCGGGCGTACTGCAGCATATCGAGGAGGCGGGCGTGCACTCGGGGGACTCCGCCTGTTCGCTGCCGCCCTACAGCCTGCCCGACGAGATCATCGCCGAGATCGAACGCCAGACCGAGGCGCTGGCAAAGGCGCTGGGTGTGCGCGGTCTTATGAATGTGCAGTTCGCGGTGAAGGACGGCGAGGTTTACCTGATCGAAGTCAACCCCCGCGCCAGCCGCACCGTGCCCTTCGTCGCCAAGGCCAAGGGCACGCCCATCGCCAAGATCGCCGCGCGCGTCATGGCGGGCGAAAAACTCGCCAGCTTCGAAATGCCGCCCCGCGCCACGAAACATGTCGCCGTCAAGGAGGCCATCTTCCCCTTCGGCCGCTTCCCCGGCACCGACCCAGTGCTCGGACCGGAAATGAAGTCCACCGGCGAAGTCATGGGAATCGATATGGACTTCGCCACCGCCTTCGCCAAATCGCAGCTGGCTGTCAGCACCATCCTGCCCGAAACCGGCGCGGTCTTCGTGTCCGTCAAGGACAGTGACAAACCGCAGATACTCAGCGCCGCGCAACAGCTGGTGGACATGGGGTTCACGCTGGTCGCCACGGGCGGTACCGAAGCCTATCTGCGCGATGCGGGCCTTTCCGTCACCCGCGTCAACAAGGTGCTGGAGGGCTCGCCGCACATCGTCGATGCGATCAAGAATGGCGACATCGCCATGGTCTTCAATACCACGGAGGGCGCGCAGGCGCTGAAGGACTCGCAGTCGATCCGTGCCAGCGCCGTCAGTCAGAAACTGCCTTATTACACCACCGCGGCGGCCAGCCGGGCAGCGGTGGAGGCCATCGCCGCCCTCCGCGACCGTCCTCTTGAAGTCCGTTCGCTTCAATCCTATTATGAATGTCTCTGAGGTTTTCCGACAGTTCAGCCAGATGGCCAGGTGAACAATTCGCCGGCACGGCAACTGTCTTTTGTCATTGAGGGATTAGTGGAATGGCCACGCTCGAAAAGATGCCGATGCTCCGCGAGGGCTATGATTCGATGCAGACGCTGCTCACGCGCCTGAAAAACACCGACCGCCACGAAGTCGTGACGGCTATCGAAGAGGCGCGCGCGCATGGCGACCTGTCCGAGAACGCCGAATATCACGCCGCCAAGGAGAAGCAGGGCCAGATCGAGGCGCAGATTACCGATCTCGAGGACAAGATCAGCCGCGCGCAGATCATCGACCCGGCGGAACTTTCCGGTGACAAGATCGTCTTCGGCGCGACCGTGAAGCTGCTCGATGAGGATGACAAGCCCGTCACTTATCAGATCGTCGGCCCCTATGAAGCGGACGCGAAGGGCGGTCGCATTTCCTATACCTCGCCGCTCGGCCGTGCCATGATCGGTCGCCGCGTTGGTGACGAAATCGAAGTCGCCACGCCGTCCGGCGAGAAATATTACGAAGTTGCGCAGATCGACTTCAAATAACGCACCCGCATTGTGGCAGCAGGCGCCGGTCACGTCGGCGCTCGCCGCCCTTTGCGTGTTGGTATTTCTGGTCGACCTGGTCGCGCCGGCAATTGTCGGCCTGAATCTGGCGCTCATTCCCGCCCGCCTGACCGGTGTGGCGGTGCTGCCGGGGGCGACGCTTCCTGCGATCATCACGCCCGTCACCATGCAGTTCGTGCATGCCGGCATCGGCCATCTGTTCATCAATATGATATTCCTGATCTTCATAGGGCGCTTCGTCGAGGGGCTGCTTGGCGGCGGGCGCTATCTGGCGCTCTACATCGTCAGCGGCATCGCGGGCGCGCTCCTCGAAACCGCCCTGACCCCGGATTCGCTCGTGCTGCATGTCGGCGCGTCAGGTGCGATCTCGGGCATCTTCGCTGCCCATATCATGATCTTCGGCAAACGCGGCCAACAGAGCAACCGCAACCGCGGACTGCAACTGGCCGCCGTCTGGATAGGCTTGCAGCTGATGACGGGTCTCGTGTTCAACAGCGGGGGAGACGGCGGCGGCATTGCGATCTGGGCGCATGTCGGTGGCTTCCTGACCGGCCTCGTTCTCGCGCTTCCGCTCGCCCGCGCGGCGATCGCCTCGCGATAATGAGCGGGGAACGAAACCGCAGATAGCCCGTTGTTCAGTCAGACTTATTCTGATGGAGAAACGACATGACCACCGCACGCGATTTCAAGGCGGATTTCTGGAAGCACCTCGACGACAGCGCCTTCGTCATGCTGTCGCTGCCCGCCATCGACGGCGGCCATTCGCAGCCGATGTCGGTTCAGTTCGATGACGATTATCCCGATCAGCTCTATTTTTTCACGTCCAGCGACAGCGGCTGGGTGAAGGGCCTCCGCGAGACCAACCGCGCCCTCGTCAATCATGTCGCCAAGGGCCATGATTTCTTTTCCAGTATCCATGGCATGATCGCCATCGACAACGATCCCGCGAAAATCGACAAGTTCTGGTCGCCCGTCGTCGCCGCCTGGTTCGAGCAGGGCCGCGAGGATCCAAAGGTCACGCTTCTCCGCATGGATCTTGGCCGCGCCGAGTTCTGGGAGGCGGGCACGGGGTCGTTCCTGAAGGAAATGGCGTCGGCGATTTTCAACGAGACGGCTCATGAAGAGGCGAAGAAGCATCACATCGAAACACGTTTCGCGGCATAGTCTTTCGCAAACTGAAAAAGGGCTCGCGCTCCAGCGCGGGCCTTTTTTTACGATCTTAAAAAGAGTGCGTCATCCTGAACTCGTTTCAGGATCTCATCGGAATACAGACGCGGTATCCACTACGGGACCAAACCGGTAACAGATCCTGAAACAAGTTCAGGATGACGACTGCTGCGTGGACCGCAAACAGTCACCCCCATAATGCCGCTTCCGGCGAAAACACATCGCTGCCCGCGAATCGAAGCCCATGTTCCCGGTCGCGCGCCAGCAACAGCGGCCCGTCCAGATCGGCGAACTGCCCGTGCACCGCCGCGTAGAAAGCGGGCGCGATCCCCAGCGACGTCGACAACATGCATCCGGTCATGATTCCCATGCCCGCCGCTTTTGCGCTCTCCACCAGACGCAGCGCCTCGGTCAGCCCGCCCGCCTTGTCCAGTTTCACATTGATGAAATCGAACCGACCTAGACAGGCATCGAGACTGGCGAGATCATGCGCGCTCTCATCGGCGCAAAGCGGGACCACCGTTCGCACATGCTCCAGCTCGGCCTCGCGCCCGGCGGGCAGTGGCTGCTCGATCAATTCAACCCGGTACCCGGCCAGGTCCGCCGCCATGCGCTCGATATCCAGCCCCGACCAGGCCTCGTTCGCATCGACGATGATCCGCGCGTCGGGCGCGCCGCGGCGGACGGCGTCGATCCGGTCCACATCGCCATCGCCCGCCAGTTTCACCTTCAGCAGTTCCCGTCCTGCCGCCTTCCGCGCCGCCGCTTCCATCACTTCAGGCTCACC
>JBARZR010000316.1:0-4192 GCA_049650205.1 Pacificimonas sp. | reverse complement strand
GTGCCAGGATTGCCTGCGGACGCGAATTGGCGATCGACAGCGCCTGAAGGCCAAGCTGCTGCTTGATCTGCAGCGCCTGCAGTTTCGCGCTTTCACGGGCGATGTCGGCGTCGACCAGATTGCCGATACCGGCTTCCGTCGCGTCGCTGAGCTTCACGTTGAACGACAGTTGCGTGTCGAGACGACGCGAGGCGTTGCCAAAGGTCGACTGGATGGCGGCGAACGCCTGGATGCTGTCCTCGACCAGACCGATCTGCGTTTGCATGTCTGCGGCATCGGCGTTAGCCGTACCGGGTACGAGCGTCTTCGAGAACTTCATCGCGGTCAGTGCGCTGGAACCGGCAACCGCCAGAGTCTTGGACGCATCGCCGTTCAGAATAGCGCTGAGGCTGTCGGGCGCAGCGGCCAGCAAATTCGTACCGTTGAAACCAGCGGAATCGGCAATATCGCGGGCCTGTAGGAAGAGGCTGTTGAAATCACGTACCAGAGATGCGCGGTTCTCTTCGTCGAGACCGGCGTCGGACGCGGCAACGGCCTTGTTCTTCATCTCGACCATGATGTCCTGAATGCTGTCGAGGGCGACAAGGGCGACATCGACGGTCGATTTCGCGCGGTTCATGGAATCGGTGGAGGCGGACAGGCCGGCGACTTCCGCACGCATCGTCTGTGCAATGGCGTAGTAGGCGGCGTTGTCCTTGGCACCGGCGATTTTCAAGCCAGTGGAAATGCGGTTTTCCGAGACGCCGAGCTGCATGCTCGTTTTCGTCAGATTCTGAAGCGCGGTCATTGCGGCGACATTGGTATTGATCGACATGGCCATGATAATGGTGATCCTTGTTCTAAGGTGATGATGTGCCCGGCATTCGGCCGGCAGAACATTCTTGTTCCGGCAGGATCATTCGCAACGCACATGCCAGATAGCATGGTTTCCGGTCCGTTTACCGGCTTAATCCCTTTGATATAAAATGACTATTTATACGTCGATGACAGTTTCAGTCATGGTAAAACCTGGCTTAACCAGAGGCGGGCAGAAACTGCCTGGCAAACCATGCCGCGTCGGCAATATCTGCCGCGCACGAAAAAAGGGCGGAGACCTGAAGTCACCGCCCTTCTTCGAAATCCAGCCTATGAGAAGAAACTAACCTTCGACAGGAGCATCTTCGGCAGGGGTGGCTGCTGCCGGAGCCGCTTCGACGGGAGCCGGCCTAGCCCCTTTCTCCATATAGGCCAGCCAGTAATCGGCGATCGTATCGCGCTTGCCGGTGACGGCTTCAAATGCGGATTTCGCGCCCGCCTTGTCGCCGCTGCGCATCAAGGCAATACCCAGACGCGTGTTGACCTGATCGGCATCTACACCGCCCTTGTCGAGCGCGAGACGGAACAGACGGGCCGCTTCAGCATTATCGCCATAACCTAACAGGGCATTTGCAGTGCTGGCAGCAAGCTTGCCGTTGGTTTCGCTCGCGGCTTCCTTCGCCAGACCGGGCAGCTCTGCACGATCCGCGGACACTCTACCGCTTGCGAGAGTCTTCAACTCCTTGACGCTGCCCGTATTCGGATCGAGCGCGCCACTTGCGATACCGGCACTGAGAACATCGTCGGCCTCTCCGGGGAAGCCCTTCTCGAACATATAATTCCCATATTCGAGATAGAAACGGCGTTCCAAAGCGTTCACTTCGCGCATCAGGCGGAACAGGTCGATAAGTTCCTCGTCGGTATAATCACTGGTGGCATAGGTCGTGACCAGTGCATCGCGCCAATTGGTCTCGTTCGGGTAAGCGTCGACCAGCATCATGCCAAGCGGCGTCACTTCCGCGGCCAAGTCGTTCTGGAATGCGAGAACGAAGGCACGGCGGTACCAAGCCTCTTCAGCCTTCGTACCAGCAGCCTCCTGCGCCTCAATGGCAGATTTTAGCGAAGCAATGCCGCCTGCGACATCTCCGTTGCGGATGCGCATTTCCGCTCGACCCGCAATAGCAGCGTTGCTGTTCGGATTGATCGCGAGAAGTTCGCCGTAAAGCGCTTCGGCTTCAGCGGCATCACCAGCCTGGTCCGCCATTTGCGCAGCGCCTGCAAAGGTCTGCTCAATCAAGGTTGGCGTTAGATAGCCGCTCCCGCTACGGGCCATCATGGTCAGGCCTTCGCGCTCCATGGCGGTATCGTTGAGCTTCTGTCCGGCCTTGTAGAGATTTGCGCCGATCAGGTAGCGGTCATCGCCGGTTTTCGCGTTCGGCATGGCCTCTCTTGCCGCAGCCACCATGCCAGCAGTATCGCCAGCGGCTTCGGCTTCCTGCGCGGCACCAAGCGACTGGCGTACCTTCTTGGTTAGCTTTGCCTCATAGGGTTCGGCATCCTGCGCGTAAGCGGACGTCGCGGGCACGCTGGCGACAGCAAAACCACCAAAGGCGAGCGCCGCACCAAATGCAATCTGTGAAATCATCTTCATAAGTCTATCACTCCCAAAATTATCTCGCGGACCGTCGGAGCTTACGCCCCAATCCTCACCTGTTAATATAGGCAGGACGGCTGAACCTCGGTTGAACCAATGAAACGCATCTGCCCCGCGTCCGTTGCATTTGCAAATCGCAGACACGGGACAAGACCATTCAGACACAGCAGACAGGCACGGCGATCGACACGACGGTGACGGAGCCGATCAAGGTGGTCAATGCGCAACTGAACGACATATTGACAGGCTTTTATGCCGCCATTCCGAACATCATAGCGGCGATTGTTTTCCTGCTTCTGGCATGGATCATCGGAAAATTCGTCAAGCGCGGCATCGCCTCCCTCGCCGCGCGGCGCGGTCGCCCGGACCTGGGCACGTTGTTGGGATCGCTGATCCAGGGCATCTTCATGATCGCCGCGGTCCTGACAGCCGCCGCGATCCTGTTTCCGAGCGTGCAACCGGGCGATGTGTTCGCATCGCTGGGCGTCGGTGGCATCGCCATCGGCTTCGCATTCAAGGACATATTCCAGAACCTGTTCGCAGGCCTGTTGATCCTGATCCGGCGCCCCTACCGC
This sequence comes from Pacificimonas sp., assembly GCA_049650205.1. Classification (GTDB taxonomy): domain Bacteria; phylum Pseudomonadota; class Alphaproteobacteria; order Sphingomonadales; family Sphingomonadaceae; genus Pacificimonas. The sequence goes on along the minus strand of JBARZR010000316.1, from coordinate 1,168 downwards.
ATCGGTGACCAGATCGTGGTCGACGATTTCGAGGGCAGCGTCGAGCATATCGAAAGCCGCGCGACCATCATCCAGACCTATGACGGACGGCGCATTATCATCCCGAATAGCGACATTTACACCAAGGCCGTCATCGTCAACACCGCCCATGCCCAGCGCAGGGACGAATATGAGGTTGGCATTGGATATGGAGAAGATCCGATGGAAGTGGCGGAACTGTTCCGTCAGGCGGTGCGTGATGTTCCCGGCGTGCTTAACGATCCCGGACCTGAATGCTTCCCCTGGGATATGGCCCCAAGCACATTCAACCTGAAGATACGCTGGTGGGTATTGTCGGAACGGCGTGACCTGGTCATGACGCGCTCACGTGTGCTATCGGCGATTTTCAAAGCGGCCAACACCGCCGACATAGACTTGCCCTATCCGACAAGCGTTTCCCTTGTTCGCGGCGACAAGCTGGACCCGCTGATCGCGGGCGGTGCGGCGGACGCGAATGGCGCGGGTGGAAATTCCGACGCCGGCTAGCTCTGTTCGCCTATTCCCCGTCCGGCAATTCCGTATCGATCACATCCGCAGGCGCTTCGACGACGTCGCCGCCTTCGCCCTGGTCGCCATCATGCTCTTCATCGTCGTCGTCTTCCAGAATCTTGGCGGCGGAAACGATTTTCTCGTTTTTGGCGACCTTGAACAAGGTGACGCCCTGCGTGGCGCGGCTGGTGACGCGGACATTGGTGGTGGGGATGCGGATCATCTTGCCCTGGTCGGTAACGAGCATCAGCTGCGCGCCGTTCTCGATGGGGAAGCTGGCGACGACCGGCCCTGTCTTTTCCGTCATGTCGATATTGGCAACGCCCTGACCACCGCGTTTGATGCGTCGATACTCGGTGGAGCTGGTCTGCTTGCCATAGCCGTTCTGGCTGACCGTCAGGATCATGTCCTCCGCCTCGAGCGTATCGGCATCGCGATCGCCGTCGATGATGGAGAGCGACATGACCTTGTCGCCGTCCTTCAGCGTCATCGCGCGCACGCCGGTTGAGGTCCGGCTGGTAAAGGAACGAACGTCAGTCGATGCGAAACGGATCGCCTTGCCGTTGCGCGTCGCCAGGAAAACATCCTGATCATCGGTGCAAAGGGCCACGCCGACCAGTTCATCGTCGCTGTCATCCTC
>JBARZR010000315.1:0-6890 GCA_049650205.1 Pacificimonas sp. | reverse complement strand
GCGGTGGCGAGCAGCGTCGAGGACGTGATCGACGCGGCAGAAGCGCTTCGCGACGGAAAGGTGCCGCGGGAGCCCGTCACGCTTGAACCGGAACAGGCGCAAGGCTAAGCGCCCCCCTGCACAGAATGTTGCACGCAATGACGGTGGGGCCTGTAGCTCAATGGTAGAGCCGGCCGCTCATAACGGCTTGGTTGGGGGTTCGAGTCCCTCCGGGCCCACCACGCGCGGCCATACATGCGCACCCTTGCGAACCGGACTGTTTTATCCCACTATGACAGTATGAATACTGGATTCGCATGATGAGGTTCTGGCGGCGCAAGCCCGATCGCTATCCGCCCGAGCCCGTGCCGCACACGGATGCGGTCTATGGCGACCCGTTTCTGGCGCGGCCTGTACCGTCCGAAGCGCCTCCGCCGCGCAGGAAACGACGCCGCTGGATCGTTCGGATCCTCGCCATTTTGCTACTCGTTTTCATCATATTGGTCGCGTGGCTTGCCTGGACCGCGCCGCTTGGCAAATCGCTCGAGCCACTGGAAACGCCCGCGCTGCTGATCGAGGCGGCGGATGGCAGCGCCATTGCCCGGCGCGGACCCTACAAGGGCGCGCCGGTTGTGGCATCGGAACTGCCCGCGCACATCCCGAATGCCTTCATCGCTATCGAGGATCGGCGCTTTAACGATCATATGGGCATCGACCTGCGCGGCATCGCGCGCGCCATGTCCGTCAACATGAAGGAAGGCGGCTTCGTCCAGGGTGGCAGCACGATCACGCAGCAGCTGGCCAAGACCAGCTTCCTGTCCGCCGAACGCTCTTTGAAGCGCAAGGGACAGGAGGCGCTGATCGCGCTTTGGCTGGAGGCGTGGCTGTCGAAGGACGAAATCCTGTCCCGCTATATGTCGAGCGTCTATTTCGGCGATGGTGCCTATGGCCTCCGCGCCGCCGCGATGCAGTATTTCTCGAAACAGCCGAACGAGCTGACGCTGGGCGAGGCGGCCATGCTTGCCGGCCTGATGAAGGCGCCGTCACGGCTTGCACCGACGAAGAATTACGATGGCGCCCGCGCTCGCGGGAAACTGGTGATCGCGGCCATGAAGGACCAGCAACTGATCTCCGAAGCGGAATGGAACGGCGCGCGCCGCGCACAGATGAAACCGGGGCGGACGGGCCTGCCCGGCGGTTCCTATTTCGCCGACTGGATATTTCCCGCCGCCGCCGATTATGTTGGCGATGTCTATGGCGAAGTCCGTGTGCGTACCACGCTCGACCCGCAACTGCAGCGCGCCGCCGAGCGCATTTTGAAACAGCGTCTGGCGAGGTCGTCCGCATCGCAGGGCGCGCTGGTCGCCATGCGCCCGGATGGCCGTATCGTCGCCATGGTCGGCGGTATTGATTATGCGAAAAGCGGTTTCAACCGCGCCGTTCAGGCACAGCGCCAGTCGGGTAGCGCCTTTAAGCCGTTCGTCTATTGGGCCGCGCTTAGGGAAGGCATGTCGCCGGACGACCTAGTTTCCGACGCGGCGCTCGCCATCGGTGACTGGACGCCCTCAAATTATGACGGAAGGTTCGGCGGCGACATCACGCTGACGCAGGCGTTTGCGAAATCCAGCAACGTCGCCGCCGCGCGGCTGACCGAGGAAGTCGGCCCCCGCGCCGTCCGCCGCGCCGCGCGCGATCTCGGCATCGAAAGCGGGCTGGTTGATGACCACACCATCGCGCTGGGCACGTCCGAGACAAATCTCCTCGAACTGACATCGGCCTATGCCGCCTTCGCAGGTGGCCGCTACCCGGTGAAGCCCTATGCCATCGAGGACAGTGAACGCCCCCGCACCCGCGTCGTACCGCGCCTTCGCGACATGCGAACCCTGCTCCGCGCTGTGGTCGATCAGGGTACGGGCCGCATCGCGCGCCTGCCTGTGCCTGCCTTTGCAAAAACAGGAACGACCCAGGATTACCGGGACGCGCTGTTCATCGGCTTCATCGACGACCTGGTGGTCGGAGTTTGGGTCGGCAATGACGATAACAGCGCGACACGCGGCGTGACCGGATCGAATGTTCCTGCGGAGATCTGGCGCGACTTCGTTATCGCCGCGTCGCCCGAAGTCCGGTCCGCGCGGCAGCGCCGCCTGCCGCCGCCAGAGGAAACCGAGCCTGCCATCGACATCGGCGACTTGATCGGCGGCGGCCTCGACCGCGATCTGGTGGACTGGGTGCGCGGCGACCGGGAGGCGGGCGAGCGCCTTGCGGAGCGGGCGATGCGCGGGGAATTCGACAATCTGGATATCGAGGAACGTGCGGAGGAACTGGCGCGGGAAGGGGCCATTCGCGCCAACGAGGCCGCATTGGAAGAAATCGAACGCGCGCTCGAGCAGCTGGAAGACGATGCCGAGGATGCCCGGCGGCAATAGGTGCCCAGTTCGTCGCAGAGCGGACAGTTTGCTGCCCTTGCCGTTTCTCCTTTTGCCGCACTGCGCTATAGCGCGCGCATGACCGAACAACACGCTGCGCCCCAGTTGGACGACAATATGGCCCAGCGCCTGGCCGCGATCGATGAGCGGCTGCGCTGGCTGAGCTCATGGACGATCCATAATGCCAATCATCTGCGTGACTCTCCCGACGGGCTGAAGGTCGGCGGGCATCAGGCCAGCTGCGCGTCCATGTCGGCGATCATGGCGGCACTTTATTTCACGGCGCTCGGCCCCAATGATCGGGTCGCGGTGAAACCCCATGCCGGACCGCTGCTACACGCCATCCACTACATGCTCGGCAATCAGTCGCTGGAAAAACTGAAATCATTTCGTGGCTTTGGCGGAATGCAGTCCTATCCCAGCCGTACCAAGGACGCGATCCCGGTTGATTTCTCGACGGGCTCGGTAGGATTGGGCGTAGCGGTCACGGCCTTTGCAAGCCTGATTCAGGATTATCTCAGCGCACACGGCCATCTGCCGGAGGATCAGCGCGGGCGGATGATCGCGCTGATGGGCGATGCCGAACTCGACGAGGGCAATATCTACGAATGCCTGATCGAGGCCTACAAGCACGATATCCGTAACCTGTGGTGGATTGTCGATTATAATCGCCAGTCGCTGGACGCCACGACCGCCGACCGCATGTTTACCCGCTTCGACGATATGTTCGCCACCTGCGGTTGGCGCACCGTCACGCTGAAATATGGGAAGCTGCAGGAGGCGGCGTTCCGCGAACCGGGCGGCGAGGCTTTGCGCGACTGGATTGACACTGCCCCCAACGCCGACTTCGCCGCGCTGACCTATGGCGGCGGTGCAGCGTGGCGCGCGCGGTTAATGGACGATATTGGCGGTGATGGGGAGGTGAAGGCGCTTCTCAATAAGCGTGACGATGCCGGACTTGCGCGCTTGATGACCAATCTGGGCGGACATTGCCACGCGACGCTGGCAGAGGCCTTCGCTGCGGCGCAGGACGACCGCCCGACGTTGTTCATCGCCTATACGATCAAGGGTTTCGGTCTGCCATTTGCCGGGCACAAGGACAATCACGCCGGCTTGATGAACCCTTCCCAAATTGCCGCACTGCGCGACGATCTGGGCATAGCCGAGGGCGAAGAATGGGAATCCTATGCGGGCCTTGGCGATAATGCGGCCGCTGACCTGAAAGCCTTCATGGAGGCGCAGCCCATCTCGCAGCCCAAGGGCGATGTGGCCCATGGCAAGGTATCGATCCCGGCGGAATTCGCCGTGCCGACTGGTGAGCGGCAGTCAACGCAGGCGGCGTTCGGCAAGATCATGCTGGACCTGGCCCGAAATGGCGGCGAGCTGGCGGATCGCATGATCACCACCTCGCCCGATGTGACGGTCAGCACCAATCTCGGCCCCTGGGTCAACCAGCGCCGGCTGTTCCGCCGGACGCACATGCCGGACGTCTTTGCCCGCGCGAACATCCCCAGCCCGCAGAAATGGCGCGGCGAAAAGGCCGGACAACATGTCGAGCTTGGCATTGCCGAGAACAACCTGTTCCTGATGCTGGCCGCGATGGGGCTCAGCGCGCCGTTGTTCGGCACGCGGCTGTTTCCGGTCGGTACCCTCTACGATCCCTTTATCGCCCGCGGTCTCGATGCGCTGAATTACGCCGCCTATATGGACGCGCGCTTCCTGCTGGTTTCAACGCCTTCCGGCATCACGCTGGGGCCGGAGGGCGGCGCGCATCAGTCCATCAACACGCCGCTGATCGGCATGGGCCAGCCCGGCCTAACCATGTTCGAACCTGCCTATGCCGATGAGCTAGCTATAATCATGCAATGGGCGATGACGCAGATTCAGGCCGATGACGGCGGCAGCAGCTATCTGCGCCTGTCGACGCGGGAACTGGCGCAGGACCATCAGAAGGACGAGTGCTGGAAGGACGACTGCCTGCTCGGCGCCTACTGGCTGAGGAAACCGGCGGACGGCGCGGAGGGGATGATCGTCGCGTCCGGCGCGGTTATGCCGGAGGCGCTGGCAGCTTGGGAAACCCTGTCGGAGGATATGCCCGGCCTTGGTCTTCTAAATGTCACAAGCTGTGATATCCTGCACCGCGACTGGTCATGGACTCAGGCCTCGAACTGGACGGGGGAAGGCAGGCGACCCGCTCATATCGAACGCGCGCTCGCGCGGCTCGCGCCCGATGCGAAGGTCGTGACCGTCCTCGACGGTAGCCCCGCTGCGCTCAGCTGGATTGGCAGTGTGCGTGGCCACCGGGTGGCGGCGCTCGGCACGGACCGTTTCGGCCAGACCGGCACGCTTCCCGACCTTTACCGGGAGTATCGCCTTGACGAGCGTGCTATTATCGAGGCCATGGCAGGGCTGCACATATGAAAAAACTTCTCTTCATCCTGATTGCCATCGGGCTTGTCGGCGCGGTTGCGGCCTATACCATGCTGCAATCCGAATGGTCTGCGACCGGACCCTTGACGGAACCGGTGAATGTCACCATTCCGCGCGGGGCAACCGGCACATCGGCGGCGCGGCTGCTGGAGGAAAAGGGCGTCCTCGCCGACGCCGACCGCTATCTGCTGCTTCGTCGCCTTTTCGGCGGCGAGGGCACGGTAAGGGCAGGAGAGTTCCGTTTTCCCGCGGGGACCAGTCCAGCAGGTGCACTCGATATTTTGCGCAATGCAAGTGTGGTGCAGCGCCGGATCACCATTCCCGAGGGCCTGCCCTCCGTCATGGTTCATGACCGTCTGATGGCGGCGGACTTCCTAACGGGCGATGTCGACATTCCCGCCGAGGGCAGCGTCCTGCCGGACACCTATAACTACGAACGCGGCGAGACCCGCGCCGCCGTTCTCGCGCGCATGCAGCAGGCGATGACGGATACGCTGGCCGAACTGTGGAAAGGCCGCGCCGGTGATATTGCCGTCTCCACACCGGAAGAAGCCGTCATTCTTGCGGCCGTCATCGAAAAGGAAACCGCCAAGGCCGAGGAACGCCGCATGGTGGCGGGCGTCTATACCAATCGTCTGAAGGCAGGCATTCCGTTGCAGGCGGACCCGACGATAATCTATCCGATCACGAAAGGCCGCCCACTTGGCCGACGCATATTGCGCTCTGAAATCGACGCCGTGAACGATTACAACACCTACAGCATGATTGGCCTGCCGAAGGGGCCGATCGCCAATCCCGGGCGCGCGTCCATCGCCGCCGCTCTCAACCCCCAGAAAACCGAGGCCCTGTTCTTCGTGGCCGACGGCACGGGCGGGCATATCTTTGCCAATACGCTTGCTGAACATAATGCCAATGTCCGGAAATGGTACGCCATCCGCCGTGAGCGCGGAGAAATGCGCTAGAGCCGTTTTACCGCCACTAGTGGCTCATCATGTTCCGGCTTCAGCCGTGCGGTGACATCCTTCAGCGGTTCGATCATCGTCGTCATCCAGTGCGCGTTGGCATGGATCATGCGCTCCGCATCCACCATCATGCCGACATGGCCGGGAAAAAAGACGAGATCGGCGCGTTTCATTTTTTGGCCTGTTACGTCGGAACCCAGCTGCTCCCGCTGCATATCGCTGTCGCGCGGTGCGGAGATACCGCAGGCGCTGAGCGCGATTTGGATCAGTCCGGAACAGTCGATGCCCGCACGCCGACGTCCGCCCCAGCGATAGGGTGTCCCGAGGAAATCCTCCGCGACCAGAACGGCATCGCGGGCAACGACATCCGCGCCGCCGATATGCCGCCGATGCACGAACGTTCCGTTGCGCAACCGCATGAAATCGTCATTGAAATCTTCCGCCGCGACTTCCGCGCGCATCGGCAGAATATGGGCGACGTCTGATTTGATATCGGGACGCGAAAAACACAGCGCAGTCGGTGTCGTAATCCGGTGCGTGCGTGGTGGCCCGTCGCTGCGCAGATTTTCGGAGCGGACATAACCGACATAATGATCGTGGGCGCTATAGCCCCACGCCCAGCCTTCGGCGTCGTCGATAATATCGAAGCGCTCGCCCGGAAGCAGTTCGCTGACGGCGGTGGCGGAACGTGTCGGTTCCGCCCGCATCATTTCGCTGCCGCCTTCGGTCAGGCGGTGAGGAACGGGAACGGCGAAACGGCGGGCGGCGACAATGCCCTCCAGCGCGGAATCCGCCACGTCTTCACGCCACGCATGAACGCGCGGATCAGGCCGGTCATCCATTATGGAGCGGGTAGAGGGCTCAGTGCGTCGCGGGTCGGTCTTCGCGGCGGCGGCTCGCGGGGATGTCGTCATCGTCATTATGCGCGATCAGTCCCTCGAATTCCTGCAGGAAATCCTGACCGGCCTCCGTACGTTCGACAAAGATATTGCGAAGGTCACTCTCGTCCTTTTGCCTGCGAATGAAGCCATAGGCACCAAGCGTGTTGAGCGCGCGGGTGATCACCGGCTTCGACACGGACAGTCTTGCAGCC
>JBARZR010000314.1:0-3599 GCA_049650205.1 Pacificimonas sp. | reverse complement strand
CTGCTGCGCTTCCAGGGCCTTGCGCTGCTTGTCGCGCAGTTTCTGGTCACGGCGGTTCGCCTCGATCCGCGCGCGGTTCATGGCCGCGCCCGTACCGGCCGGGATCAGACGCCCGACGATGACATTCTCCTTCAGACCATCCAGCGTGTCGATCTTGCCCTGCACCGAGGCCTCGGTGAGGACGCGGGTCGTTTCCTGGAAGGACGCGGCGCTGATGAACGACCGGGTCTGCAGCGACGCCTTGGTGATGCCGAGGAGAACGGGCTTGCCCTCCGCCTTCGCCTGACGGCTGGTCAGCTTGGCGTTTTCCTCTTCCATCTCGCGCCGGTCCACCTGCTCGCCCACCAAGAGCGTCGTCGCACCGGACGTCGTGATCTCGACCTTCTGCAGCATCTGGCGAACGATCGTCTCGATGTGCTTGTCGTTGATCTTCACGCCCTGCAGACGATAGACCTCCTGGATTTCCCAGACCAGATATTCGGCCAGCGCCTCCACGCCCATGACATCCAGGATGTCATGCGGGCTGGGGTTGCCGTCGATCAGATAATCGCCCTTGCGCACCATATCGCCGTCCTGAACGGTCATATGTTTGCCCTTGGGGACCATGTAATCCACCGTCTCACCAACGGTCTCGCCATCCTCGCCCGGTTGCGGGTGAATGAAGATCTTCTTCTTGGTCTTGTAATCCCGACCGAATTCGACCTTGCCGTCGATGCTGGCGATGACCGCATTGTCCTTGGGAATACGTGCCTCGAACAGCTCGGCGACCCGCGGCAGACCACCGGTAATGTCGCGCGTCTTGGCGGCTTCCCGCGGGATACGCGCGATCACTTCGCCCGGCTCGACCTGTTGACCTTCGGCGACCGACAGAATGGCCCCGACGTTCAGCTGATAGACAGCGGCTTCGTCGCCCTTGCCCGTAAGCGTGATGCGCGGTTTCAGGTCGCCGGACTTCGGCTGACCCTTCCAGTCCACGACCGTCTTGTTGGCGATACCGGTGGCTTCATCGGCGGCTTCCTCCATGGAAATGCCCTCGATCAGGTCCTGGTAGCCGACGACGCCGCCCTTGTCGGTGATGACGGGGGCCGTGTACGGATCCCATTCCGCCATGCGCGCGCCCTGCTTGACGATATGGCCGTCTTCGCCGTGCAGCTGCGCGCCATAGGGAATGCGGTTGACGGAGCGCTCGCGGCCCTCCATGTCCATCACCGCCAGCTCGCCACCGCGGGACATGGCGATGCGCCGCCCCTTGGCATCGACGATGGCCTCCAGATTGCGATATTCCATCCTGCCGTCGAAGCTGGATTCCAGCGTCGACTGCTCGGAAACCTGCGCCGCGCCGCCGATGTGGAAGGTCCGCATGGTCAGCTGCGTACCCGGTTCACCGATGGACTGCGCGGCGATCACGCCGACAGCTTCGCCGATGTTGACCGGTGTACCGCGCGCCAGGTCGCGGCCATAGCAGCTACCGCAGACGCCCAGCTTGGTTTCGCAGACCAGCGGACTGCGGATTTCGACCGAGGCCGGCTCCGCGTCCTCGACGATCTTCACGTCCTCCTCGGACAGGAGGGTGCCGGCCTTCATGACCACTTCGCCAGTCTTGGCGTCGACGACGTCGTCCGCCAGCGTACGGCCCAGGATGCGCTCGCCCAGGGAGACAATCGTGGTCCCCCCCTCGACGATGGCCTTCACGGTCAGAAAATTCTCCGTCCCGCAATCCTCTTCCATGATAACGCAGTCCTGCGACACGTCCACGAGACGCCGCGTCAGATAGCCCGAGTTCGCCGTCTTCAGCGCGGTATCGGCAAGGCCTTTACGCGCGCCATGGGTGGAGTTGAAATACTCGAGGACGGTCAGACCTTCCTTGAAGTTCGAAATGATCGGCGTTTCGATGATCTCGCCCGACGGTTTGGCCATCAGCCCGCGCATACCAGCCAGCTGTTTCATCTGGGCGGGGGAGCCACGCGCGCCGGAATGCGCCATCATGTAGATCGCGTTCACCGGCTTTTCGCGGCCATCCTCGTCCAGCTCATGCGCCTTCAGCTTGTCCATCATGGCGTCGGCGACCTGATCGCCGCAGCGGGACCAGGCGTCGATGACCTTGTTGTACTTCTCGCCCTGCGTGATCAGGCCGTCCTGATATTGCTGTTCGAAGTCGGCGACGGTCGCACGCGCGTCCGAGACCAGCCCGTCTTTTTCGTGCGGGATGATCATATCGTCCTTGCCGAAGGAAATACCGGCCTTGCAGGCGTGCTTGAAGCCCAGGTCCATGATCGCGTCGGCGAACAGGACCGTGTCCTTCTGGCCCGTCTCGCGGTAAACCACGTCGATGACGTCGGCGATTTCCTTCTTCGTCAGCAGGCGGTTGACCAGCTCGTAAGGCACCTTCACCGACTTGGGCAGCTTCTCACCCAAGAGCATGCGGCCCGGCGTCGTCTCCACGCGCAGCATATACTCGTTGCCGTCCTCGTCCGTCTGCGGGACGCGGGTGGTGATCTTGGAATGCAGCGTGACATAGCCGTTGTCGAGCGCATGCTGCACCTCGACCGCCCCGGCCAGCACCGACCCCTCGCCCGGCTCGCCCTGGCGGTCCATCGACAGATAATAGAGGCCAAGGATCATGTCCTGCGACGGCACGATGATCGGCTTGCCGTTGGCGGGGCTGAGGATGTTGTTCGTCGACATCATCAGGACGCGCGCTTCCAGCTGCGCCTCGAGGCTCAGCGGGACGTGAACAGCCATCTGGTCGCCGTCGAAGTCGGCATTGAAGGCCGAGCAGACCAGCGGATGCAGCTGGATCGCCTTGCCCTCGATCAGGACGGGTTCGAACGCCTGAATGCCGAGACGGTGGAGCGTCGGTGCGCGGTTCAGCATCACGGGATGCTCGCGGATGACTTCCTCCAGAATGTCCCAGACTTCCTTACGCTCCTTCTCCACCCATTTCTTCGCCTGTTTCAGCGTCATCGAGAGACCCTTGGCATCGAGACGGGCGTAAATGAACGGCTTGAACAGCTCGAGCGCCATCTTCTTCGGAAGGCCGCACTGGTGCAGTTTCAGCTCCGGCCCTGTCACGATGACGGAACGGCCCGAATAATCGACGCGCTTGCCGAGAAGGTTTTGGCGGAAACGGCCCTGCTTGCCCTTCAGCATATCGGAAAGCGACTTCAGCGGACGCTTGTTCGCGCCTGTGATCGTGCGGCCGCGGCGGCCATTGTCGAACAGCGCATCGACGGATTCCTGCAGCATGCGCTTCTCGTTGCGCACGATGATGTCCGGCGCGCGCAGTTCGATCAGGCGCTTCAGGCGGTTGTTCCGGTTGATGACGCGGCGATAGAGATCGTTGAGGTCGGACGTCGCGAAACGGCCACCGTCCAGCGGTACCAGCGGGCGAAGGTCCGGCGGAATCACCGGCACGACCGACAGGATCATCCACTCGGGACGGTTGCCCGACTGCTGGAAGGATTCGATGACCTTCATGCGCTTGATGATCTTCTTGGGCTTCAGTTCGGACTTGGTAACGGCCAGTTCCTCGGCCAGCGCCTTGTGCTCGGCCTCCAGGTCCATCGTTTCCAGAAGCTCGCGGATCGCTTCCGCGCCAA
>JBARZR010000313.1:0-3866 GCA_049650205.1 Pacificimonas sp. | reverse complement strand
CGGCCTGTGGCGGTGCGTGCCGCGCGGCGGGCGGCAACTGCGCCGCCTATGACAAGAGTGGCTGTTGCGCCGCGAAAACCGGCTGCTGTGCCGCAAGGAAACCGGGATGCTGCGCTGCGAAATAATTCCTGGCAGACGAGCGGGCAAACACCTTCGCCCGCCATGGCCGCGCTCATCGAATTGAGCGCGGCCATGGCGGCGGAGGGCCGGATGCTGCTTCAGCGCGTCGTTCCGGACGACCCCGCCGCGTTTCGGCAATGGGACCATTATCCCGAAGACGACGCCATCGACCCGGCGTCGGGCGCGCGCTGGTTCTATCATGCGCATCCGCCCGAAGAGCGCGCGGCTGGCGAACATGGGCATTTCCACATTTTTCTGCCGCTGTCGGCCTTTGACCATGACGCGCTGGCGGGTCCCGACGACGAAGACGCCGCGCAGGTCGTGCATGTTGCCGCGCTCGCCTTCGACGTAAGTGGAATGCCCACTGGCTGGCTGGCCACGAATCGCTGGGTGACGAACGAACATCTTCAGCCTGCCGGGGACATTATCGCGCGACTGGATGCGCTGCGGCTGGATCGTGCGGGCGCGGAAAGCCATCCCGGCATAGGCCGCTGGCTCAGCCTCGCCCTCACATGCTGCCGCGCCGACATCGAGTCGATGCTGCGCGAACGCGACCGCGCGCTGGCAGCCTGCGATTCGGAAGACCGGAATTATGAAATCCTGGCGCAGCGCCCCTTCGTCCTTGAATAAATGCCCGCGGACGCGTCCCGCCCCGCCTTGCAACCTATCGTCCCCCATGTTAGCGGGCGCAGCGCCGGTCCGGAGTCGCCTCCGCGCCGCCTTTTCATATGGCAGTGACGGCATTCGAAATTCATCCCCAGTTGGCGGAAACGGAACAGCGTGCAGACGGCAGGTTCAGACACGAACAGCGGAACCATGGTGCATGGGCTTGGCGGTCGCTACGCGTCGGCCCTGTTCGACCTTGCGAAGGCGGAGAAGGCGGAGGCCGCCGTCGAGGGCAGCCTCGCCAAGCTGAAGGAAGCGCTGGACGAATCGGCCGACTTGCGCACGCTGATTTCCTCGCCGCTGATCGATCGCGATCAGGCGGGCAAAAGCATGATGGCCGTCGCGCAGAAGATGAAGTTGGACGCGCTGACGCTGAAATTTCTGGGCGTGCTGTCTCAGAACCGCCGTCTCGGCGCGCTGCCGCTGATCGTCCGCAACTATCAGCAGCTTGCCGCCAATGCGCGTGGCGAGATCACGGCGGACGTTACGAGCGCCCATGAACTTTCGGACGACCAGAAGGGCGCGGTTAAGACCGTCCTTCGCGCCAACTTCCACCGCGACGTCGCGCTCAACACGCGCGTCGATCCCTCCATTCTCGGCGGCCTGATCGTTCAGGTCGGCAGCCGCCTCATCGACTCATCCTTGAAGACCAAGCTCGACAATATCGGTCGGGCCATGAAAGGCGCCTAAGAACATGGACATTCGCCCGTCTGAAATTTCCGACGTCATCAAGCAGCAGATCGCCGGCTTCGGTACCGAAGCGCAGGTTTCCGAGGTGGGCGAAGTGCTCTCCGTCGGCGACGGCATCGCCCGCGTATACGGCCTCGACAAGGTGCAGGCCGGTGAAATGGTCGAGTTCCCCGGCGGCGTGAAGGGCATGGCGCTCAACCTGGAGGCCGACAATGTTGGTGTCGTGATCTTCGGCTCCGACGCGGGCATCAAGGAAGGCGACACGGTCAAGCGGACCGGCGAGATCGTCGACGTGCCTGTCGGCAAGGGCCTTCTCGGCCGCGTGGTCGACGGCCTCGGCAACCCCATCGACGGCAAGGGGCCTCTGACCGACGTGACGCGCAGCCTCGTCGAGGTGAAGGCGCCCGGCATCATTCCGCGCACCTCCGTCCACGAGCCGATGCAGACAGGCCTGAAGGCCGTTGACGCGCTGGTTCCCGTCGGACGCGGCCAGCGCGAACTGATCATCGGTGACCGCCAGACCGGCAAGTCCGCCGTCGCCATCGACGCCTTCATCAACCAGAAGGGCGCGAATGCGGGCGACGACGAGTCGAAGAAGCTCTACTGCGTCTATGTCGCCATCGGCCAGAAGCGGTCCACCGTGGCGCAGATCGTCCGTTCGCTGGAAGAAAACGGCGCGATGGACTATTCCATCGTGGTCGCCGCGACGGCATCGGAGCCTGCGCCGCTGCAATATCTCGCGCCTTATACCGGCTGCGCGATGGCGGAATATTTCCGCGACAACGGCATGCACTCGTTGATCGTCTATGATGACCTTTCGAAGCAGGCCGTGGCCTATCGCCAGATGTCGCTGCTGCTGCGCCGCCCGCCGGGTCGCGAGGCCTATCCGGGCGACGTCTTCTATCTGCACTCCCGCCTCCTTGAGCGGTCGGCGAAGATGAATGACGCCAATGGCGGCGGCTCCATGACGGCGCTGCCGATCATCGAAACGCAGGCGGGCGACGTGTCGGCCTATATCCCGACCAACGTGATTTCGATCACCGACGGCCAGATCTTCCTGGAAACCGACCTGTTTTACCAAGGCATCCGCCCGGCCATCAACGTCGGCCTTTCGGTGTCCCGCGTCGGCGGCGCCGCACAGACCAAGGCGATGAAGAAGGTCGCCGGTTCGATCAAGCTGGACCTGGCGCAGTATCGCGAGATGGCGGCGTTCGCGCAGTTCGGGTCCGACCTCGACCCCTCCACGCAAAAGCTGCTGGCGCGCGGCGAGCGGCTGACCGAGCTCCTTAAGCAGGCGCAGTACAGCCCGATGCCCGTCGAGGAGCAGGTCGTCTCGATCTTCTCCGGCGTGAACGGTTATCTGGACGGTATTCCGGCGTCGGACGTGACACGCTTCGAAAGCGCGCTGCTGACCGACGTACGCGCGAACCATGCCGACGTGCTGACCTCCATCCGCGAGACCGGCAAGCTGGAAGACGACGTGACGAAGAAGCTGCACGACCTCTGCAAGGAATTCGCGCGGACGTTCGCATAGCGGGACCGCGCCCGCCCTCTCCACGCACCGTCATCTTGAACTCGTTTCAGGATCTCGTGGCAAGGCAGGCGCGAACCCGGCAAGAGATCCTGAAACGAGTTCAGGATGACGAGTTAGACGAGAGACACGGAGCCACATGGCCAGCCTCAAGGACCTGAAAAACCGGATCACCTCGGTCAAGTCGACCCAGAAGATCACCAAGGCGAAGAAGATGGTCGCCGCCGCGAAGCTGCGCCGCGCGCAGGAGCGCGTCGAGGCGGCGCGTCCCTATGCGCAGAAGATGGAGGCCGTCATGGCCTCCCTCGGCGGGCGCGTGTCGGGGCCGGAGGCGTCACCGCTCCTCGTCGGTACGGGGAAGCAGGACACGCACCTCCTTGTCGTCGCCACCTCGGACCGCGGCCTGGCGGGCGCGTTCAACGCCAATATCGTCAAGAAGGCGCGCGAGACCGCCGACCGGCTGATCGCTGAGGGCAAGACCGTGAAATTCTACCTGCTGGGCAAGAAGGGCCGCGCGGTCATCAAGCGCTTCTATCCCGACATGATCGTCCACTTCCAGGATTTCAGCGACATCAAGGATCCCGACTTCGCCTATGCCGCGAAGATCGGCGAGGACATCACCGCGCGCTTCGAGGCGGGCGAGTTCGACGTCGCGCATTATTATTTCTCCCGCTTCAAGTCCGCACTCGCGCAGGACCCGACCGAGCAGCAGATCATCCCCGTCCCAGTCGATGGCCACGCGGATGGCGACACGGCGACGGGCGCGGTCGAATATGAGCCCTCCGAGGAAGCGATTCTCGACGACCTGTTGCCGCGCAACATCGCCGTGCAGATCTTCAAGGGCCTGCTGGAAAACGGC
>JBARZR010000312.1:0-5538 GCA_049650205.1 Pacificimonas sp. | reverse complement strand
GCCACCCATGAATGTATCGTGGTGGGTGGCAGGGCAGGGGGAGCGGGACGGCACAGCAGGCTTGGCGCAGCGCATCAGAGTATCTCTATCCGGTAATTCTCGATCACCGTGTTCGCCAGCAGCTTCTCGCACATTTCCGCGATGCGCGCCTCGCTGGTGCCGTCGGCCAGTTCCAGTTCGATATATTTGCCTTGGCGGACATCCTCGGCCTCGGAAAATCCGAGTGCGCCGAGCGCATGGTGGACGGCCTTGCCCTGCGGATCGAGGACTCCGGATTTCAGCGTGATGTAGATTTTGGCTTTCATGCGCGCCCCTATGCCGTGCCGGTAACGGAGGGGAAAGACTTTTCCGCTAGGCGGAGGTGCACAGAGGCCAAAAACCGGGGTTAAAATCATGGCAGCGCTGGCGCTTGCACTATTCATCGCACTGTTCGGATTTGGAGAGGATCTGCTGGGCGGCATGACGGGCGAAAATGTGCGCCTGGCCCTGTTCGCCTCGTTCCTGTTCGGCATCATCTGCGGCTGGAAAACGAATAATTAGTTATTTTTTGTCGGGCTCGGCTATGCCTCGCAGCCTGTGCCATCCCGCTCCCCCTGGCCTGCCACCCCATAGGTTTCACGGGCGGGTGGCAGGGCAGGGGGAGCGGGATGGCACAGACTTTTGGATAACGCGCGCGAGATGGAACAGGCTCGGTCCGTTAGGCGCATGAGAAAAGCAGCGTCTACTCCAGACATACTTTCCCGCGCAGGCTTTTCTTGCGCCCGCGCTTCACCTTGCGGTCGACGCGCTTCGCTTTCGCGCGCCGCGATGGCTTTGTCTTTACCCGGTAACGTGGCGGGATCGCGGCTTCTTTCAATAGCGCCAGCAGCCGGTCGCGCGCGTCCTTGCGATTGGCCTCCTGCGTGGAGAACTGCTCGGCGCGCAGAACGATCACGCCCGCCTTCGACAGCCGCCGTCCGGCGATCCTGACGGCGCGGCGCTTGACGGCGTCGGGCAGCGCGGAGGCGCTGAGATCGAAGGCGAGCGAAACCGCCGTGGCCACCTTGTTGACGTTCTGCCCGCCGGGACCGCTCGACCGCACGAAACTCTCTGCCAGTTCGTCCGCGCCGATGGACAGGCCGCGGCCTATGTCGAGTCGCTCAGCCATCGGCTCTATCGCCGCGCGTCCGCTCCCAGACGGCGCGCAGGGATTCCGATGTGGCGCGGCTGCCGTCGTGGCTCCAGCCGGGCGGCGCGGCCAGGTAATGCCAGCGCGCGCGCCATGACGGCGCGTCCTTCAGATCGCGCGCGATCCCGGCCCATTCGTGAAACGCGACGCGCAATGGATTATATGTGCCTATGTCCCTCACCAGACCATAGGACAGCGACTCATCTCGCGGTTCCGGTTGAAACGTACCGAACATCCGGTCCCAGATAATCAACATCCCGGCATAATTGCGGTCGAGGCACTGCGCATTGGTGGCATGGTGAACACGGTGATGCGAGGGCGTGTTGAACACCGCCTCGAACCAGCGCGGCATGTGCTTCACCGCCTCGGTATGGATCCAGAACTGGTAGACCAGATTCGCGCCCGCCACGAAGAAGATCATCGCCGGTTCGAAGATCAGGAACAACGGAAGGCGGAAGATGAAGCTGAAACTGATCGTGCCGGTCCAGGTCTGCCGGAGCGCGGTCGAGAGATTGTACCGCCGACTCGAATGGTGGACGACATGGCTGGCCCAGAACCAGCGGACGCGGTGCGCCGCGCGGTGAAAGGCATAATAGGCAAGATCGTCAAGGAGGATGCAGGCGACCCAGGCCCACCAGACCCAGCCGATATCCACGATGCGATAGTCCGCCACCCACAGCGCCGCGCCGACGAACAGCGCGCCGAACGCCAGCCCCGCCAGCTGGCTGCCCATGCCCATGCTGAGGCTGGTAACGGTGTCACGCCATTCATAGCGGCCCGCGCTCGTCCCCTTGTGCCGCACCCAAAGGATTTCGGCCGCAAGCGCGAGGACGAAAAACGGGATCGCCAGCAGGACGGGGTCGGGCAGCTCCATCAGCCTGCCCTCTTCGCCAGATCGGTCAGCACGGCGCGATAGGGCCCGAGGTCATAGCCTGCCTGCGCGGCACGGCGGATGAGCTCGTCCGCCGCACGCCCCCGGCTCGCCTCCGCCAGCGCCCACAGGGTCGTCGAGCGCGTTCCCGACCGGCAATAGAGCAGCACCGGGCCGGGCAGGTCATCGAGCGCGGCGCGCATCCGTTCGATCAGCGCAGGCGTCAGCGGCTCCCGCCCCAGCGGTACGAGCGCGTAGGCCAGACCCGCCGCTTCCGCCGCCGCCTCGATCTCGGCTGATGTCGGCTGGCCGGGATCCTCATGGTCGGGCCGGTTGCATATGATCGCGCGGAAACCCGCTTCCTTCAGTGCGGATATGTCGGTGGCGGAAATCTGCGGCGCGGCGGCGGCGCGGTCGTCGAGGGTCGTGTAGGTCATGGCCCCATCCTGCCGTGAACCGACGCGTATCGCCAGTTCTTCGGAGCGTCGTCTGCGTAATGTCCCGCCAGAAATACAGCTCGTCGCAGCAAAGCTGCATTTCATGCGGGTGTTTATATTTTGTTAACCATGCCAGCCCAGCACGGGCGGTGACGAAGGGCCATGCGCCCCTCACGACATATTTGTTTGGAGTATCCATGTACGGAACCATCCGCGTCGGGGCCGCGCTTTTCGCCCTGTCGAGTTTTGTTGTCACTGCTGCCAGTGCGGCCACGCTGCAGGTCGGTGCGGGCAAGACCTATTCGACCATTTCCGCCGCCTCCGCCCAGGCGAATGACGGTGACGTGATCGAGATCCATCCCGGCACCTACAGGCAGGGTGCGGCCTTCTATGACGACAATCTGACGATCCGCGCCGCCCCCGGTGCCGCACCGGGCAGCGTCGTCGTGCGCGGCGGCACCGTGCAGGGCAAGGCGTTGTTTGTCACCAAGGGCGACAACATCACCATCGACGGCATCCGCTTTCAGGACGCCGCCGTTCCCGACCGTAACGGCGCGGGGATCCGGGGCGAGGGCAGGAACCTGACGGTCCTCAACAGCCAGTTTTACAATGTCGAGAACGGCATCCTGACCGGCGGGGAAGGCGACGACAATATCGTCACCATCCGCGGCTCCAGTTTCGACCTCATCCGCAGTCCGGGCGGAGCCGGCGTGCTGACCCACGCCGTCTATATCGGCAAGACCATCGGCGGCGTCGTCATCGAGGATTCCACATTCAGCCGTGTCACGACCGGCCATTATGTCAAAAGCCGCGCGAAATCGACCATCGTGCGCCGCTCCACCATCGACGACCGCGAGGGTACGGCCAGCTATCTGATCGACGCCGCGGAAGGCGGCCAGCTGGTCGTCGAGGGCAACACCCTCATCAAGGGCGCGAATGCGGGCAACCCCACCGCCATCGCCATGGGTTTCGAACAATATAAGGGCGGCAATTTCGTCAATCCGCCGGGGTTCATTTTCGTCGGTGACAATGATTTCACGAACTATCACAACGGCAACGTCACGTTCTTTAACAACCGGACGGGCGAACCTGCCGAGCTGCACAACAACGAGCTAACCGTGGTGGCCGGACGGGTAAGCCTTGCGAAAGGCGAGCATATCGTCACGACCGACGCCGATCATCCGCTGCCCATCGACAGCCTGCCGATCGGCAACCCGCCGGTCGGCGACCTGCCCTATCGTCCCATCGCCGACCTGCCGCCGCTCAACATGCCCGGCCAGGTCGATGATGTGCCGGCACCGGGTGCGGCGCTGCTTCTGGGTCTGGCGGCACTTGGTTTGGGGGCCGCGCGCCGCAGACGGGCCTGAGCGTTCGGAACGGCCTATCTTCTAGGGCAGGCTGGCAAGGGAGGCGTCACGGCATAGGCTGAACCGCGATGAGCCAGTCTTCCTCGCCTCAGCCTGCCCCTGGCGAACCGGCCCCGGGCCGGCCGCCTTCCCGCCAGCCCACATCCCGTCTGATCGCCTATGCCGGTCCGGGCGTGCCCGTCGCGGCCACCGGCCTGCCGCTCATTGTCTTCCTGCCGCCTTTCTATGCGGGGGAGATGGGACTCGACCTCGCCGCCGTCGGCCTGATGTTCGGCACGGTGCGCGCCATCGATACGCTGTTCGATCCCGTCGTCGGCTATTGGGCGGACAACACACGCAGCCGCTTTGGCCGTTTCAAACCGTGGATCGCACTGGGGGCGATCCTTGTATTTCTCGCCTCGGCGCTGCTGTTCTTTCCGCCGGACGATGCGGGGCTGCTCTGGCTGCTGGGCGGGCTGGTCGTGATGTATGCGGGCCAGTCGTTCCTGAATGTCCCGCACCTCGGCTGGGGCGCCACGATCAGTCCGGATTATGATGAGCGCAGCCGCATCTACGGCTTCTGGCAAGCGGGACATATGGTGGGGCTGATCGCGGTCCTTCTGCTGCCGGCCATCCTGTCACTGCTGATGGGCGCGGAGGCCCCGCCCGCCGTTACGGCCATGGGCTGGTTTATCCTGGCGATAACCCCATTCACAGTTCTGGCCGCGCTGCTGTTCGTTCCGCGCAGCCGGGCCAATCTCTCCAAGGCGCGCCTGCGCTGGGCCGATCTGCAGCGCATATTCGGCGACCCGTCGCTGCGGCTGCTGTTGATCGCCGATATCAGCGTCAACCTGGCGGCGGGCTCGACGGGGACGCTGTTTCGCTTCTTCTTCGAGGGCGCCCGCGGCTTCAGCGATATCGAATCGTCGCTCGGACTGCTCGTCTATTTCATCATCGGCCTCGTCATGCTGCCACTCTGGCTGAGGCTCGCAAAGCGAATCGGCAAGGCGCGCACGGGCGCGTTCGCCGCGCTCTACGGCGCGATCGCGCATGTGATCGCGTTCTTCCTGTTCGATGCGTCGCGGCCCTATGTCAGCCTGGCCGCCATCTGCATGGCGGGCGTCGGCTATGCCGCGCCATTGTTTCTGCTGCGCGCGATGCTGGCGGACCATGGCGATGTGGAGCGGGAGGCGGGCGGCATTGACCGGTCCGGCCTGTTGAACGCCGTGCTGACGACCGCGCAGAAGCTGGGCTATGTCCTTCCCGTGGCCGTGCTGTTCCCGCTGCTGGCGCTGTTTGGTTACGATCCCGCGCCCGGCGCGCCAAAGGACGCGGGGGCCATCGCGGCGCTGGAAATGCTGTATCTTCTATGTGTTCCGCTGCTGCTGGTTCCGGCCATCTGGCTGCAATTCCGCTACCGCGCGGACCAGCGCCGACACGCCGCCTCCGGCGCTGCGGGCAACCCTCTCTCATAAACTACTGTTCGCGCCCGCGCTTTGCCGCTATGCGATGTGCCGTCCGTGTAAAGCGGGCATGAGTCGGGTTCCGCGGCGCGCGGACTGTTTTTTGGGATTGTGATACGCTGGGACATACCTCTTTCGGGGAGATACGCAGCAGAACCGGCATAGGACGCGCCCGCCGGCACTTAGGTAATATGGGACTAAGTTAAATGGGTTACGAGGGACGCCGGCGCGGCCGGGGTGATCGTCATGGTGG
>JBARZR010000311.1:0-5907 GCA_049650205.1 Pacificimonas sp. | reverse complement strand
CTCGATACGCTTGTCCTTGACCGCTTCGGCGATTTTCTCGACCAGATTACGCAGGCCGACCTGATAGGGAACCTCCGTCAGGACGAGAGACGTGCGGTCGCCCTTGCGGTCCTCGACATGGCTTTTCGCGCGCATGATGACAGAGCCGCGGCCCGTCGTGTAAGCGGAGTTCAGACCGCCCTGCCCCATGACGAAACCGCCCGTGGGGAAGTCGGGTGCCGGGACGAACTCCATCAGCTCTTCGGCGGTAATCGCCGGATTGTCGATATAGGCGAGCGCGGCAGCGACGACTTCGCCGAGATTGTGCGGCGGAATGTTGGTCGCCATGCCGACCGCGATGCCGCCCGCGCCGTTGACGAGAAGGTTCGGAAAGCGCGCGGGCAGGACGGCGGGCTCGGACTCCGAACCATCATAATTTTCGATGAAGTCGACCGTATCCTTATCGAGGTCGGTCGTTAGCTGCTCGGTCACCCGCTCAAGGCGTGATTCCGTATAGCGCATGGCGGCGGCGGCGTCGGGATCCTGCGACCCGAAATTGCCCTGTCCATCGATCAGCGGCACGCGCATCGACCACGGCTGCGCCATGCGGACGAGGGCATCGTAGATCGCGCTGTCGCCATGCGGATGATATTTACCCATGACGTCACCGACGATACGCGCCGATTTGCGGTAGGCGCGGCCCGCGACATAGCCGGATTCATAGGCGGAATAGATGATGCGGCGGTGGACCGGCTTCAGGCCGTCGCGCACGTCGGGCAGCGCGCGGCTAACGATCACGCTCATGGCGTAATCGAGATAGGAGGTCTTCATCTCCTCCGTGATGTCGATAGGGCGGATGTCGTCGTCGGGTCCGCCGGAATTCGGGCCGGAAGCGGGGCTGTTATCGTCCAAGTTTACTGGTCCTGCCGGTCATGAAGATAGTCAGCATTCTCCTTACGCGCACGGGCGCGCCAAGGCCAGTGGAGTCTCACTCCCTACGACAGGTGTGTGATGACCTCGCCAAGCAGCTTTTCGACCTTGGCGAACTGCTCGTCACGGGTCAGTGCGCGCGCAGGCCCGACAGGCAGATCAGGCAGTCGTCCAGCCTGCCGCTCGGCCTGCCGCTCGCGCAGCCAGCCCGCAATCCTGTCCGGATCGTTGGAAACAAGACCAAGGTCATTCGCCTCGATCAGATCGGACGCCTCGCCCTGCGTCTGGCCGTGGCAGAGAATGGGCCGCCGCGCGCCGGCATATTCATACAGCTTTCCCGCGACGACATGCTTTTCCCCCTCGGTATCGAAGCGCAGCAGCAGCAATATGTCCGCGGAACGCTCTATGCGCAGCACTTCGCTTCTGGGAATGTTGCCATGCCCCTCGACCAGATGCGCCACACCCGCGCGTTCCGCCATGCCGAGAGCGATGCCAACGTCTTCGCCGTAGAATTTGACAGATATGCCGTCCGCATCAGCGCCCATCTGCGCCAGCGCGGCGAAGAGCGGTTCGGGTGAGCGGCGACCGCCATAAGTCGATCCGGCGTGAATGATGGTCAGCTTTTCCGGGTCGAGCGGCGCGGGCGTCTCAAGCCCCTCGAAATCGCGCGGATCGAAGCCGTTCGCAGCATCAATCACCGTCTTGCCGAAGCGTTTCGCCAGCCGTGCGGACGCGCCCTTCGTCACCGCGATCAATGCCGTCGCCCCCCCGAGCGCGCGCCGCTCCAGCCAGCGTTCCGCCGCGCCGATCAGCCGTCCACCCAGCCCCTGTTGTTTGCCATAGAGATTGTCGGACCAGAGGTCGCGCAGCTCGGTCACATAGGGAACGCCGATATGCGTCGACAGCCGCGACGCCACCAGGTGCGAGCTGTGCGGTGGGCCGGTGGAGAACATGACGTCGGGACGCCAGGAACCGGCCATGCGCCGTCCCGCCTCCACCGCCGGAGCGATCCAGGTCACATGCGGATCGGGCAGATATTGCAGCCGCCACCAGAGTGCGCGGAGACCGGTGGCGCTGTCATGCCCGCCGCTACCGCTATCACGCTTGCCCGTCGCCTTTGGCTGGTCCGCCTCCGTCATCGGCGCGGACCGACCGCGCCGCACATAGGATATATGCGTAATCCGCTCCACAGGGATTTCCGGATCGACCGCCGCCGGAAATTGCAGGTTCTGCGCCGCCAGCACACGCACATCATGTCCCCGATCCAGCAGATAACGTGCGAATTTGGGCGCGCGCACCGTCGCGGTGGGGGCATTGGGCGGATAAAGGCCGGTGATGATCAGGATGCGCATGGCGGTCCGCCTAACCCGCATGACCCAAGTCAGCAATTGGGCCCAGTCAACAGTTAGGCTTTGGCGCGTCCTTGTGAGTTGCGGTGGACTGGAATTCGTCCGGGTTGAGCGTGCCGGTGCGGTCGCAGTCGGAGCGGGCGAAGCGCTCGCGCTGCTTCACGCTATATTCGCTGAAGTTGATCAGACCATCACCATTGGCGTCCATCTTGTCGAAACTGCGACGCCGCGAGGTCAGATATTCCGTCTGGTTGACGATGCCGTCGTCATTCTTGTCATTGCGATCAAAACGTTTGCGCTCACGCAGGACCGGGTCGGCCGTCGGCGCGGGCGGCGGCGTGGCGGTTGGCACGGACGGACATATGGGTGTGGGCGGACAGGCAGCAGCGGGTGGCGGGGTGGTGACGAATTCCGTGCGCGGTGCCGGAGCGGTCGGGACCGTCACGACCGGCGCGGACCGGGTCCAGCCCCAGATCGCAACTGCCGCCAGCGCGGCGATCAGGCAAAGCAGCGCTGTTCGCTTCCATCCGGTCATATCGAAGTCCCCATAGCCGGCCTAACGCCAGATCAGAGCCGCCCGGTCAATATATGAGCCATGATGGCGAGCTGTTCCCTTGACGGGGACCGCGACTTTTCATCCGCAATGCGCGCGAGCGCCGTGATGGGACGCATAGACCTGTCCGCTGGTGGACCGGTATGGCGCTCTCGACGGCCCCATGCCTCTCCCGCCGAAGTCAGATAAGTTTCGGATCCGGGATCGCCAGCTTCGGAAAGCAGACGGCCGGCAGCGCGGAACAGCGCCGCTCCGCGTCCGCTCGCGCCAGCCTCCTGGCCTTCCGCCATATCCATATGCGCTTCCGCAAGGGCGGCGAGCAAAGGCGGCCATCCCGGCACCTCCGCATCCGCGAGCGCCGTCAGCAGCGGTTCGCCCGACTGTGCCCGGTCCGGCAGTTCGGCAAGCGCGTCGCGCCACCACGCCAGCTTGATGAGCGCGATCTGCAACTCGCTGGCATCGCGCGCCGCATTTTCGAGGCGCAGATCGAGCAGGTGCAGATTAACCAGCGCCGTTCGCCGCGACACAGGCGCGAACAGGCAGGCGAAATGCCGAGCCGGCGCCTTCGCGCGCAGAGCGTCCAGCGGCCCACCGGCATGAGTCGCCGAGGCTGTTTCGTTAACCATGCCCCTTCACCCTGTTCGTGAAACCTCCGTTAGTCTTGTCACCCTATTCGAGGAGAGCAGAAAAATCCGGTCTGGCCGCCTGGGAAGGTCAGATCCATCAAGGAAAGTGTGCATCATGGCGGGGAAACACAAGTCAGCGGAAAAGCCGCAGGGCATACTGCGGCGTCTCGCACGGGATGAAAGCGGCAATGCGATGCTGATCGTCGCGGCTGGCGTGTTTCCTCTTCTGGTCGCCGTCGGTGGCGGCATCGACATGACGCGCGGCTATATGGCGAAGTCCAGACTTGCGCAAACCTGTGACGCTGCGGCGCTCGCTGGCCGGAAGATCATGGATGACACGATCACGCCAATGATGGATGGCGTGGATGCCGGATCGCAGGAAATTGACAAGTTCGTTGATTACAACTTTCCCGATGGCACATTCAATACGGAAACCGTCGACTGGACTTCGCAGGTCGATCCTACCAGCGGCGAACTCAAACTGACTCTTACCGCAAGTGTCCCTACGACACTCCTCAATCTGGCGTCGATCAAAACGATGCCGGTTTCTCTGGACTGCTTCTCCATCCGCTCGGGTAACAATGTGGACGTCGTTCTGGTCCTTGATACGACAGGCTCGATGGCCTGGGATCTGGACAGTGATGGCGGCAGCAGCAACGAGCGCATGAATGAGATGCAATCGGCAACCCTGCGCTTCCTGGATACCATGGACACGCTGCGCACGCAGCTGAACCGCTCAGGCCTGCGTGTACGCGTCGGCGTCGTTCCCTACAGCCAGACCGTGAATATCGGCAAACAGCTGGTGGAAGATTCCGACTCCGGCGGCGAAGATTATATCGAAATGGACAATGCGCATTATTATTCGCGCGATTTCGTCGCTCAACGTTGCGTGGCAGGCAATAATTATTGCGGCACCGGTCGCGACTGGCGCAATGGCATGTGGCGCCGTCGCGGTCTTCGCGGACGCCAGACCCTCAATCTTCGTGGCTATGTCGAACGTGGGCTTGATGACGGTACATCGCCCTATGACTGGCAGGGCTGCCTTGAAATGCGGACGACAACTCGTAGCATTGACGGTGAC
This sequence comes from Pacificimonas sp., assembly GCA_049650205.1. Taxonomy (GTDB): domain Bacteria; phylum Pseudomonadota; class Alphaproteobacteria; order Sphingomonadales; family Sphingomonadaceae; genus Pacificimonas. The sequence goes on along the minus strand of JBARZR010000311.1, from coordinate 1,389 downwards.
GAAACCGCCTTCGGCAGGGTTCCGGACGGCGCATGGGACATTATTGATCAGGAGCCAGACGGCACGTCGGTTCCAAAATGGCAACCCTATATCCAGCTGCCCAATTATCGCTACTCAAGCGGTCAATACGGCTGGCCGGCCAAGGGAACACCTGCAGATGCGGATCTGACATTCTCCGATTATCCGGACGACAATCGCGATATCAGCGACCGGCTGGCCTATACGATTCAGAACGATACCGACGAGGCCGAACAGTATTTTACGACTGCGACGGGTTCCGGCCCAACGGATCGTGGTCCGAACTATGCGTGCGGAACAGAGGTCACGCTCCTGGACGAGCATTCGAAGAGCGATCTCGAGGATATGGTCGAAGACCTAGTTCCCGCAGGTGGCACATATCACCATGTGGGAATGTACTGGGCGACGACGCTGCTGTCGAACCAGAAGCCGTTCAGCAATACGAATTCCTACAGTTCTTCAGGAACGGCTCGCCCCGTCGCAAAATACATCGTCTTCATGACCGACGGTACGATGTCGACGTCTGGCGACGAATATTCGTCTTACGGACTCGAATATGCGTCCGATTACGGAAACCATGTTCGCAGCGACACCGATTGGGATACCGCGACACGGCATCGCTCGCGTTTCCGCTATATCTGCGAATATGCGAAGCAGCAGGGAATTCAGATTCACACGGTCGCCTTCACGAACAGCGTCAGCAGCACCGACAGGAACTCCCTCGAACGGTGCGCCAGTTCCGAAGACGATTTCTACCTCGCCAACAGTGGTGAGGCCGGTGAGCTCGATACCGTGTTCGAGCGTATTGGCCGCAATATTGGCTATCTGAGGGTGTCACGGTGATGAACATTCTATCCAGACTGAAACGCGAAGACGGCGGCAGCTATATCATCGAATTCGCCGTCCTGGCGCTGCCGATGATGACCATGCTGATGGGGGCGGTCGAACTGGGCTACATGTCCTATACCGCCGCACGGGTCGAAGGCACTGTGCGCGAGGTCTCGAGACTGTCCGCAACCGGCTACTTCGTTACGGATGAAAGCACCGAGGATGCCGACGACAGTTCTGAGGGCGGTGAGGAAGACGAAGATTCCGCACCAACGTCACTTGAACTGATCGCGGACTTCGTCGCAGAGGATCTGGCAGGTATTCCCGGTGTCAGGTTCGACATCGATGTACGGTCATATCAGGATTTCCAAGATATTCAGAACCCGGAACCAATCACACAGGATGCCGACCCCATTGGCGGCGCACCCGGTCCGGGGGACTGCTTTATCGACGTAACCGAAAATGGCGTCTGGGACGCGAACATTCCTGGCTCCGTCGGCATCGGTGGGTCGGAAGACATCGTCTATTTTGGACTGACGGTCG
>JBARZR010000310.1:0-4441 GCA_049650205.1 Pacificimonas sp. | reverse complement strand
GCCAGGGGGCTGTGGTCGCGGTGGGTGTGGGTGACGGCGATATGGCTGATGGTTTCGCCGGTCGTCGCGGCGAGGATGGCCTCCAGATGTGTGTCGTCGTCGGGGCCGGGGTCGATGACGGCAACCGTTCCGGTTCCTATGATATAGGTTCCCGTTCCCAGATAGGTGAAGGGGCTGGGGTTCTTCGCCAACACACGGCGCACCAGGGGGGAGACCTGTTCGGCACTCGCATAGGGCGCGGCGGCGATGGCGGCTTCGATGCTCATGGATTAAATGTGGGGTATTGGGGCAGTGTGCGCAAGGATTCCGCATGACGGCGCGCGCGGGCTTCGCTACGGATGCGGACCATGAAGACGATCGCCCTGCTCCGCCACGCCAAGTCCAGCTGGGACGACCCGGTGGAGCGCGATTTCGACCGGCCGCTGAACGCCAAGGGCCGCCGCGCCGCCGTCACCATGGGAGCGCATTTCAAGGATGCGGGGCTGACATGGGGCGTTGTCGTCGCCTCGCCCGCAACGCGCGTCATCGAGACGATGGACGGGGTCGAGGAGGGGCTGGGGCGCAGGCTGGACGCCGCGCTCGACAAGCGGATCTATATGGCGGGGGCGACGACGCTGCTCGATATCGTGCATGACGCCAGGGCCGAGGCGGAGCGGCTGTTGCTGATCGGGCATAATCCGGGGCTGGAGGATCTGATCTTCCTGCTTACACCCGCGGACGGCGGCGCGTACAGGCAGGCGGTGGACGTGAAATATCCGACCGCGACTTACGCGGAAATGGCGTTCGATGTGGCGAACTGGACCGAGATCGATTCGGGCCGGCTGGGCGAACTGACCGTACTGGTCAGGCCGCGCGATCTGGATGCGGAGCTGGGGCCGGACGGGTAATTCACAAGCGCCGATACCCCGGATCAAATCCGGGGTGACGTGTGTGGTTGGGGTGTGTGGGCCTAGCTTGCCTGCTGCCCGGCGATCCAGCGGATGATATGCGCGTCCAAGACATCCAGCGGCACGGGACCGTTCTCCAGAACGGCGTCATGGAACAGGCGGAGGTCGAAACTCGCGCCGAGTTCTTCCTCGGCCCTCGAGCGTAGTTCCCTGATCTTCAGTTCGCCGATCTTGTAGGCGAGCGCCTGGCCGGGCCAGGTGATGTAGCGGTTGACTTCGGCGTCGATGTTCCCGGCGCTGAGCGCGGTGTTGTCGAGCATGAATTGGGCGGCCTGTTGCTTCGTCCAGCCCTTCGCATGGATGCCGGTGTCGACCACCAGACGGGAGGCGCGCCACATCTCATAGCTGAGGCGGCCCATTTCCTTTTCGGGCGTGTTGTAAAGGCCCATCTCGATGCCCAGCCGCTCGGAATAGAGACCCCATCCCTCCACAAACGCGGTGAAATAGATGCCGTGCTGGCGGATGGGGTGGATGTCGAGCTCCTGCTGCAGGCTGATCTGGTGGTGGTGGCCGGGGACCGCTTCATGGACCGTGAGGGCGGGGACTTCCCACAAGGGGCGCTGGTCGAGCTCGGTCAGGTTGACGCGGTAGATGCCCGCCTTGCCGGTCGCGAGCGAGCCGCCCTCGTAATAGGCTGTGGTGTTGCCGACCGCCTGATCGTCCGGGATCGGCTTCACGGTATAGGGCAGGCGCGGCAGCGTGTTGAAGAGCACGGGCATCCAGCCGTCGATTTCCTTGGCGATGGCGCCGGTATATTCCATCAGCTCTTCGCCGGTTTTCGGATAATATTTCGGGTCGGTGCGGAGCGCCTTGATGAAGCCCTCGCGGTCGCCCTCATAGCCTGCGGTGGCGGCGACCTCCTCCATTTCGGCGCGGATGCGGGCGACTTCGGAAAGGCCGAGGTCGTGGACCTGATCCGCCGTCATGTCGGTGGTCGTGTAACTGCCGACCAGATAGTCGTAATAGTCCCGCCCGCCGGGTGTGGCCGAAATGCCGAACGTCTCGCGGCAGTTGGGGGCGTATTCAGTTTCATAATAAGCGGCGAATTCGCGGTAGGCGGGCATGACACCGTCCTCGATGGCGGTCTTCGCGCGGGCCTTCAGCGCCTGCCAGTCGGTATCCGAAATGCTGGCGGGCTTTTCGGTGAAGGGCGTCCAGAAGCTGGAGGTTTCCGCGCTGTCCGCCAGCCTGCCCGTGATGGTCCCGGAGAATTTCTCCATGGGCGCGCAAGGCTGGGTCAGGCCGCCCGCGACCGCCTTTTCCGTGCGGGCGAGGGCGTTTGCATTTTCAGCGGGGTAGGCTTCCAGGCGGTTCACATAGGATTGGTAATCCGCGGTCGTGAAGAAGGGTGAGGAATCGGCGAGTCCGGCGAACCACATGTGCCAGCCGCCGCGATTGGTGAATAATATGTAGCGGCTCTGGTCGTGATCCGCCGCCGCGATCCGGTCGGCGAGGGAGCGGCGGATGACGCCGTGGTCGACCTTGAGGTCGGCGGGCAGGGCGGCGGTGTCGATCGCGTCCAGCCGGGCAAGCCAGGCCTTCGATTCGGCGATCTCGCGGTCATAGCCTTCTTCAGACATGTCCCATAGCTTGCCGTCGCCGCGCCGGTCGCCGATCAGCGTGGCGGTCAACGGGCTGTTGTCGAGCGTCCACTGCCAGATATCGTCACGCAGCTGGGTGTAGGTGTCGGCGGGCGCGGCGTGGGCGGTAGATGCTGCGGCCAGCATTGTGAGTGCGATGAACGGCTTGAACATATTGAACGACTCCCTCTTCGCCGCACGTCGTAACTGTGGCAACATATGTTGTCGACATTTTCCGCCAAGAACGTAAATGGAACAAATGGCCCGGCTCGACACCAGAGAAAAGCTCGCGATCCTCGCGGACGCGGCGAAGTACGACGCGTCCTGCGCGTCGTCGGGGACGTCGAAGCGCAACAGCACGGGCGGCACGGGCGTGGGCAGCACCGAGGGTATGGGCATCTGCCACGCCTATGCGCCGGATGGACGCTGTATCTCGCTGCTGAAAATCCTGCTGACCAACAGCTGCATCTTCGATTGCCATTATTGCATCAACCGCAAATCCTCCAACGTGCGGCGGGCGCGGTTCACGCCTGAGGAAATCGTGCAGCTGACGCTGAACTTCTACAAGCGAAACTATATCGAGGGGCTATTCCTGTCGTCGGGCATCATTCGGTCGTCCAATTATACGATGGAGCAGCTGGTCGAGGTCGCGCGGCAACTGCGCGAGGTGCATGATTTCCGCGGCTATATCCACCTGAAGACGATCCCCGACGCCGACGAGGAACTGTTGCGGCAGGCGGGGCTTTACGCCGACCGGGTGTCGATCAACGTGGAACTGCCGACGACGTCGAGCCTGAAACGTCTCGCGCCCGAAAAGAACGAGAAACAGATCGAGGGCGCGATGGGCGGCATGAAAACCGCCATTGCCGACGGAAAGGACGCGAAGAAGCGCTACAAACACGCACCGAAATACGCCCCCGCGGGCCAGTCGACACAGATGATCGTCGGCGCAGACGCGGCGAACGATGGCGACATCATTTTGAAGGCGTCGAGCCTCTACAACCGCTTCAGCATGCGGCGCGTTTATTACAGCGCGTTCAGTCCCATTCCCGATGCGAGCGCGGTTCTGCCGCTGAAATCGCCGCCGCTGATGCGGGAACATCGCCTCTATCAGTCGGACTGGCTGATGCGCTTTTACGGCTTTCAGCCGAAAGAGGTTATCGCCGCGTCGGACGATGGCATGCTGCCGCTCGACATCGATCCGAAGCTGGCCTGGGCACTAAAATTTCGAGAGAATTTTCCGGTCGATGTCAATCGCGCGCCAAAGGAAATTCTGCTGCGCGTGCCGGGTCTGGGCGTAAAGGCGGTGAACGCGATCCTGTCGTCACGGCGCTACCGGACCCTGCGGCTGGACGATCTGGGCAGGATCACGCAGTCCGTGCGGAAAATCCGGCCCTTCATCACCTGCGTCGACTGGCGGCCGACGGCGCTGACCGATGTGGCGGACTTGAAAAGCCTGATTGTGCCGAAGAAGGAGCAGCTGGAGTTGTTCGCGGCTTAAAGATTTTTAACCAGCATGATTTAGCGCTTCCGTTATGAGCGAATTAGGCGATGAGTTTCGACCGCTGAGACAGACTTTTGTTGTCGATGTGAGGTCGCCCGCTACGGAAGCAGGCGTATTCATCCGACTATGTCCAATGATTTTTTTCCTGTGGATCGGTCTGATCGTCGGTTTGGCAGTTCTTGAAAAAGAACTCCTGTTCATCCTTTTACCCCTATTCGGCGTAGGGGGATTGACAGCGACCTTCGCACTGCTGTTTCCATTGGCGACACTAACAATCCGCCGTTTGAACGATCAGAGCCTGCCATGGTGGTTGTTCCTGGTCTGGTTCATTCCCTATGTCGGATGGCTACCGATGGTTTTTCTGCTGTTTCGCAAGGGTGTCTGCGGGCCCAACCGCCATGGGCCCGATC
>JBARZR010000309.1:0-3351 GCA_049650205.1 Pacificimonas sp. | reverse complement strand
CGGAAACACCATGTGGATCAGCTGCGCGATGACGATGAACAGGCTCGCGAACGGCCTGACCAGCGGCAGTAGGAACTGGCGACTGCACGAGCCGGTGTCGCGCACCAGCGCCGCCTTGGCCTCAGGAGCGATAGGCAGGGTCTTGTCCATGCCCAGCGCCAGCCACGGGTCGGGATCGCGCGGATCGTAAGCATCGAGGGTCGCGGGCTTAGACATTGTCCAGCTCCTCCAGCTGCAGGCGGTAAAGCCGCGCGACGATCTTCGCATGGCGGACGATATCCGCGCCGATGTCTTCGGTCGTGACCGCTCCCGCCAGCGCCGCGTCGAACATGGCCATATGATCCTCGTCGTTCGCCCCGTGATAGGCGAGGAAGCGGACGCAGTCCGTGCCGAGGTCCAGCTGCGCGCGGATCGCGTCCGCCCAGCCCGCCGCCAATCGTTCTCCTAGCCCCTCGATGATGAACATCGCGCCCAAGAGGCCAACGGGATCGGGCTGGCTCGCGGCCTGATACATGAAGGCGCTGAGTGCCTCGGACCCGATATTCTTCGGCGTCCGGTGCATGACGGCGACATTGCCGCCCGTCGCCAGATAATCCCGCTCCAGCATCAGATAGTCGCGATGTTCCTCCGCCGCGTGCTTCACGAATTTCGTGCGCAGATCCTCATGAGCGGGCGACAGGTTCGACGCCGCGCGGCTGATCCAGCGGCTGCCCTCGATCACCTGCTGGCGCATGTTGACGAGCAGGCGTCGATAATCCTCCAGTCGTAGCCGCCCCGATGTCAGGCGGTCGATGATCGGCACGGTCACAAGCGCGCTTTCAAAGTCGATCCACACCTGCGCCAGGCCGCGCTGCGTTTTCTCCAGATATACGCTCTTCATGTTAGTCATTGTCAGTCTCCACTACGGTCATGGCCGCATAGCCCATCACGCACTGTCCGCTTTCGGGGACGGCGCAGAGGATGCGCTGGCCGGGTTTCAAATCGGGGTGCCGCAGCATGTCGTCGAGCAGCAGGAACAGCGACGCCGCGCCGACATTCCCCTTTTCATACAGGTTGGTGAACCAGCGTTCCTCCGGGATCATGCAGCCCGCGCGCGTCGCCAGCTTTACCATCTCGGTGCGCAGGCTGTGAGCGCTGTAATGGCAGAGGAACCAGTCGATTTCGTCCGTCCTGATCCGGCCCGCATCGATCAGGCGCATCAGTTCGCCGATCCAGACAGGCAGCATCCGGTGCATGGCGTCGGCGTCCTGCCGCAGCTGGAAAGCGCCGGCCTTTACCGCGGCGTCGATGTCCGCGTGATGGCTCCAGGGTGTCGGCATGCCATCCTCATCGCGGACTGCGCCGCCCGTCATGCAGGGTGCGAAGCGGTCGGCGAAGGACCGCAAGGAAATCCAGTCGATGCGGAACGACAGGCCGCGCGCGGCGGGCCGGTTCTCGACCAGTACCGCCGCCGCGCCGTCGGACAGCGTCCAGCGCAGGAACTCCGCATCGCCGGGCAGCGTGCCGTCATTGTTCATGGCATCGGTGCCCCGATACATGCCGGGGCGGAAATAGCGGCTGGAAAACTCCGCACCCAGCGCCAGCGCCGCCTCATGCTCGCCTGCATGGACCTGCAGCGCGGCGGCCTTCAGCGCCATCAGCGAACCCGCGCAGACGCTTTGCAGACTGGCGATTTCCATGGGCGGCAGGCCGAGCGCGGCGTGAACGCCGCTCGCCATGCCGGGGACCATGATGTCGTTCTGCGTCGTCGCCGTCGCCAGAAGGCCGATATTCGCGGCGTCGATTTCCGCGCGTGACAGCGCCTTCCGCGCCGCCGCCGCGCCCAGACTGGCGACCGTCCAGTCACTCGTGCCGTCGGCGCGCATGGCATAATGCCGTGTCCTGATCCGGTTCTGCCGCAGCACGAGCCGCCCGCGCCGGTCGGACGCCGCCGACAGGGAGCCGATATATTTCGTCATGTCTGCATTTGCGACCGGCGCGCCGGGCAGATGCTGCCCCGATGCCGTGATGTACGCCTGCATTGTCTCATCCAAAGTTACGACCCGCGAATCGGGGCAGGCCAGTCTCTACGGATAAAATATACACTGTTCAATTAAAATATTAGACGCTGTTCAATTCTTGCCCTAAAACGCGGCTCATGGCTCGCCGCTCCGATCATACGCCGCAGGAATTGCGTGCCCTTCTGATAAGGGAAGGCCATGAATTGCTGGCGGAACTGGGGTTCGCGCGCTTTTCCGCGCGGGCGGCGGCGAAGCGGGCGGGATACAGCGTCGGCACGATCTACAATGTGTTCGGCAGTCTCGACGGCTATCTGGTCGCCATCAACACCCACACATTCGCACTATGGGCGGCGCATCTGTCGGCCGCGTTGGAACCGGCGGACGACGACCGCATCGCGGCGCTGGTGCATGGCTATTTCAGCTTCGCTGAGGCGAACGGCAATCTGTGGATGGCGATCTACGACCACCGCCTGCCGGACGGGATGGGAATGCCGGAGCATGACGCCCGCGCTCGCGCCGCGCTGACGCAGATTGTCGAGGAGGAAGTACGTCGTGCGTTACCCGAAGACACGGATGTGGACGTCCACCGCCTGACCCGCTCGCTCATCGCTGTGGTGCATGGCCATTGCAGCTTCGCACTGACGGGGACATTCGCGCTGCTGGAGGAACCGGACGCGGTTGGTAGTGCCCTGGCGCGCGTCAGGGAAACGCTGTCGGTTCTGCGCTAGCCCGCGAAGGGGTCGGTTACCAGTATCGTGTCCTCACGCTCGGGGCTGGTCGAGACCAGCGCGACAGGGCAGCCGACCAGTTCCTCGATGCGGCGGACATATTTGATGGCCTGCGCGGGCAGGTCGTTCCAGCTGCGCGCGCTGACGGTGGTGCCTTCCCAGCCGTCAAATTCCTCGTAGATCGGTTCGGCGGCAAGCTGCGCCTGGGTCGAAGCCGGCAAATAGTCGTAGGTTTCGCCGTCGACACGGTAGCCGGTGCAGATTCGCAATTTTTCGAAGGTGTCCAGCACATCGAGCTTCGTCAGCGCGATGCCACTGACGCCCGACACGGCGATGGACTGCCGGACCAGCGCGGCGTCGAACCAGCCGCAGCGCCGCTGACGTCCCGTGACCGTGCCGAATTCATGGCCACGCTCGCCGAGTTTCTGGCCGATCTCGTCCTCAAGTTCGGTGGGGAAAGGCCCGGAACCGACGCGTGTGGTATAGGCCTTGACGATGCCCAGCACATAGCCCGCCGCACCGGGACCGAGGCCGGACCCGGACGCGGCCGTGCCGCTGACCGTATTACTGCTGGTCACGAACGGATAGGTGCCGTGATCGACATCGAGCAATGTGCCCTGCGC
>JBARZR010000308.1:0-4159 GCA_049650205.1 Pacificimonas sp. | reverse complement strand
GGCTGGTCCCTTCCACGATGTCGAGGCGGACGACATCTGTGGCGGCGATGCGGCCAAGTTCGTCGACAGCGTCGTTGGATTTACCGGAAATACGGCGACCGTTGATGAGAACATTCGCGCCGCCTTGCCCAAGACCGCGCTTCTCATCCGCACGTTCGAGGATGAAACCGGGAATCTGCCGCACCATGTCGAGCGCGGTATTGGGGGAGAAGCGGCTGAATTCGGCGGGCGCATAGCTCGCAATCCGGCCATCTGGAGGCGCGTTGCCGGTCGCGGTAATATCATCGACGGGCAAGTTGCCCGGGGGTGTTTTTTCCTGCGCGTGGAGGGAAGACGCGATGCAAAGCGTGGCCGCGCACAGCAAATATGCCTTCACCGCTTGTTCCCCGTTGTCGCTGTTTTTCGGAAACATCCTTGGACGCGTTGCGCGACAAAGGCCCGCCATCCCCTGGACGCGGGCCTTTGCCCAAGACGGAAAGCCGCCGCAAGGGGGCAGTTTCACATCTGAATCGCAGGGTCAGTCGGGCAGGGTGCGGCGCGCTTCGCTTCTGCCAGATGACCGGCGAGTTGATCGGTCGCGTCTGGAAGTGGCGCGCTCCGCCCGGCGCTCGCTGCGGGGCTGGGCACGTCGTTCAGCCTGCCGTTGCTCTCTGCGTTCTACCCTTTGTTCCGACCGCTGCTCCGCGCGCCGTTCCGCACGCCGTTCGACGCGACGTTCGGTTTGCCTGTCGGCACGCCGTTCGATTTGTCTTTCGGCACGCCTCTCGGTGCGCCGCTCCATCCGCCGGTCCGCACGGCGTCCGTCACGGACATTCTCTCGGCCCTGCCGGACTGCGCGGTCGATACTGTCGCGGCGGTCGACGCGCCTGTTCACGTCCCTGCGCCGGTCGCGGCGATCGCTCCAGTCTATGCGGTCGCGACGATCCTCGAGCCGGTCCAGACGACGCTCGCGGCGCGGGTCGGTGCCAAGCCGGTCATCGCGCCGTTCCAAACGGGCGATGCGATCGTCGATCCGTTCCAGTCGGACCTGTGGATTGCGGCTTCTCCAGCGGCGGAATTCGGCCTGGCGGCCCTGCCAGTAGCGCCGGTCCGTGTCGCGCCAGCTGCGGCGGTTGCCGCGACGGTCGTAAACGTAGCTGCCATAGCCCGGATAATAATAGTTCGAATGCCAGCCATAATAGGCCGGATAGCGATAGGTGCGGTGATAGCCGTAATTGTCGTAATGCGCAGAGCCATAGCCGTAGCCGCGACCGTAATCGTCGTAATAGCCGTCGCCATAATAACCGTCATCGTAATAGCCGCCGGAGGATGCGCCGACGCTGACACCGCCATAGCCGAAATCGCCATAGGCGCAGGCGCCGAGTCCCAGGCTTAGAACCCCGATCATAGCCGGTCTGAAAAGCTGTCTCATGTTCATTCCCTTATCTGGGCCCGTCCTGTTATGTGCCTGTTCTGCATGGCGGGCATTGAACCGTCGCTGAACGGTCCGGAAAGGCGTATGTGATGATGAAGGCAGAATGGAACGGCAAAGTCATCGCCCGGTCGGATGATGTGGTGGTCATTGAAAGCAATCACTATTTTCCGCGCGCGGCGGTGGACGCATCGGTGCTGGAGGACAGCGCGCGAACTACGGTCTGTGCGTGGAAGGGGACGGCGCATTATTACACTCTTGTGGTGGACGGCGAGCGCAATGTCGACGCGGCCTGGTTCTACCCGCATCCGAAAGAAGCGGCAGAGGAAATTCGTGACCGGGTTGCCTTCTGGCGCGGCGTGAACGTTGGCTATGAAGAGGCTGGATAGTGGACGATTTCCCGGCGACATGACGTCAACTCACAGAGTTATCCACATGTGCAATCGTCAGATTTCAGTAAAGAATTTTCGATGTTGGGATATGATAATCATATAGAAAACAATAAGCTAAAGCCATAATCTGAATATTTTCCACAGTTTCCCATTGCCGAACCATGATCTCCCATATAGGGATATGCACATGGGTAATGGGTGGCTGCGTGCGGACATGGGTGTAATCCACGGTCTGATCTGATCCGGCATCAAGGGTGCTGGCCGCGCGGCTTTCCGTTCCCGGACATGAGGGAATGGGCGAGGACGTGACGGGGTTTTTCCAGGGCAATTTTGTCGGCGGCGTGGATTCCAAGGGGCGCATGAGCGTTCCCGCGTCTTTTCGCGACGCCGTGCAGACCCGTTCCGGGAACAGCCGTATCGTCCTGATGCCGCACCGCGAAATGCTGCCCTGCCTCGTGGGGTATGAGCCTACGGAAATCATTGCCCTGAACGACGCCATCAAGCTGGAACACGCCGCCGACGACGTGACCGCCGCCGCCGACCAGCGCCGCCGCCGCGCCTTCTCCCTATCGCAGGAAATCGGTTATGAGGAGACCGGGCGCATCGTCATGCCTGAGGATTTCCGCGACTATGCGGAGATTGAGAAGGAAGTGCTGTTCGCGGGTCATGGCGACAGTTTTCAGATCTGGAACCCCGACCTGTATCTGGAGCATGTCGACGACCCGCTGGCGACCCGCATGATCGGGCGGAAGCTGCAACGGATGCGCACGAAATGAGCGCGGCCCCACATATTCCCGTGATGCTGGACGAGGTTCTGGCGGCACTGGGCGATGTCGACGGCGCGCGCGTAGTCGATGGCACATTCGGTGCGGGTGGCTATGCGCGCGCGGTTCTGGAGGCGGGGGCGGCGCAGGTTTACGGATTCGACCGGGATCCCGACGCGATTGCCGCAGGCGAGGCGCTCGGGCTGGACCGGTTGACGCTGATCGAGGCGCAGTTTTCGCAAATGGATGAAGAGCTTGCCGCGCGTGATATCGACCAGGTGGATGCCATCATGCTCGATATCGGCGTCTCGTCGATGCAGATCGACCAGGCCGCGCGCGGCTTTTCCTTCAAGACAGATGGTCCGCTCGACATGCGCATGGCGCAATCGGGGCCGTCGGCGGCGGATCTGGTCAATGAGGCGGACGAGTCCGAACTGGCCGACATCATCTTTCACCTGGGCGAGGAGCGCGCGGCGTACCGCGTGGCGCGCGCGCTGGTTAAGGCGCGCCCGCTGACGACAACGCATGAAGCGGCACAGGTCATTCGCAAGGCGGCGGGCCAAAAGCCCGGCGCGAAGACGGATGCGGCGACCAAGACGTTCCAGGCGCTGCGCATCGCGGTGAACGATGAACTGGGCGAGCTGGACATGGCGCTGGCGGCGGCGGAACGCCTGCTGCTTCCTGGCGGGCGGCTGGTCGTGGTCAGCTTTCATTCGCTGGAGGACCGGGCGGTGAAACGGTTTTTGCGGACGCGGAGCGGCGGGAATCCGGCAGGGTCCCGTCACCAGCCGCAGGCGCGGGATGCGGGGCCCGCGCCGACATTCCGGAAGCCCGCCAAGGCCGTGAAGGCGGGCGAGGCCGAACTGGCGCGCAATCCGCGCGCGCGCTCCGCCACATTGCGCGCCGCCATCCGCACCAAGGCACCCGCTTGGGCAAACGACAATCGAGAGGAAACCTTCACGAAGTGGAGGGGGAGAGCAGCATGAGCAAGTTCGGAAATCTGGGACTGGGCGCGATTACGATCGGCGCCGCTCTTGGTTATTATGTCTCCAGCTACAGCGTGGCGGCGGAGCGCGACCGGATCGAGGATCTGGCGCTGCAGATCGCCGATGATGAGGATGCGATCAGCCGTCTGCAGGCGGAGCTGGGCGTGCGCGCCAGCCTGACCCGGCTGGAGGATATCAACGCGCAGGTCTGGAACCTGAAGGCGCCGCAGCCAGAGCAGATCGTCGGCGGACGCGTACAACTCGCATCCTGGCTAACGCCGGACGGTGCCGCTGGCGATGTCGTTCGCATGGAACATGCAGTGGTCGAGGATGCGGGCGTGCGCGTAACCGAGCCGCAGCCCATCCGGCTGGCCGACACGAAACCCGAAGTGCCGGTGCCCGTGAAGGCCGCGGCGCCCGCCGCGATGAAACCTGCGCCCGCAGCGCCGCCCGTCGTGGTGGCGAGTGCCGCCGCGCCTGTCCGCGCCGCGACTCCCGCGCCGAAGACGGAAGATATCTTCTCAGCCGATTTCATCGATGAGGTCGCGGCAGCGGCGACGCTGGAACGCGCCGGGTTCGATGGGGTCGCCCTGCGGTGACGACGAA
>JBARZR010000307.1:0-5198 GCA_049650205.1 Pacificimonas sp. | reverse complement strand
GACCGGAGACTTCCGCCCCCACCTCCACCGTCCGCCGGGCGCGTACCTTGCCCGACGCGGCGATCGTGCGGCTGACATCGCCGCGCGTGACTTCACCGGTTTCGAAATCGGGCGCGGGCGGCCCGCCGCGTCCAAAGGCCAGATACAGAATAGCCAGCAGCGCAAGCACGATCAGGCCGGTCCACCAGGGATGTGCCCGTATCCAGCCCTTGAATCGCGTCATCCCATGCCTCCCAATGTCATAGCGGAGTAAGACAGCAGGCGGTGTATGTCCATCGAAGCGAGCCTATCTAAAGAACATATTTCGACAGGTCCTGGTCCTCGACGATCTCACTCAGCTGCTTGTCCACATAGGCGGCGTTTATGTCGATGGTGGTGCCGCCGCATTCCGACGCTTCGAAGCTGATTTCCTCGACCAGTTTTTCCAGGACGGTCTGCAGGCGCCGCGCGCCGATATTCTCGACGCTGGCATTCACATCGGCGGAGAGTTTGGCGATCCGGTCGATGGCGTCTGGCGTGAAGTTCAGCGTCACGCCCTCGGTCTGCATCAGCGCGCGATACTGGATGATCAGGCTGGCCTCGGTATCGTTCAGGATGTGGCGGAAATCCTCCTCCGTCAGCCCCTTCAGTTCGACACGGATGGGGAGCCGGCCCTGAAGTTCGGGCAAGAGGTCCGACGGCTTCGCGACATGGAACGCGCCCGAGGCGATGAACAGGATATGGTCGGTCTTCACGGCGCCGTGTTTGGTGGTTACCGTCGTGCCCTCGATGAGGGGAAGGAGGTCGCGCTGCACGCCCTCCCGCGAAACGCTACCGCCGCGCACATCGGAGACGGCGATCTTGTCGATCTCGTCCAGGAAGACGATGCCGTTCTGCTCGGCGGCCTCGATGGCCTCCCGCGCGATGTCGTCGTCGTCGAGGCGCTTGTCGGATTCCTCCGCCAGCAGCACGTCATAGGCCTGCCGCACGGTCAGCTTCCGCTTCTTCTGCTGCTTGCCCATCTTGCCGAACATGCCGCCGATATCGATCATGCCGACCTGGCCGCCCATACCGGGCATTTCGAAGGGCATGGAGGGGCTGGCCTCCACGTCGATCTCGATCTTCTTGTCGGAGAGGTCGCCATTGGCCAGCTTCTCGCGCATCTTGTCGCGCGTGCCGGACGCGGCGTCTTTCCCCGCCAGCGCGTCGATCAGCCGGTCCTCCGCATCGCGCTCCGCGTCCAGCTTCACCGCCGCGCGCTTCTGTTCGCGGATGAGGCGGATCGCCTCCTCCACAAGGTCGCGGACGATCTGTTCGACGTCGCGACCGACATAACCGACTTCGGTGAATTTCGTCGCCTCGATCTTGATGAAGGGGGCCTCGGCCAGCTTCGCCAGCCGCCGCGAAATCTCGGTCTTGCCGCAACCCGTCGGCCCGATCATCAGGATGTTCTTGGGGCTGACCTCCTGCCGCAACTCCTCCGGCAGCTGCTGCCGCCGCCAGCGGTTCCTGAGCGCGACGGCGACCGCGCGCTTCGCGTCGTTCTGGCCGACGATGTAGCGGTCGAGTTCGGCGACCACGGCGCGCGGGGTCAGGGCCGCAATCGAATGTGCGGGCGGCGAAATATTCATGTCTGTCATTATTTGGTATCCAGAATTTCGACGGTCAGATTGTCGTTGGTGTAAATGCAGATTTCGGCGGCGACGGCCATCGCGCGGCGGGCGACCTCCTCGGCCCCCAGTTCGGTCGACTCCATCAGCGCGCGGGCGGCGGCGAGCGCGTAATTGCCGCCCGACCCGATGGCGGTGACATCATGTGTGGGTTCGAGGACGTCGCCCGTGCCGGTCAGCACCAGCGTCACATCCTTGTCGGCGACGATCATCATCGCCTCAAGCTTCCTGAGGTAACGGTCCGTGCGCCAGTCCTTCGCCAGTTCCACGGCGGCGCGCTTCAGCTGGCCGGGGAAGCGTTCCAGCTTTGTCTCGAGCCGTTCCAGCAAAGTGAAGGCGTCCGCCGTCGCCCCCGCGAACCCGCCGACGACGCTGCCATCGCCCAAGGCGCGGACCTTCACGGCGTTGCCCTTCATCACGGTGTTGCCGAGAGAGACCTGGCCGTCACCCGCGACCACGACCTTGTCTCCGCGCCGCACCGCGCAGATGGTGGTGCCATAGATGGTGTCGGGCCTGTGCGTGCTCTGCGTCATATCGCGTCCTGGGGCTTTGGAATGGGGAGCGCACGATATAGGAGGCGGAAAAACCGCTTCAATCCGTGGAGATCCAAATGCGTGCCGTCCTCTTCCTGTCCGCCGTACTTGCACTGACTGCCTGCGGGGAGACGGCGAAGTTGGATGTCGCCGCCGGGACGGGCGCGAACCCGGAACTGCCGGAACCCAATGAGACGCTGTTCCCGACCGTCAATATCGCCGATCCCTCGCCATGGGCGGAGGGGGAAATGCCGACGCCCGCGCCGGGCTTCACGGTGACGGAATATGCCGGCGGGCTCGACAGCCCGCGCTGGATGTACCGCCTGCCAAATGGAGACATGCTAGTCGCCGAAACGCGCAAGCCGCCCGAGGAGGCGTCGGGGATCATGGCGTGGATCGAAAAGAAGGTCATGTCGAACGCGGGCGCGGGCGGCCTGCCCCCCAACCGCATCACGCTGCTGCGCGACAGCGATGCCGACGGCGTGGTCGACGAGCGGCATGTGTTCCTGACCGAGGGACTGGCCTCGCCCTTCGGCATGGCGCTTGTGGACGGACAATTCTATGTCGCTAATTTCGCGGACGTGCGCGCCTATCCCTATGAAGACGGGATGACGGCGATCGCCGGCCCCGGCAGAAAGATCGCCGACCTGCCAACCATGGGCGAGAAGGCGGGACACTGGACCCGTAACCTCCTCGCCAGCCCGGACGGGACGAAGCTTTACATCGCCGTCGGCAGCGTCTCCAATGTCGGCGAGGCGGGCATGGCGGTGGAGGAAGGCCGCGCCGCCATCCACGAATATGACATCGCGTCGGGCGACATGCGCCTTTACGGCACCGGGCTCAGAAACCCGGTTGGAATGGACTGGAATCCGGCGTCGGGTGAATTATGGACCGCCGTCAACGAGCGCGACATGCTGGGGTCGGACCTTGTTCCCGATTACATGACCAGCGTGCAGGATGGCGGCTTCTACGGCTGGCCCTACAGTTATTTTGGCGACGTGGTGGACACGCGCCCCGAACCGAAGCGCCCCGACCTCGTCGCCAGCGCCATCAAGCCCGATTATGCCCTCGGCCCGCACACGGCGAGCCTCGGCCTCGCCTTCACGCCCGCGGGCGGCGGCGCGGTCGTCGGCCAGCATGGCTCGTGGAACCGGAAGCCGCGATCCGGCTACAAGGTCGTCTATATTCCCTTCTCGGGTGCCCGGCCCGGCGGCCCGGCGCAGGATCTGCTGACCGGATTTCTGGTCGGCGACACGGCGAAGGGCCGCCCCGTGGGCGTTACCTTCGACCGGACCGGCGCGCTCCTCGTGGCGGACGATGTGGGCGGCAAGATCTGGCGGGTCGCGCCGGGCGGTGACGCCGGGCTGTGAATGTACAAAATGTCGCAGGAACAGCCTGCCGACTCGTCTGTTCATGGCAGTGAATGTTCCAGGAAAGGACCGTGATATGAAAAAGTTTCTTGCGATAAGCACCGTTTCGCTCGCCCTCGCCGCCTGTGGCGGAGAGCCGGTTGCCGACCCGGACACCGACATGGACACCGCCGTGGTTGAGGACGACATGATGGCCGACCCCGCCACCGACGATATGATGGCGACGGACGAAGCGATGGTCTCCGTCACGATCAATGGCATTGTACCCGGACCGGGTCAGGTTCTGGTCGCCCTGCAGTCGGAGGGTGAATTCGCGCAGGCCGCTGGCACCTATACGAAGATGATGCCCGCCACGATGGCCGCGGAAACCGTCACTTTCGAGGATGTGGAACCCGGCATGTATGCCGCCGCCGTCGTGCATGACACGAACGAGAATGGCGAAATCGACATGGGCGAAACCGGCCCGACCGAGGGCTGGGGCCTGAGCGGTGCGGCGCAGGCGGGCGCACCGGAATTCGGACCCGCGAGCTTTGAAGTGGGCGAACTGGGCGGGAATGCGGACGTAACGCTGACCTACCCACAGTAAAATCGTGAACTTCTCCTATGGGGGCCGTCCGTTCGCGGGCGGCCCTTTTCCATGCGGGCGCTGGTTCGCCAGCAAGGTTCTGTCCGAAAGCTGCCTCAGTCTTTCAAGGGGTGCGCGTCGAACTGTTTGGCATCGTCGCAAATGCCGTACCAGCCCGGCTTTTCCGCGACGAATTCATGGAAACGATTGCGCACGCCGGGATCGTCGTCGAAGCAATTCGCCGGAACTGGAAACCTCTCGCTTTCGCCCGTCATTTCGCCCAGCGCGGTGCCGCAGCGACCACAGAAATTGCGGGTGTAGCTGTATCCCGCCTCGGGCGCGTAGCTTCGGATATGTTCCGCGCCGGCGGTCAGCGTGAATGCCTTACGTATGGCAAAGACAAATATGCTCGCACCGACCTTGCGGCACCGCGTACAATGGCAGGTGGCCATCATGGCCGGCGCTTCGGACAGTTCGAAAGTGACCGCCTTGCAGCAACAGCTTCCGCGCATCGGACATCTCCTGACAATGTTGGAACATTTGCAGAACAATTGAGTTTCTGCAAGCGCTTTTGGGAAAGACGCCGTTTCCCTCCCGCAGCAGGACCGCTAGGATCGTCTGCATGACCCGCACCGCCCAGATCGTCCGCCAGACGAAAGAAACCGACATCCGCCTCTCCATCGACCTTGATGGGACCGGACAATATGACGTGTCCACCGGCATCGGCTTTTTCGATCACATGCTGGAGCAGCTGTCGCGCCATTCGCTGATCGACATGAAGCTGGTGACGAAGGGCGATCTGCACATCGACCAGCACCACACGGTTGAGGACACGGGACTGGCCGTGGGCGAGGCCATCCGCAAGGCGCTGGGCGAGAAGGCGGGCATCCGCCGTTATGGCAGCGCCTATGCGCCAATGGACGAAACGCTGACCCGGTGCGCGCTCGACATTTCGGGCCGTCCTTTCACGGTCTACAAGGTCAAGATCCCGCAGCAGCGCCTCGGCGAAATGGACACCGAGCTGTTCCCGCATTTCTTCGAAAGTTTCGCGCAAGCCGCCGGCATCACGCTGCACGTCGAG